>CAYMAR010000033.1:0-18579 GCA_964388465.1 uncultured Desulfobacteraceae bacterium
GCTGATGTCAATGCGCCAGCCCGGCGGCGGGGACCAAGATCCTTCCCGGGTGGCGACAACCACCGCCTGCGTCGACGGCCCCCGACGGCAATGTTATTTCTTGATGATGACCCAGATGGCGTGAATGATACCCGGTACGTAGCCCAGCAGGGTGAGGAGAATATTGACCCAGAAATGAAGCCCGATGCCGACCTGGAGGAATACCCCCAGCGGCGGCAGGATGATGGCCAGCAAAATACGAATGATATCCATTGTGATCTCCTGGTTAGTTGATTTGTTAAACATGTCCCGCCCAAGCCATCCTTCCCGCGTGGCACCGGGGGTGGAAGGTGCCTATATAATCCTTGCCGCCGCGGGGCGCAACCGCAATGCCCGACCGCGCCGAGGGCGCTTTCGATGCGTAAACACGGAGCGCCCCGACGCGGCGCCTATATACCGGTTCGGACTTGGCGTGGTGGGCCGTGCCCCCTTGGATCTTGCCGCGACCGTGATTTGGAGAATGCCAGCTGATGTAGGTGTGGAAAAAGCGTCGGGCGTGGGGGGATGGACCTGTGGCTCGCCAGCGGCTCAGGCGGCTTGGAATTCACCGTTCCGTTTGCAGCGCCTGAAACAACCTGTCGATATCGTCTTCCGTGTTGTAGAGATGCGGCGCCACACGGATGGCACTGCCGCGCACGCTGACGTAGACGCCGGCCGCGGACAGCCGGAGCGGCAGGTCGGGCGGGGGAGGGCTGGCAAGCCGCAGGCCGATCAGGTGCGGGGCGCGAAAGGCCGCCGGGGCCGTCGAAAATCCGGCATCGTGCGCCCGGTTGGCGATGTCGTCGGTGCGGCTTTTGAGGGTCGCGGCGATATCGACGACCTTCCAGTCCAGGATTTGCCGCAGCGCTTCCGCCGCCACGGGGGCCAGGATAAAATTGCTGGCCTCACCGCAGTCAAACCGCAGCGCGCCCGGCTGGTAGGCGTCGCGATAGTCCACCAGGCGCGCAAAATCTTCCGAGCCTTCCCGGTTGAGCCAGTTTTCCTCCAGGGGGATACCGTCTTCCTGCCAGCGGGGGGCGATATAGCAGAAGCCGAAGCTGTAGGGCCCCAGCAGCCACTTGTGCGCCGTGGTGATCAGGAAGTCCGGCTGGATGTCGGCCACGGCAAAGGGCATGGCGCCCAGCGACTGCGTGCCGTCCACGACCAGGGCCGCCCCCATCTCCCGGCAACGGGCACCCACCGCCACGAGATCGACCAGCGTGCCGTCCGTCCAATGGCAGTGCGGCAGGGCGGCAATGGCGCAGTCCCGGTCGATGACTTCCAGAATGGCGGCGGTCCAGTCGCCGTTGCCGGGGCGATCGACCGTGGTCAGCACCGCGCCCGTGTCCAGCGCCCGCCGCCGCCAGGTATAGACATTGGAGGGGAACTGGTCCTGCAGCAGAACGATCTTCTGGCCGGCGGCCACCGGGAGGTTGCGGGCCGCCAGGGCCACGCCGTAAGACACGGACGGGATCAGGGCGACATCTTCCGCCGCGCTTGCGATGATGCGGGCAAACAGGCGGCGGTTTTCCCGGATGGTTTCGAAGAAATGATCGGCGGTCAGCTCCCAGGGGGCCGCTTTCCGGGCCAAGGCCCGGCGCCCGGCCGCTTCGGCCGTTTTCATCAGGGGGGCCGTGTAGGCGCAGTTCAGATAGGCCACCTCGGGCGGCAGGCGGAAGCGTTCGCGCTGATTGGGGATCATGGAGAAACCTTTCCTGCGTGCGTGGATTGAAGTGACCCTATATGGCATAGATTCCGGGAATAGGAAAGACAGCCAACCGGGTATGTGCGGGGCGGCCAGCCCAATTCCGGGCCCGAGGCGCTCGCATCGGCGACTTGAAGGTGCCGACGCAATCGGATAGAAGGAAAAAAGGACGGCCCGATATTCCGGCGTGGCGTTCAGGCCGGCCCACCGGCGCCATGCCGTCTTGTGACGTCATCTGTGATTCAAGGACAGGCCATGCCCGCGACCCAGACGATTCGCATCCTCGTCGCCGACGACGAGGAAATGATGCGCCGCCTCTACCGCCAGGTGCTGGAAAAGGCCTCCGGGGAAACTCACGGCCCCTACGAACTGGTGGTTTGCGACCAGGGCGAGGCGGCTGTGGCGGCGGCCCGCCGGGCGGCCGAGGAGGATAAGGCCTTCGCCATTGCGTTTCTGGATATCCGCATGCCTCCGGGGCGCGGTGGACTGTGGGCCGCGGAAGAACTCCGCGCCCTGTCGGCCGCGACCCAGATCGTGATGGTCACCGGCTACAGCGACATCGATCCGGAGACCATTGAGCAGCGGGTGCCGCCCACCGACCGCCTGCTTTACATCCAGAAGCCTTTCCACCCGTTTGAAATCCGCCAGTTCGCTTCCACCCTGGCCGCCCGCTGGCGGATGGAGCGGCGCATCCAGGAGATGCAGCAGGGTTTCGAGCGCCTGGTGGAGGCGCGCACGGCCGCGCTCCAAAAAGCCTATGCGGAGCTTGAATACCGCGCCACGCACGATGAATTGACCGGGCTGCCGAACCGCACCACGGTGATCGAAACTTTGTCGAAGGAACTCAACCGTTCGGGCCGCAGCGGCCGCTCGGTGGCCGTGGTGATGGTGGATATCGATCATTTCAAAGGCATCAACGACGCTCACGGCCACCTGGCCGGTGACGCCGTTCTCAAGGCGACGGCCGAGCGCATGCGCCAGCTGGTGCGCCCCTACGACACCATCGGCCGTTTCGGCGGCGAAGAATTTCTTCTGGTTATCCCGGAGTGCGGCCGTGAAGACGCCCTACAAATCGCCGAACGGCTGCGCGCGGGGGTGGCCGATCAGCCGGTCACTTTCGAGGATCGGGTGCTGACCGTCACGTTGAGCGTGGGCGTGGCCTGGTTGGACGATGCCCGCCATCAAGACATCGACACCCTGATTGCCGCCGCCGACCGGGCCCTCTATCGTGCCAAGGAAGCCGGGCGCAACCGGGTGCGGGCCCATGTTCCCGATTGAGCCTCCCGCCTTTCGGCCCTCCTCAGTCGAGCCGCGCGATGCCCAGTCCCAGACCGACCGCCCACCATCCAGATAATCGCCTTCAATACCCCCGAAGCCAGGCGTGCGCGTCTGCGGCGCAGGCCATATGGTCGGCCCCGCGCCGACGGAGGTGTCTTCCGGGGCCAGCAGGTAGCGTACGGCGGCCAGGTGGCGGCTTGGGTGTTCGTTGGGTTGGACGGTCGACGGCCAGGCCGCCTTCGAAAATGGCGGGCGCTCGTCGGGGCCGGTTCGCACATGGTCATTCTTCACTGTGAAAATGTTGAGCGTCGGTTGGACGCATCTTGTGGTCATGGGGGCGCATGGTAGCGAGAACCGCAACGAGCGTATTGTAAGATCTTGCGGGTTGGGCGG
This sequence comes from uncultured Desulfobacteraceae bacterium, assembly GCA_964388465.1. GTDB lineage: Bacteria > Desulfobacterota > Desulfobacteria > Desulfobacterales > UBA5852 > JABZFP01. Next base: position 3,395 of record CAYMAR010000033.1, read on the forward strand.
AAAACCGGTGGCGTTCAGTGCCGCCAGGCCCCGGAGAGCAGTTCGACCAAACCGATGGCCAGGACGCCGATGGCGATCGACCACAGGAGAATCTGCCCGCGCAGCGGGATGACGGGTGGCACGGCCACGAGCCAGACGGCGAGAACTCCGGCCCCGCAGATGTTGATGGCGATGGCCCCGGCCAAACCCAGCCCGTTGATGCCGTGCTTGCGCCCTCGCGTTTCAATCAGCAGCGCCAGGCCGATCCCGATCAGCACGCCGCCCAGAATGGTGGGATAAAAAGGGCTGTCGGTGGACGGCACTCCCAACCATTCGGCCATCCCCAGGGGATACAGTAGCAGAAGACCACCCAGGAGCAGGTTGATCACGGCATCGATGAACAGCAGGCGTTTGTATTGGGCATGCATGGAATTCTCCTTGACCACCGCATTTGATCACCGTGTCGCCGGCGCGTATCTTAAACACACCCGGGCCAATAAAATCAATAACGGCGGGTTATATTAGCCGAAAGTGCCGTTTTGGCCTCAAGGGCTTGCGAAAGAAGGTTCAGCATGCAAACGGATGAAAAAAAGTCAGCCGGCTGGCGGCCGTGCCTTCAAACACGGCAGCAGCTGTCCAATTGGGCGCGAACGTGGGGGCCGCATATTTTCGGGCCTGACGGAAGAGCAAGTTTCTTCTCTGGGGGCCGTGATGTGGTGAAAATATCAGAGCCGTGTGCTATGATTGGCACATTCTTTGCTGACAAACATGGTACGATGCGTAATTCGTAACGCTGTGACAACCAGGGGAGCTATACATGAACGAACCTGCTTTTGATGACTACTACGAATTGCTTCAGATCAGCCCGAATGCCGACCAGGACACCATCGAACGCATCTATCGCCTGTTGGCCAAGAAGTATCATCCGGACAATCCGTCGACCGGGTCGCCGGAACGGTTCAACATTCTTTCCGAGGCCTACAATATCCTCGCCGATCCGGAAAAGCGTGCGGCGTATGATGTCCGGCATGAACGGGCGAAGAAGAATGAATGGAAAACCCTGGCGGCGCTTTCGTCAGCCCAGGGGCTCAATCAGGATGACCGGATTCGGCGCACGATCCTGTCGATTCTCTATATCGACCGCCGCGACAATCCGGCCAATCCGGGGGTCGGCAACTGGCAGCTCGAACAACATGTGGGACTGCCCGAGAAGACGATCGAATTTCATATCTGGTATTTGAAGGAAAAGAAGTGGATTGCGCTAACGGATACAGGCGGTTACGCGATTACGGCGGAAGGGGTCGATGCCGTCGAAAGCGACGGTTTGATCATCGGCAAGGACCTGCTGCTGACCGCCAAGTCTTCGGTGGAAGGGGGGGAGTCCGCGTCGCGATTTATCGAAGAAAGTACCCCCAGCCGGGCGACGGAATACCGCATGAAGGTCCGCAGCCTCGAGCGCAAGATCGCCGTCAATCCGGAAAATATTACGGCGCTGGTCGGGCTGGCGCACTTTCACGGTAAACTGGGACAGGCGGAAAGGGCCGCCCGGGCGGCCCGGGCGATTCGGCGCCTCAACCCGCATTTTACCGCCCGGGATTTCGAAGAAACCCTGCAGCTCAAATTCCAGGTGCCATCGATCGATGACCGGGCCCTGCTGCAGGACGCCGGTATCGTTTAGGCGGCCAGGCTGTGCGTCCCGATGGTGAAACTTCCGGCGGCCCGACGACCGGCGGAAGCTTCACCGGGAGACATTTCGCCCTGTACGGCCATCACAATGGGTAGTCAAGTTCCATAATTTGACCCAGTGACTTCCCATGTTTTGGATAGTAAAATCTACAGCCGATCGAATCGATTCCGTCATCGGAAGATTTGGCACCCATCCCGCGCATCCTGCCGACAATGCAAAAACCGATCAGCCCCCAAATAAGGTTCGCTGGGAAGTAAATTCGACGTGTATGGCGTTGGCGAGGATTGGTCGACGGTCCGTCGAGGCGTGTCAGGTTGATTGCCGGCCGGCCTTCACCACCATCCCGCGTTCATTCCGCAATGTTTCTGGGCGGCACTATTTTTGCTTCTTAATTTGCTGCCCGGCTGGTAATTATTCGCGTTGCCTGTAATGGTCAGGCGGGATCGCAGACAAGACAGCCGAGCAGGGTCGCCACCACGAAACATGAGGAGGGAAGGGCATGTTGGCCGAATATGGGGTTTTGATTGGCAGCACCTTGGGAGGGTTTGCCGACTATCTTTCTCGCACCTATCAATTGCTCGAGGCGGTGCATATCTTCGCCGCCGTGGTAATTGCATTACTGCTGCTCGTAATCTTCAAGCGCTGAAGCCGAACACCGTACGCGACTGCGCTCGGCACACCTCCGCCGCCGGCAACGAATAGAAAATTTTTCTGTGAGTGCCAGCCATCCAGCTTGCCACCTGCCCCTCCCTGGGAAAACCGACGAACGAATAGCTGACAGGCGCCCCATCCACGGGCGCCCGTCAGAATTGGCCCTTTGGCGATACCGATGCCTCGCCCGAATCTCACGCCGGTTGATTTTCAGATGGATAAACCGCCGGCGTGGCGATGATGTCTCCGTTACAGCGAATGATCCACAAAATAATTCTGCCAGGCTTTTTCGATGGCGGCGGGCGACAGGGCCGCCGATTTTTGCACAAAGTGCGCCTCGTCGATGATATGATCGATCAGGTCGCGGGGGTGGCAGCCGTTGAGGCGCCGCTCGTTCTTTGTGTAGAGCGTCAGCAGGTGTTCGAAGGTCGGCCCATCGAAGGGCAGCTGGTGGTAGCGGCAGACCGCCCTAAAAATGGCCCTGAATTCTTCCGGAGAGGGCGATTCCATGTGAATTTTATAACGCAGCCGCCGCAGGAAGGCCTCGTCGGCCAGCTGCTGGGGTGAAATATTGGTGGCGAAGATCACCAACTGGTCAAAGGGCACCTCGAATTTGAGCCCGGTGGCCAGCGTCAGGTGATCGACCCGGTTTTCAAGCGGAACGATCCAGCGGTTCAGCAGGATCTGAGGGTCGATGAGCTGACGGCCGAAGTCGTCCACCACGAAAATGCCGTTGTTGGCCTTAACCTGCAGCGGGGCCTCGTAGTACTTGGTCGTGGGATTGAACTCCAAATCGAGAGACTTGAGGGTCAGTTCGCCGCCGGCAAAAATCACCGGCCGCTTGATATGGACCCAACGCCGGTCGTGGGGCGGCGCATCGTTCCGCTGTTCGGCGGGGCGATGGTTGATATCGTCGTAGATGATGATGATCTGGCCCCCGGCCATCACGGCATGCGGAATGAAGATGTTGCCCGGAATGGCGTTGCCCATGGCGTTGGCCACGGTGGATTTGCCGTTGCCGGACGGCCCGTAGATGAAAACCGGTTTGCCCGAATTGACGGCCGCGCCGAAGGTCTGAAGCTTGTCTTCGCTGATGACGACATCGGCAAAGGCGCGCTCGAGTCGTGGTTTGTCCAGGGCGATCCGGCTGACCGTCTGCAGTTCGACGGCCCGGCGGTAATCCTCGAGGACCACGGGCGCCGGACCGATGTAGCGGTTCTCCTCGAGCAGATGGGCCGCGCGACTGATGCCGCCCTCGGTGATGCGGTAGGCGGAGTTGACCAGCGAGATGGTGTTGTTCGTCGAGCGGATTTCGACAAGGTTGTCACGACGCAGACCGTCGACGCATTCGGCCACGATGGATTGACTCAGCCTGATGGTCCGGGTCAGGTCCGAAATCGTAAAATGTTTCTTGAGAAGGGCATGCTTGAGGGTCAGATCGCAAAGAAAGTTCATGCTGAGTTTGGTTTCCGGAATACTCCGCGGCACGGTCGGGAAGAAATCAAACAGTGCGGCAAGATCCGCGGCAGTCAGTGCGTCGTGCGTCTCGAGGCTGGCTTCGATACGTCCGCCGAAGATCCGCTGGCGTGCCATTGCCGCGCGCATCTGATCAGCCGCTCCGGCCGTGGGGTTTTCGGATTCATATTTTTCGAGCGCTTGTGCCATGGGTTCCTCCTGTTTAAATAAATGCGAGATGACGCCCGTTATCGGTCGGACTTCAGCGATTATCTGTCTGCGACCGCCTTGGGCCAGGTGATCAGCGCTCTAGTCCGTAGACGGCAAAGCCATTGAGCTGCTTCGGTCGCTGGCCGTGCTGAGCGCTTTTTTCATCGCTGCGCAGGGTCGCCGACGGGGTGGTCCCGTGAATGCGGATTACCGGCAAAACGCGGCCGGAATACCTGCCTGGCGTCCCTGGCGCTCCTTTTCCGACTTCGACGATGCGCGGGCCTGTCGGTCGTTTGTCTTCCGTCGGGGCCTGACCGTCGTCGTAAGTTTGAGACCCGTCGGGCATCGGAGATGAGGGCTTTTCAGACGGATCGGTTTCCTTCCGCCCCTCGAAGTTCATCTGAATGTCGATTTCCCCGTTTCGTTGTTTTTCGCCGGCCCCCCAGCGATAGGGTGAATTCTGCCAGTTCAGGGGATTTTGCCGCCATCTCTGTTTGTCGAAACGATAGGCTTTGTTGCGCCAGTTGTTGGGGTCGTTGGACCACTTCTCCTTGTCCCATTTATAGGGTTTGTTGCGCCAGTCCTGGGGGGGGCGGCCGCCCGCATTTCCCGGACGATAAGTCCGGTTGCGCCAGTTGTTCGGGTTCTGGCGCCACTTTTCCTGATTCCAGCGGTAGGGCGCGTTGCGATTGTTGACCGGACTCTGGCGCCATTGGTCGTCTTGCCAGCGGTTGGGGGATTCGCGCCAGTAGTCCGGGCTGCGCACGTCCGAACCGGCCTGGACCACACCGGCCGTAACCCATACCGCCAGACAGATCGCGGCCAGGAGCACATGGGATCGAATCCTTTGAGTATGTGCCGCGTCGGCCGGCTGTTCTGCTGGTCTTGTCGTCACGGCGGCATTTGTCGATCGGCGTGTTGAATGTGTCATTTCAGGACCCCCAATGAATCTGTCGACCCGTATGGTCGATTTTGAAATCGATCCCCCGCAACGCATTCATGCCCAGGAGGCCGTGGTATTCGGCCGCGGCGTTTCGGTTGCGGATCACGGCGGCGGCCAGGCCCGTGCGCTGAAAGGGGCCGAAGGCCACGCGGCCGAGTTTCACCAGCCCGGCGTCGATCTTGCGGCCGCCGGCGGTCAACAGCCGGGTGTGAAAGCCACGGGGCAGCCTAAGTCGATCAGCGACGTCCTTGTGGAGCGTGATAACCGATGCGCCGGTATCCAGGAGCAGCAGCACTTCGATTTCCCGGTTTTGATATGCGATGGTGACCGGTACCAGCACGTGATTGCCATGGATGACGACCGGTGTTGTTTGATCGGCCGGCGCAACCGGTTTAGTCTCGCGGGACGAGGCGCCGCGCGTTTCGGCCGTCGCTGCCGGACCGTCTTCCCCGAGATAATAGCGCTGCCGTTGGTCGATCAGGATATAGGTCCCACGGTTGTCCTGGCGCAGTCTGTAGGTTCCCGTCTGTCCGACCTTGAAATCATCGCGATCCTCAGGGGCGATGTACCATCCGCCGTGTTCGTCGGTTTGGAGAAAGATCCCGCCCTCGTCCCGGTCGACGCGGTAGTTTCCACCGGCGTACGCGAGCGGCGGCGCAGTGACCAGCAACCCAAGCAGCATGATTGCGAACGGTATCCGAAGAAGTTTCACCTTCGTCTCTCTTTCCCGGTTCTTTGGCCGCCGTGCGGAAGGTGACCGTTGCTCCGGATCAATTGGAGGCGGTCGCCCGCGCTGTTGACGAACGCCTCGATCGCCGGTGAGGGCGGATACAATTCCGTGTCCACGACGAGATTGATCGGAGCTGGAATTTGGTGAATCAGCCGCTCGAGAAAAACGACAAACAGGTCGGCGTCTGGTTCGTGTAGACTCACCATGAAGCACCGTGAGTTGCGTGTGTCGGCGGCACCCAGCACCCAGTTGGGTTGCAGGCGGCGGTGATCACGACGATTGTCGACGGGTAGGGGCCGGCAGCCGCCGGCGTCGGCTTTCTCGACGGCGATGGCGTATTGAAAATAGCTCATCATTTTGGCGTTCTCCTTGCCGGTGTCCCGGATACGGAGGAGCTGTGCCCGGCGTGCCTGGACCGAATGCGGGTTGCCGTTTCGGATGCCGAAGCTCTCCAGAAGACAGTTGGCGCTGGGCAGCCCGAGATCGATCCGGTAGAGCTTGGCGATCAGGTCGACGAGAAGGCGATTGGTCCAAAGGGTCTGATCGAAGCCCAGTTCCAGGGGGGTGCGGCCGAACAGCATTTCTTTGATGACCGATTTCTGGATGCCGTTCAGCTTGGACGGTCTGCCCGCCTTTTTGGGGGATGTCAGCGCCGCACGTCCGCCTTTCTGATAATGACGGTGCCAGCGTTTGATGAAATCGCGGCGGCAGCCCAGTATTTGGGCCACGGCGTCGACATCCCGCCACTCGTCCATCAGTTCGGCGGCCAGTAGCCGGAGTTTGTCCTTTTTATCCTGACTGAGCTTGTTCAGAACCAATGCAACTCCTCGGTTTAGGTGGCGGCCAGGAGGCGCGACTTGCGGTCGCGCCCCGGTTGAAGCCCCCTGAAAGTCCGTCGTCAGGACTGCCCGTCGGTTTGGTTCCGCTCCGTGCGGGCCGCCTGGTCCACGGCGGTTACGGGGGACAGGTAATCCCCGCGGATCCAGCGTCCGGGGCCGATGCGCGCCCACCCATATTTTTCTTCCTGGACGACGACTTTGGTGCGTGCCGGCAGCTTTCCTAAGATCGTGTCGCCGAAGGCCGGACCGTTGTGCACACTGAGGGGCGCCACCAGAATGACTTCCCGCTTGCCCGGGACCATCGGGTGGGACTGCCGGGCTACCGGCCGCCAACCGCTGACAGTTTTGTGCTGCTGGTAAAGATCGGTCACCGCCGGAATCAGCAGCACCGCCGCCGCCGCCAGCGCCAGCGCGCGCGGAAGCCGCTGCCGGGTAGCCGATTCGGCGGGCAGGCCTGTCCGCAGGGCGGCATAGACCAGCAATACCTGAAAAACCAGCATGCCGACGGCGGCGCCGTGCAGGAAAACACCGACGGATGCCAGCAAGGCGGCATGGCTTTTGAGATGCATGGTCACCAGCGTACCGGCGACGGCCAGTAAAAGATGGACGCATTTGGCGCCCCGCAGGCCTCGCAGGAAGAGCAGCAGGCTGCCAAGCACGATACTCCAGATGAAGAAGGCCAGTAAAAAAGACAGCGGCCAGGCCAACGGCGCCAGCAGATTGACGTCGAAGCCGCCGTGGAAGAATTTCAGGAGTATCAGATTAAGGGCCAGCAAGGGGGTTGCCGGATGCGACTTGATCAATGTGAAGGCGGCCAGTTCAGCCTCCTGAAAGGCCCCGGTCAGCATGGCCAAGAGACCGGATACAGCCACCGCGTAGCCCTGCATGAGCACCACGCTCCCGATGACCATCAGCAGGAAAAGCAGCCAGGCCGGATATATTTTCAACTGCCGCCACTCGGCCGCGACCGCCGCGGCACTTTGCACGAGCCAGGCCAGCATCGCGGTCAAGGCCAGGATCCCCGTGGCGGCCCCCATCCCGCGCACCAGCCAGGGATCGAAGACCGTACGGCCGGACAGACCTTCCAGCAGGCGACCGACCGCCCACACGGCGACCAGGATGCTGAAGAGACATAACGCCACCCGCCCGATACGCAGCAGTCGGTCGCGCACGCGGGGTTTGGTTCGGGCTTTGGTTTCAGAAGGCTGCGTGGTGGTGTTGTGGTCGGTCATAACGGTCACCTTTGGTGTCTTCTTTAAGTGGAGGGCATCATCCCTGGCTGAACAGGTCGCTGTGAGGAACCACGTCGCGGCCGATCAGCAGCGTGATTCGGGGGCGCTGTCCGCGGACAGCCGCCGTCTCTTTCATTTCCTGGAATCCGGGTATGGTCCTGGCCACTTCCCAGGCTTCGTGCAAATGGCCTGGGGGGAAGTACAGCACCGTGCTGCGATGGTTGAAATGCTCGGCGTTGGCGGCATGTCCCACGGAAAATCCGCGCTGTGTCAGGTATCGACTGATGCGTCCGGCCATCCCGGTAACACCGTTGCCGTTGACCACTTTTACATAGGGGCCCTCCATGGCCGCCAGTTGACCTTCGAACGCGCGGGGCAGCTGCAGGCGGGTGTTGAGACTGGCGGCCCGCAAGGGGCTGTCCGGCCGCGGGGCCGCCGGTGCGGACAGCGTCAGGACGGTTGGTGTGCGCCGGTCGTGATCGGCCCTGGCCCGCAGCGGCAATACCGGCCGGACCTCGAAACGGAACCCGGTGGCGCGCGCGGTCGCGGGTTTTACCGTGACGACCCGCGGGCGGCCCGGCGGGCCGTCCGGGATTTCGTCCGGGTGTGCGGGGCGCACGATCTGTTGAAAGTCATGCGAGAGCTTCACGGTATAACTTTTGGCCATCTGCGCCAAGGTGGCCACGACCTCGAACGGGGGGAGGGGGCGGGCCGGTCCTTCCGTTATCACGGCGGCACGTTGCGGCGTCTCTTGGGCATCCATTGCGTCCCCGGATGTTGCGGCTTCTGCGGCCAACGCATTCGTTTCGCCCGCCAGTCGCCGCTGTTCGGCTTGCACGGCGTTCGACCCCAAGGTTTCGGGCGACGTGGCGGCATCGCGGGAGGCGGAATCGGGGGCGTTGGCTTCCGCCACCGCCGTCGCCTGCGGCCGTTCGGCTTCGGCCCGTTTGAGATTGTTCCGGTAGCGGGGGTGGTCGGTGTTCAGTGCCAGGGCCTTGCGGTAGTGCGCGGCGGCCTCCTCGGGATGGCCTTGAAGCATGGCGGAATAACCCAGGTTGTTCCAGACGAAGTCCAGCCGGTCGTCGATGGCCAGGGCTTGCAGGTATGCCTTCTGGGCCGCCGCATAGTTGCCCCGGTGGTCGAGCGAAACGCCGAGGGCATTCCAGGCCCGGGCGTGTTGCGGGTCGCGGGTCACCGCCTTCCTGAATTCCTCGATGGCCCACTGATGCCGGCCTTGTTGCTGGTAATGCCGCCCCAGGCGATAGGCGCTGGCGGCATCCCCGTGCAGGGGACGCAGCTCGCCGACAAAGCGCTCGATACCGGCCTCGGTCGGTGAACCATTGGATGGGATGGGATCGACCAGGTCGCCCCACAGGGCGCATCCGGACAGCAGCCAGGGGCCCACCAGGGCAATGGTCAGTCGGGTCGCCAAAGTTTTTCCTCGCAATTGTTTCAACATGATCTCTCTCCATCCCCGGCGTTGGTTTCACCGGCCTATTCGGTCTTGCGGGCCAGCATGGCGCGCGCATTGCTCAGATTGCTGCTGGCCTTGCTGTAGAACTGCGGACTCAACGCGATCGCCTTTTCGAATGCTTCGATCGCGGCGGCGTACTGTCCCTGCTGCATGTAGATGACGCCCAGATTGTTGTAGGCCTGCGGCACGCTGCCGCCCTGCTTGAAGGCCCGCAGCGCACGCTGCGTCTGGCCCATGCCGGCATAGGCCAGCGCCAGGTTGTTGAAGACCCGTCGGTCGCGGATGCCCAGTTGAATCGCCTGTTCCAAAGAGGCTGCCGCCTCGGGATATTGCTTGGCCAGCAGGTAGGAAACCCCCAGGTTCTGGTGGAGCTTGCCCTGGGATGGCGCGATCCGGATGGCGGTCTGGTAGGCCGCGATGGCTTGTCCGTAGTCGTGGCGGCGATCGTGGATATTGCCCAGCAGATTGTAGGCCCCCCAGCGGCTAGGGTCCTGGGAGACGGTCGTCCGCAGGTGCCGTTCGGCCCTGTCCAGATCGCCCGTTTCGAAACAGGTCCGGCCCAGGGCCTGGTGGCTGGGGATATAATCGGGGTCGCGGGCCAGCACGGCCGCGAACACCTTGGCGGCTTCGTCGTACTGGCGCCCCATCAAAAAGGCCAGGCCCTTCTTGTGCTGGACTTCGAGATCGTCCGGGTGCGCGGCCAGGTGCTTTTCGTACTGCACGTAAGCCCCGGCAAAGTCGCCGCGCTGCAGCAGCACATCCCCGCGCCGCGCGTGATCCTTTTCGATTTCGAGATCCTTGGGAAACAGCAGGTCCGTCGGTATGTCGCGATTGTCAGGAACCGGGCCCAGGCGGGCAAATTGCGCCGGGGGATCGGGTTGGCCGAACCAGCTGGCACATCCGGTGGTGCCGAGGAGGACGAAGGCGGCCAGGAGTAGCAATGTTCCATATCTCGTGGGCAGGCGGTTGGTTTGCATGATCGTTTCCTCATCCGGGAAGCAGGTTCTGGTAGATGCGAATGACGCCGGGGCCAATGGTGACCACGAACATCGACGGGAAGATAAAGAGGCCCAGCGGGAAGATCAGCTTGACCGGTAACTTGGCCGCAATCTCTTCGGCGCGTTGAAAACGCTTGGTGCGAAACGAGTCGGCGAAGACCCGCAGGGCCTCGGCGATGCTGGTGCCGAACTGGTCGGTCTGGATCAGGAGCGTCGTGAGGCTGCGAATGTCCTCGAGATCGATGCGGTCGGCCAGGTTGCGCAGGGCATCCGCGCGCGGCAGGCCGGCGCGCAACTCCAGGTTGAGCAGAGTGAACTCGTCGCTCAGGGCCTTGTTGCTCAGGACGAACTCGGCGCTGACCCGCTGGAAGGCGGCGTCCAGCCCCATGCCCGCCTCGACGCTCACGACCAGGAGATCGAGGGCGTCGGGCAGCGCCCGGAAGATCTCGTCCGTCCGGCGCGCCGTCCGCAGGTGCAGCCACAGATCGGGCAGGTAGAAGCCCAGCAGGGCCCAGGTGACGCCCACCAGGATCGTGGCCTGAGGGGTGAACAACTTGAGTACGCCGATCCGGATCAGTGTGAAACACATGACAGCCAGCACGGGCAATATGATCTTGAAACTCCAGAAGACCGCCGGGGCGGCGTCGACCCGGATGCCGGCGCGCAGAAACCGTCGCCGCAGGTGGGTGTGGTTTTCGGACTTCCGGGGCACGAAGCGGGCGCCGATTGTCTTGAGCAGGGGCCAGGCGAACAGGCCGCCGCTGTCCTCCCGCAGCACCGGGTGCGGGGTCTCCGTCGGCGGTGTGTCGTCGGCGCCGGCCTTGATCTTGTCGATCAGGGTCCGTTTGCGGGATCTCTGCTGCACCAGTTGGATGACGCCGACCGAGGCCAGAAAAAGGACACAGAACATGCCGATCGCGAAGATGATGACGATATTTTCGGGGGCCATGGTTATTCTCCTGTCAGGCGCCGTTTCAGACGCGGATGGTGACCAACTTTTTGATGACGAAAGTACCCAGCACCATCAGCACGGCCGCCCCGCCGATGGCCATCTGGCCGGCCGGTTCGGTGAACAAAATGCCGATGTATTTGGGGGTCGATACGTGCAGCCAGGCCAGCATCAGCAGCGGCAGGACGATGAGCACGATTCCCGAGAGACGGCCCTCGGCCGACAGCACCCGGATCTTGCCGTGCAGCTTGAAGCGTTCCCGGATGATGTGGGCCAGGTTGGCCAGGATCTCGGTCAGGTTGCCGCCGGTTTCGCGCTGCAGCAGGACCGCAACCACGAAGAAGCGTGCTTCCGCGCAGTCGACCCGTGCGGCCAGGTGGTGAAGGGCGTCGGCCACACTGGCGCCGAAGTTGATCTCGTCGACCGTCCGCTGGAATTCACGACCCAGGGGGGCGTCGAATTCGTCCGCGGCCAGCTTCAGGCCGCTGGTAAAGGCGTGGCCGGCCTTGAGCGCCCGGCCCATCAGGTCCAGGGCCTCCGGCAGTTGCGCCTGGAACTGTTCGATCCGCCGCCGGCGCTTGCGCTGCAAAAACAGGATCGGCAGCCAGCCGGCCGAAGCCACCAGCAGCACGCTTCCCACAAGGTTTTGGAAAAAGATCAGGCTGAGCATCCAGGTGACCGCTATGCACAGGAGGGATAAGAGCAGAAAGTATCCCAGCGAGTGTTCCGAATCGGCTTGTTCGATAAGACACTTCAGCCGGGTCAGCCCGGGAATCGTTTTCAGCAGGCGGTCGAGCCAGGGGATCGTGCTGAGGACCCTATCGCGGGTAAGCTTGATGTCCTGAGGTCCACCCAAATTCTGCAGCCGGTTCAACCGTTTCTTGACGTTGCGGCGCTCCCGCAGTTTGAGATGGCGATAGCCCAGCAGGCTGAGCTCGAGGATCGCCACCGTCGCCACAAAGATGCCCCCACCGATGATGATCAATTCCATTTGCGGCCCCCTTTCGGGTCAGACTTCCAGCACGACGGCTTTTTCAAAGGAAGCCGAAGGCATGTCGAGATCGTGGATTTTAAACAGTTCCATAAACTTGGGGCGGATGCCGTTGAACATGAAACGGCCGGCGATCTTCCCGTCGGGCTTGAGCCCGGTCTGCTGAAAGCTGAAGATCTCCTGCATGGTGATGACCTCGCCCTCCATGCCGGTGATCTCCTGGAGGCTCACCAGTTTGCGGCTGCCGTCGGCCAGGCGGGAGACCTGGATGACCACGTTGATGGCCGAGGCGATGTAGCGCCGCAGAAACTGGCTGGGGATGTCCAGGTTGGCCATGGCGACCATGGTCTCCAGCCGCATCAGGGCGTCGCGCGGCGTATTCGCGTGGATGGTGGTTAGCGAGCCGTCATGGCCGGTGTTCATGGCCTGGAGCATGTCGAAGGCCTCCTGGCCGCGCACCTCGCCCAAGATGATGCGGTCAGGCCGCATGCGCAGGCTGTTGCGTACCAGGTCGCGTTGGACGACCTCTCCCTGGCCTTCGATGTTGGGCGGGCGGGTCTCCAGGCGCACGAGGTGCTCCTGCTTGAGCTGCAGTTCGGCGGCATCCTCGATGGTCACGATGCGCTCGGTTTCCGGGATGAAGCGCGAGAGCACGTTCAGCAGGGTGGTCTTGCCGCTGCCCGTGCCGCCGGAAATGAGCACGTTCATGCGGGCGCGCACGATGCCCTCCAGCAGCGGCTGGATGACCGGCGGTAGGGTCTGGTATGCGATCATGTCGTTCAACTCGAGCGGGTTGACGGCGAAGCGCCGAATCGAGAGCATGGGGCCGTCGAGCGCCAGCGGGGGGATGATGGCGTTGACGCGCGAGCCGTCCGGGAGCCGGGCGTCCACCATGGGGGAGGACTCGTCGATGCGCCGTCCCATGGCGGAAACGATCTTGTCGATGATCTTGCGCAGGTGATCGTCGTTGCGAAAGCGTCCGTCGGTGGCCTCCAGCTTGCCGAAACGCTCCACGTAGATCTGCTTGTAGCTGTTGACGAGGATATCGGAAACCGTGGCGTCTTTCAGGAAAGGCTCCAGCGGTCCGTACCCGGTGACCTCGTCGACGATTTCCTCGAAGATCTTCTCGCGTTCCTGGAGGTTGAGCGGGAAACCGGCAGGGTCCTCCTTCAGGAGTTTTTCCACCACCGAACGGATCTGGACCGTGAGGGTCGCGCGGTCCATGCGGTCGATGACCGCCAGGTCGACGATGTCCAGAAGGCGGTTGTGGATGTTGGCCTTGAGTTCGAAGAACTCTTCGGGCAGGAATTTTTTCGTGACCAGCTCCACCGGAGGGGGTGGGGCCGGATCTTCGGCGATGGCTTGCGCTCTTCTTCTTAACATGATCGTCTCCTTGGGTTTCCTTTCCCGGCCGGACTGCGGTGCAGTCGGCTCTTAACCTCGTTTAAAAAACAATCCCCGCCGCTTTTTGGCTTTGGAGGCGTCCTTCGGACCGGCCACCAACGCCTGCGCCATTTCCCCGATGCTGCGGGTAACGGCCGCCTTGGGGTGGATCCGTCGCAGCGGCTGCCCCTGGTTGATGGCCGACATGGTCGACGTGTAGTCGTTGGGGATCACCCAGAAGAAGTCCTGGCTGATGCCCTTCGTGGCCTCCTGGAGCGAGATCTCCCCTTTTTTGAGGTAGCGGTTGACCAGCACCTTCAGCTTGTCCCGGTCGGCATACCCCAGATTGCTGAAGGACTGCAGCAGCTTGTTGGCGGTAGACAGGCACGGCAGGCTCAGGGTGCTCACCAGCAGCACGTCCGAGGCCATCTGCACGATCTTGAGGCAGGTGTCGTTGGTGGACTGGCCGGCATCGATGATCACGAAATCGAACATCGTCTGCATGACCCCCAGGATGTGCTCGATGGTTTCGGGGTTCGGGGCAACGTGCCCGTTGAGATAGGCCGGCGAGGAGAGCACCTGGATGCCGCTGGGATGCCTGGCCAGGATCTTGCCCAGGAAGACATTGTCCATGCGGTCGATGTTCTTGGTGATCTCCCCCCAGTGAAACTCGGCCTTGAGATCGAGAAACAGGGGGATGTCGCCGAAAAGCGTGTTCATGTCCACCAGGGCCACCTTGCTCGGTCGCTCTCCGCCGGCCAGCTCAACGGCCAGATTGACGGCGATGGTCGTGGTGCCCACGCCGCCCTTGCTGCCCAGGACATTGATGATTCGGCCGTGCCGTGTTCGCGGGGCCACGGGCTGCTCGGCCTCCAGGGCTTGGATTCGGTCCAGAGCGGCCTGCACCTGGTCCGCGTCCAGCGGCGGGGTCAGAAATTCGCGGGCCCCCAGGCGGATGGCGCCCATGAGGACCTCCCGGGAGGTGTCGGCGGATACCAGCAGGATGTGCCGTACGGCGGTCTCATCCATTTCCGCCTGGATGACGTCAAAATCCATGGCCGCCGAACGCCCTATCTCGTAGACTAGCACACCGGCCGGCCCGCTGTCACGGGGATCAAGGATCTGGAAATTATCCAGAGGGCGAACGGCCCGGCGAAACTGCTTTTCCGATTCGGGATCGATGAATTTGACCTTGATATCCAGCATGGTTTTATCCTTAGTTTTAAGTGCAATGTGTTATTCGACTAATCCCGGAACACTGCCGTACAGGCCATAGTCGCCGCCGTCTCCGCGGCTGATACCATTTTCCACGAGTTCGCAGGTGACGACGCCTTCGATCAGTTTGTCGGGGGCATCGAAGACGTCCGTAATTTTTACCGGCGCAAACCCGACGATCTTGCGTGTTTGGTTGGGATTGTCGCAGTTGCTGGCTTCGTAGACGATGACGGTGGTCTCCCAAACGTGTTTGTTGCGCGGTTTGCCGTCCGGGTACTCGAGGCGTTCGCCGGTATCGGGGTTGTATAGGGGTTCACCGTTTTCCCCGGCGTCGGCCATGGGTTCACCAAAGGTGTCGAGGATCGGATTGCCGGCGGCATCGACGTCGTAGCCTTTGTATTGAAACGCGGTCAGCAGCTTGTCGAAGACGTGTTGGCTCAGCGTACCCC
>CAYMAR010000034.1:0-3876 GCA_964388465.1 uncultured Desulfobacteraceae bacterium
CAGACCATGAAACTGAAAAGGCGCGTCGTTCTCGAACAGCAAAAAGATCAGATCAAGGAACTATATGCCTAACGGGGTGGGGATAAAAAATAGAGCCCACCACCACCGGGGTGAAGCACACAGAGGCCCGACAAGTGAACTCTGCGGGCCCGATTCGCTTGCGCGTGCTCGACAGGCCTGCGCCTGATGGCGTGGGTTTGAACTGGAGAATTCGTCTGGACACTCAAGGGCTGATCAGCCCACGGCAGATAGCGCGGGAACGCATCCGGCCGTACCCGCTGGGGTGCCAATCCGCATGGGCGCCAACAAGGCCGGTCCGACCGCCGCGCAACCGGCATCAGGGCATGCGCTTGATTTCGCGGATGGCCCGTTCGAGGACGCTGCCCACCTCCCGCGCCCAGGCGAAGGATTCGGCCTGGCGCGAAAGCCGCCGCATCTGCTCAAAGGTCACGATCGAGATGTTGAGTTTGCGCCAGCTCTCCTGGCCGAAGGTGATCCGGCCGCTTTCCGGAAAGACGTCGAAGAGCGGCAGCACGTCGTCGTCCGGGTTGCCGACGGTCTCGTACTCCAGGCCGACGCCCTTGTTGCGGTAGCGGATGTTGAGACGACGGTTAAGCTGCAGGAGATCGACCATCTTGTGGTGGAGATAGACCAGCGCCCCGGATACCTGGCGCGAATGATGCTGCAACTGCGCCAGGAAACTTTCGACGGTCAGCTGGCGCGTGCGGTCGTTGCGCACCTGCTGGGAAGCGGTTTTGACGAACTCGATCTGGGCGTCTTCGATCGTCATCTCACCGAGCTTGGCCGCCACACCTTTATACAGCCGACCGCCCTTGCGGAAGAAATCCTTTTTACCCATCAGCTTTTCAAGGTTGCCGAAAACCGTCGCGCCCGTGCGGTTGATCAGGTCGTCCAGCGTGAACTCGAGCAGCGGTTTGGCGTGGCCAAAATTGTAGCGGTCGAGAAGGGCGCAGTAGAACGCGGTTTCGCGCCCCGAAGAAAGCAGGATCCAGGGGCAGTTCAAGCGGTAGCTGAACTCGATGTACTGATGCAGGTCGTTGTCCAGCCGGTCGCCCCACGATTTGACCTCCACGATCATGGCCGGTTTGCCCTGGTTGAACATGACGATGTCCAGGCCCAGGTGATCGAAATCCATGTCCCGCAGAAGATCCCACCCCAGGGTCTGCAGAAATGGCAGGGTGATTTTGTTCTTGACGTTTTCGCTGTTGCCTTTGCGGCCGGCAATGATGTGGTCGTCGACACGGATGGCCTTGAGGTGGGAGCGCAGTTTGGGAAAGCTCATGATCCCGGTTTCTCCGGATGGGTGTGTTGGGATTGGCGCCGCAAGCGCCGGGATAGTGCCGATGGTCCGCCGAAACGGATGAAGCGCCGGCAGCATAGCACATTTTTTCCCCAAAAATAAAGCCGTTGCTCGGGGCGCCCCGGGGGCCGTCGGTGGTCTTGGGACAACGGGGAAGAGGAAGTAACGGCTGGCCGGCTCCGGCCGGAGTGGTGGCGGCACCGGGCGACGCCAACACCCGGTGCCGGGAAAGGGTCAGGAGATGCTTCGAATCAGGCCGCCTGCTCCAGAGCAGCGACGGCCTCGCTGGTGAGCACGCGGTCGATGTCCAGCAGGATTTTGACCCCGCCTTCCATGTTGGCCATGCCCAGAATATAGTCCGTGGCCACTTTCGTCCCGAAAGACGGCGTGTCTGCAATTTCTTCGGCCTTGATGTTCAGGACTTCCGAAACCGCGTCCACGACGATCCCCACCTGAATGGTGCTTTCCGTGCCCTGGATTTCGACCACGATGATGCAGGTGCGATCCGTGTAGTCGATTTCCGGCATGTCGAAGCGCAGGCGCAGGTCGGTGACGGGAATGACCTTGCCCCGCAGATTGATCACGCCCTTGACGTAATCCGGGGTCTGGGGCACGGAGGTGATCGGCATCATGCCGATGATCTCTTTGACCTTCAGAAGCGCGATCCCGTATTCTTCCTTGTCGAGCGTGAAGGTCAGGTACTTGCCGGCAATCGAATCATTCATGGCGGTCTCCATCATTCATATTGGACCTGATGCGGGCCCGGCCCCTCGGATGGCGGCCGGACCCCTGGCAAAGTGGGTATGCGGCCCGGAGCCGGATTAAAAGTCCTGAAAGGTCTCCTGGTCGTCAAACGGAATCACCTCCTGCGGCGCCGGCTGCGCTCGCGGCGTCGGCGTCGGTTCCTTGGGACGGGCCGTGGCCGTGGTGGTCGGGGCCTTCTTACGGCCCCAGCCCAACCGACGCGTTCGGGGGGCGGCCATCGTTTTTTTCGGCCCCTGGCCTTCGACCAACTTGACCATTTCAAGCACCATGCTTTTCATCTGTTCGGCCTGGGCGTTCATCTCCTCGGAAGCCGATGCCGATTCCTCGGCGCTGGCGGCATTCTGCTGGACCACCTTGTCCATTTCGGTGACGGCATTGTTGATCTGTTCGACACCCTGGGCCTGTTCGCTCGAAGCCGCGGCGATCTCGCCCACGATATCCCCCACCTTGACGGAGGCGCCGGCGACTTCGGTGAAGGCCTCGTTGGCCTGGGCCACCAGTGAGGAGCCGTCCTGGACCCGGCGCGAGGTGCCGTCGATCAGCTCGGAGGTGTTGCGGGCCGCCTCGGCCGCGCGGATGGCCAGATTGCGCACCTCGTCGGCCACCACGGCAAAGCCGGCACCGGCCTCCCCGGCGCGCGCGGCCTCCACCGCGGCGTTCAACGCCAGGAGATTGGTCTGAAAGGCGATTTCATCGATGGTCTTGACAATTTTTTGCGTCTCTTCACTGGCCTTGGATATCTCGCTCATGGAATCGGTCAGCTGCGCCATTTCGCCGTTGGCCCGGTCCACCACCTGGTTGGCCTCCTTCATCAGGTGGTTGGCCTGATTGGCGTTGTCGGCATTCTGCTGGGTCATCGAGGCCATCTCCTCCAGCGAGGCCGACGTCTCCTCAATACTGGCGGCCTGTTCGGAAGCACCCTCGGCCAGCGACTGGCTGGCCGAGGAGACCTGGCTCGAGGCCGAAGCAATCTCGTCCGAACCCGTGCCCAGCGACTGGATGATCCGGTCGATCGGCAGGGCGATGGAGCGCGCCATCAGCCAGGACAGTCCCAGGGCGGCGACAGCCAGAACGCCCAGAACGATGAATACCGCCGTAAAGATGCCGGCGATTTCCTTTTCGAGGTCGTCGATGTAGATCCCAGACCCGATGACCCACTGCCAGGCCGGAAAGAGCTTGACGTAGGAAATTTTGGGCTGGGGGGCGTCCGCCCCCGGTTTGGGCCACATGTAATCCACGAACCCGGCGCCGTCCTTGCGGCAGACCTTCACGAATTCATTGAACAGATGCTTGCCGTCGGGATCTTTGATCCCGGAAAGATCCTTGCCGTTGAGCTGCGGCTTGATCGGGTGCATGATCATGCGCGGGGTCATGTCGTTGATCCAGAAATAGTCCTTGGCTTCGTAGCGCATGGCCTCGACGGCCGCCTTGGCCCGGCTCTGGGCCTCTTCGGTGGTCAGCGCCCCCTTCTCGGCCTGCGCGGCGAAGTGGCCCACGACGCTGTAGGCCGTTTCGACCACGTGCCGGGTTTTGAGGTATTGGGCATCGTACATGTCGCCCTTGATCTTGGGATAGAGCCACCCGAAAACGGCGGCGAACGCGACCACGATGGCAATGCCCAGAATCATGATGCGGGTTGCGAGTTTGAATCGGTGTAGCATTTGGGTTTCCTCCCCGGTGCTGATTTTTGATACCGGATGCAACGGCCCGCTGGGCGCTGAATCCCGGCGGCCCCTCAAAGAATGACGATTGAAAGCTTCGCCTGTCGTCTGGGAGCGTTATCGGCCCGG
>CAYMAR010000034.1:3976-8942 GCA_964388465.1 uncultured Desulfobacteraceae bacterium
GTTGCACCGGCTAAATACCCGGGACCCGCGGCCGATATAAAACGCACGCCGCCCCCCAATGCGGGACGGGCGATCCCGTTCGCCCGGGGCCCAACCGACAAGAAGGGTTTATGGATAAAGTTCTTATCGTCGACGGCAATGCGGACTTCGTGGCATCCTTAAAGGATGGCCTGGATAAAATGCACCAGTTCGAGATACTAACCGCCTCGGATGGTGAGGCCGCCATCGAGGTGCTGAGCCAGAACAAAGTCGCCGTTTTCGTCACCGATATCAACACCCCTAAATTGGACGGCCTCGAGTTGCTGGCCTACATCACCCAGGAGCATGCCAGTACGCCGTGCATCGTCATGACCGATTACGGCAAACCCTGGTTCCGCAAGCGCATGGACCAGCAGGAGGTCCTCTATCATCTGGAAAAACCATTTGAAATCGGTGCCCTGGCCTCCGCCATCTTTGTCGGTCTCAATCTGCGCGACGAGGGCATCAACTACAAGGGCATGACCATGTCCAGCATCCTGCCGCTCATCGAGATCGAGCAGAAAACCTGCCGCATGGAAATCAAGAGCTCGGGCAAAGGCAAAGGCTACCTCTACTTCGATGAAGGCGTGCTGATCGATGCCCACTTCAAGGGACTGACCGGGGAGAAAGCCGCCCTCGAAATCTCGGAATGGGACCGCATCGTTTTCAAACTGTCCGATCTCCCGCGTCGGCGCACCCGTACACGGGTCAAAACCCACTTGATGGACATGGCCGGTGCGACCTGGATGCGGGAGGAAACCGAAGCGATCGAGGAGGAATCGACAACCAGCCCGGGCGTCGTGCTTGAAGAATCCACCACGAGTTCCCCCGCCGTCGACCTGGAAACCACCAACCGGGTGCTCCAACGCCACCTGGAGGAATTCAAGAGCATCAAGGGTTATCGGGCCGTCGCGGTGGTCAGTACGAACGGGGATATCCTTAGCTCCGACCAGGCCATGGGCGAAATCGACCTGGACCGGCTGGCGGTGGGCTTGAGCAGCATCTATTCGGTGGCGGAGGAGACCATCGCCCAGGCCGGTCTCAAGGACAGCGAAGCCCTGACGCTCCACACCAAACAAGGCGTTGTGCTGGTCGTGTCATCGCCCCTCCAAACAATGGCCGGCATCCGCCTGTTGGGGATCACCGCCCCGGACGGCAACTGGTTTTACATGAAGGTTCAGCTCGAAAACCTGTTTCCGAAACTGATGGCCGAACTCGATTAGCCGAACCTCGCTTGCCGTAGCCCCGGACCTTTACGACCCCACACCCATCATCGCGCCCGCCAGGGGCGCTGACAAGGAAAACCATGAACCGTCGCCGCATCGCCATGGCTATCGCGCTTTCCTTCATCTTGATCGGTCCCGGCCACGCCGCGGACCAGCCCCCCCTTGAAAAATCATTCCTGGGCCTGTCTTGGGGCACGGATATTCGGGAACACGAAGGCTTCGAGTTCCTGCACGGCAAGGAGGGCCTGCGCTTCTACACCAAGCCGGGCACCGTCCGGACGGTCAAAGACATCCGCGTGGAGCAGGTGGTCTACGGAACCTACGACTACCAATTTTTCGCCGCCTTTTTATTGTTGGATTCACCGGAAGCGTTTGCCGGACTGCGCGACTATATGGAGTCGCGCTACGGTTTTCCCAAGACGTCCTACCAGGCGCGAAGCCAAATGACGACCCATCGATGGCGCTATCGCCAAATCAAGATGAAGCTCAAAACCACCGACGACGGGCAGGGGATGAAGCTGGCCTTCTACTACGCGCCCATTAGCCAAAAGGTGAATGAAACCTTCGTCGAACGGGAACAGAAGGGCGTCCGCTGGCTGCCGATCGAAAGGGACAAAAAACCCGAGGCCCTGCCCCTGCTTGAATTCTGACCGCCTTGATCTCCTTCTGTCCATGGCTATCTTCACGGTTGTAAAGGAAGGGAGGTACACCATGGATCCCAAAAATCAAAACACGTCTCGTGAGGGCATGTGGCTCAAGGTTTTCTGCCCGGACGCGCGCTGCCTCACGGAAGAGGAAATCGTGAAGCTCCCCGGCGACAAGCAGAAAGCGGCTCAAGCCACCGGAAAAGATGGCCTCTGGCTGGAAGTCTTCTGTCCGGATCAAGGCTGTTTGAGGGAAGAGGAGCGCATGACGGTGCCGGTGCAAAGCGCGGCCGACAAAGACAAAACCGGTGTATGGCTCAACATCTTCTGCCCCGACGATCGCTGCGTGATCGACGATCCCACCGATATTGCCTGACCGGGCGACGCATTGCCCGTCATCCATTCCCCTGGTTGGCGACCCCCCGCCGCCTGAAAGTTTGTCGGCGGCGGCACCGACGGGGGCTACCCGGCCGACCCGCGATTTGACAAATCGCCATCGAACGGCTAAAGCTGTTTCGAGTTAATTCTCATTTAGGCGATTTTCAAGGCGGGTCCGAGAACTATGGATAGGCCATACATGGGGAAATTGCTGTGGGTCGATTTGACTCACGGCACCCTGCATGAGGAAAACCTGCCGGCATCCCTTTACGCCCGACAACTTTCCGGGCTGGGGCTGGCGGTGGGCAAGCTGTTGGACCGCATCCCCGGGGGCGCGGACCCGCTGGGGCCGGATAACGTCCTGGCCTTTGTTTCGGGACTGCTGACCGGCTCGGGCAGTCTGTTTACCGGACGCTGGATGGTGGCCGCTAAATCCCCATTGACCGGCGGCTGGGGGGACGCCAACTGCGGCGGCAATTTCGCCCCGGCCATTAAGCGCTGCGGATACGACGGCATTTTTTTCAGCGGTGTCAGCCCACACCCGGTCTACCTGCGCGTCGCTCACGGCCGGGCGGCGCTCTGCGATGCCCGGGACGTCTGGGGGCAGGACACCCTAACCAGCGAACGCATGCTCATCGAACAACACGGCGGCAGCGGCGTCCGGGTGGCCTGCATCGGGCCGGCCGGCGAAAAGCAGTCCCTGATTGCCGGGGTGGCCAATGACCGGGGCCGTATGGCCGCCCGTGCCGGACTGGGCGCCGTGATGGGCGCCAAGCGGCTCAAGGCGGTCGTGCTGGCCGGTGCCCGGCGCATCCGCGCCCACGACGTCGATGCGGTCAAAGCGCTAAGCCGCGAGTGCATCGAA
The DNA here is from genome assembly GCA_964388465.1 of uncultured Desulfobacteraceae bacterium. Lineage (GTDB taxonomy): Bacteria > Desulfobacterota > Desulfobacteria > Desulfobacterales > UBA5852 > JABZFP01. The sequence goes on from CAYMAR010000034.1 coordinate 7,108, forward strand.
ACCCTCCGCTTCGATCCGCCCTTCCTGAACGGTATGATGATGGCCTATACCGGCACCCTCATGCGCCTGCTCCCGGTCCAAATGGCCATGGACGGCATGCTTTACAAACTCATGCTCGACAAGTTCGGCACGGCCAGCATGAACCAGCTGATGGTCGAAATCGGCGACACCCCCATTAAAAACTGGAAGGGCAGCAACGAGGACTTCGACCGCGAGCGCAGCGCCCATTTGAGCCCGGAGGTGTTCGCCCAACCGGTCGTGGCCAAATACCACTGTCATGCCTGCCCGCTGGGCTGCGGCGGGGTCTTGGCGGAAAACAGCCCCTACCCGGGGGGCCACAAACCGGAGTACGAAACCGTCATGTCGCTGGGGGGGCTGCTGCTGAACGACGATGCCGCCAGCATCTTCAAGCTCAACGACATGTTCAACCGCGCCGGTATGGATACCATCTCCGCCGGCGGCACCATCGCCTTCGCCATGGAGTGCTACGAGCAGGGGCTGCTCTCCCGCGCCGACCTCGACGGGCTCGACTTGACCTGGGGCAACAGCCGGGCCATCGTTGCCCTCGCCGCCAAAATGATCGCTCGCGAGGGCGTCGGCGATCTGTTGGCCGACGGTGCCAAGCGCGCCGCCGCGCAAATCGGCCGCGGGGCCGACGCGATGGCCATGCATGCCGGCGGTCAGGAATTGGGCATGCACGATGGACGCTACGATCCCGGTTTCGCCTTGCATTACAGCGCAGAGCCCACCCCGGGACGCCATACCCTCGGCTCCCAGATGTACTACGAAATGTTCCGCCTCTGGGAAAAGATCGACACGCTGCCCGATGTCGACCTTTTCTACACCAAAGGCCGCAAATACGAATGGATGCCGCAACGCGCCCAGGCCGCGGCCGCCTGCAGCCGCTTCATGAATGTTCTCAATGGCAGCGGTGCCTGCCTTTTCGGCGCCCTGCTGGGTCTCGACCGCTTGCCGCTTTTCGAGTGGCTGAACGCCGCCACCGGATGGCGACGGGACCCGGCCGAATACATGGATATCGGCGATCGCATCCAGACGATGAAACAGCTTTTCAACGTACGCCAGGGGCTGGACCCGCGGACGTTCAAAGCCAGTGCTCGAACGCTGGGAAACCCACCCCCGACGGCCGGCGCCAACGAGGGTCGGCAAGTGGACCTCGAGCGGATGCGCAGCGACTACTGGCAAGCGCTGGGCTGGGACCCTGAAACCGGCCGGCCGGGACCGGACAAACTCAAGCGGCTCGGACTGACGACCTAAAGCGAACAAACAAATGCCTTATCGGATTACGGACATGTGCGTCGGCTGCGGTATGTGCCCCAAGGTCTGCCCCACTTTGGCCATCACCGGCCAGCCACGCAAGCGTCACCGCGTTGTGGACACCGCATGCATCGATTGCGGGGCCTGCGGCCGCATCTGCCCCCACAGTGCCGTCCTGGATGCCATCGGCCGCAAATGCGAGCGCATCCGGCGCCGGGCCAGCAACTGGCCGCGCCCCCTCATCGACTATGAGCGTTGTGTGAACTGCCGGGCGTGCATCGATGCCTGTCCGGTGGACTGCCTGGCGGTCGCCTTTAACCAGGATGCCGACGACCGCCGCGCCCGCCCCGTGCTGGCGCGGCCGCGCGCTTGCATCGCCTGCCGTTTCTGCGCCCTGGAGTGCCCGGCCGACGCCGTCACCATGAAGCCGTTGTCTGAAATGACGCCGCAGGAAAAATTTGTTATGGACGGCCGGTTTCAAGGATAGTATCGCCATCGGCCGAGGGCGGTTTGCAACCATCCGCGCGAACCATCAGCCCGACCAAGCGCCATCGACCGAC
>CAYMAR010000034.1:9042-18165 GCA_964388465.1 uncultured Desulfobacteraceae bacterium
AAAATGCGGCGTCCTTTCGATGGGCCGCAATGACGAAGAATCCGCGTGACGCCGCGGGCATTCTTTTCTCAGAACCGTCAAGGCTTCGGCGCAAGCCTCAGGGCCATGTTGGCGGCGTCAAGCTCGATGTGGACCGTATGGTCGGCCACCGCATCGACAGGCACCTGCCAGGCGGCTTTTTGCCCGGCAATCATGGTCGGGAAGGTGACCACGAGGTAATAGCGGCCCGGCGGCAGCTGATTGAAGGCCACCGATCCGTCCGGCCGGGTCAGTTTGTCGTCCACCCGGTAGCCGTCCTGATCCAGCTGCGTCTGAAAACGGATGAAAAAATCCATGTGGGCGGTATTGATGCGCGCGGTCCTTTCCACCACCGCCTCCGCCCCGGCCAGATCCAGTTCGGGCACATCGACGGGCGCCGTCACCAGAAACACGCGCACCCAGTCGCCATAGACCACCTGGCCGTTTTGATCGATGAGGCTGACACGGGCGGTGACCTGCCCGCTGCCGGCTCCGACCGGCAAGGCCAGCCCCATGACCGCCAGCAGAATGAAAAGACCCACGCGGCAATGCCTGTGCATACCGACCTCCTGTTGGGCATTCAGCCTTTTGAAAATGACGCCGAAGCGGGGTTTTCAACGGCCATTCGCCGGGCGCACCCTGCCCGCGTCGTCCACCAACGGATCGCCGTCACGATTACAGGGGATAGCGGATACGCAAGCCGCTGTCAAAGTGATGCGGCGCGCACCACCGTTTGTCATGACGGTGTTTTTGAACTATAAGCGCTAACAGCACCCTTGCGGCACGTCCGACCCCGTCGTTGTCAGCGTCGAAAGGCTCCCTTGGATTTGGATCATCCGCCATCCAGCCTGCAGCAGAAACTTCAGCGCCTCTGGCAGCGCACCGAACTGCTGCGGACCCTGCTCAGCCGGCGAATGCTGGTGGCGCTGATCATGGGCTTCGCCGCCGGCCTGCCCCTGCTGCTGACCATCGGTGTGCTCCAGGCCTGGATGAAGGATGCCGGCGTCGACCTGACGGTGATCGGCCTGATGAACCTGGTGCAGATTCCCTATACATGGAAATTTCTGTGGGCGCCGCTGCTCGACCGCTATTCATTGCCGCTGTTGGGCCGCCGCAAAGGGTGGCTCACCGTTGCCCAACTGGCCCTGATCGCCGCCATCGTCCTGCTGGGGTTCAGCAATCCGCACACCCATCTGGGCCTCATGGCCCTGGCCGCCTGCCTGGTCGCCTTTTTCAGTGCCACCCAGGATATCGTCATCGACGCCTATCGCCGGGAAGATCTCCCCGACAACGAGCTCGGCTTGGGCTCGTCGCTCTACATCTACGGTTATCGCCTGGGGATGCTCCTGGCGGGCGGCGGCGGCCTCATCATGGCCGATCACATGCCCTTCTCGAGGGTCTATTTCATCATGGCCCTCTGCCTGCTGCCCTGTCTGCTCACCACCTGGCTCACCCCGGAGCCGCCCGCCGTGGCCGGGACCCCGCGCACCCTGAAAGAGGCCGTCGTGGCCCCGCTGGTCGAGTACTTCCGCCGGCCGGAGGCCATCTGGATGCTGGCCTTCATTCTCTGCTACAAAGTCGGCGACACCATGGCCAGCGCCATCAGCACGCCCTTCTACCTCGATATCGGCTTTTCCAAGTCCCAGGTCGGCGCCGTGGTGAAACTCTTCGGTTTCTGGGCCACCATCGCCGGGGCCGGCATCGGCGGCATCATGATCCTGAAGCTGGGCATCGCCCGCTGCCTGTGGCTCTTCGGCGTTCTCCAGGCGCTGTCCACGGCCTGCTTCGCCGTTCTGGCCCGGGTGGGCGATCACCTGCCGGCCCTGGCCGGTGTGATCGCTTTCGAAAACTTCAGCAGCGGCATGGGCACCTCGGCCTTCGTGGCCTTCATGGCCAGTATCACCAACAAGAAATTCACGGCGACCCAGTATGCCCTGCTAAGCAGCCTGATGGGGATGCCGCGGGTTTTCGCCTCCGCCCCCACCGGCTTCATGGCCAAGCACATGGGCTGGGAGGGCTTTTTTATTTTCTGTACCCTGATCGCCATTCCGGGCATGCTCATGCTGATGAAGTTTGCCCCCTGGAATGCCGCACGGGCCGCATCCGCCCCCTGACGGATGACCCGGATCATCGTCAACCCGCTTCGACGGGAGGAACCGTTTATCGATGACACCCCCGACTGACGACGACAAGATCCTGGCCTTGCGCCGGGAGCTGACGGCACAGCGCCGCCGGATCCTCGATCTGCCTGCGGATAAGGCGATGGCGCAGGTTCTGGAGCATCCCCAGCCGGCGGCCCTGGTGCACAGCTTTCCGGAGGAGGATTTCTATTTTCTGATCCAGGACATCGGTCCGGACGACGCCCTTCCCCTGATCGCTTTAGGTTCCGGGCGACAGCTCGAATACGTGCTCGACCAGCAGGTCTGGAACCGGGACCGCCTGGATCTCGGCGCGCTGTTTATGTGGCTCGAACGGATCGTCGCGGCCGACCCCGCCCGGATGGTGCGCTGGTTGGCCGGTCAAAAAGCGGATCTGGTGGAATACTACCTGTTCAACACCATCGAAATCCGCCTGCGGGAACACGACCAGGACCCGACCGATTTCGGCCCGGGATTCACCAGCTTCGACAACTTTTTTTATTTCCGGATCGTCGATCTACCCACGGCGGAGCCTTTGGGCGAAGACCGTCAGAAAAAACACCACAAACTGGTCCAGCGCATCCTGGAGGGCCTGGCCGAAGACGACCATGTCCACTACCAGCGCGTAATGCTCTCGGCGCTGAACGTCCTGCCCGCCGAAACGGAAGAGGAGGCCTATCGCCTGCGCAATGTCCGCCTGGCCGAAAAGGGATTTCTGCCCTTTGAGGAGGCCGTCGGCCTCTACCAACCGCTGAGCTACGAGCGCTTCCAGCAGACCGCCGCCTGCTTTCAGATCCCTTCCGCCGACGAATTCACGCCGCTGCCCATGGTGCCGCTGGACCTGGCCGCGGGCGAGGAGCTCTTTCACCAGGCTTGGCAGGCCGTCCCCCGGGGCGAGGTCCTCGACCGGATCCAGTCCGAATTCGCCGCCCTCGGCAACCGTCTCTGCGTGGCCGACCGGCTGAAACCCACAAGCCGAGAGGATTTGAGCGCGGTGGTCCAAAAGGCCTGCGGCTACCTCAGCATCGGCCTCGAACGCCTGAACCCCGAACCGCCGCTGGTCACACATGCCGCGCGGAACCTGCAGGTCTTCACCCTTGAAGGCCTTTTTCGCCTGGGCTACAGCCAGGCGGCGCAGCTCAAGCAGACGGCCGAAGACTGGGTTGCCGCCAGCTGGTTTGCCCGCAGCGGACTGCCGCTCACTTTTTGGGGGGAGGACGGGCTGGGGCTGCTCGGCGGACTGCTGCTCAAACGCCCGCTATTTTTCGACCGCTTCGACACGGGGCATCGGTACCGCGAATTCGCCCGCCTGGACGACATCCACGCCACCGGGCGCCGGTTGGCGCAGATCCAGGCGCTCGACGGTCTGCTCGCGCACTTGTCGATCGAGCTGCCGCTGCCGCGCCGCTTCGGGCATCTGACGTACAAGAACGTCCTGCTGACCCTTTGGGCTCGCAGTGAACTCGGATTGCCGGAAATCCTGCACCCGATTGCGCTCGATCGATTCATGGATTTCTGGGAGGGCCTTTTCGAGACGCCGGCGGGCGGAATGGGCCGACGGCGAATCACCCCGGCCAGCCGACCGGCCTGCCTGCAGTGGCTGGGCCGGCGCACGAATCGCGATGGCGATGAGCTGGCCGACACCGTCGGGCCGCAGATCACCGCCCTGTTCACCGAATTGGCGGACGAATATGGAAAGGTTTCCGCCGAAGGGATCGATCCGCGTTTTATTCAGCATTTCTTGTTGACGCCGAACCAAACCGGCGACGGCACCCCGTGAAGCGGCGCGGGAATTGCAGTGGACGGACCGGGGGAGCCGGTCAGCCCAGATAAGACCAGGGCCGCTCGGGGGGTGATTCGGATGCCCCCAGGACTTCGAAGCAGCGAACGCTGCCGTCCTTGAGTCTGATGGTGTGGGCCTCCTCGGCGGTGAAGCGCCCGTTGATGGCGCTATGCGTTTCCGCGGTGATCATCAACTGCCCGGCCCGCGCGGCGGCACAGACCGCCTGGACCCGCGTGACCGGCTCACCGAAGATCGTGTAGCGCTGGGTGCGCGCCGAACCGGTGCTTGCCGCCAGAACGTTGCCCGTGACCAGGCCGATCCCGATCTCCAGCGGGGGTTCGTCGTCTTCGTCGCGCTTGACGTTCAGCGCCTCGACCGCCTGGCGCATTTCCATGGCCGCGGCCACCGCCCGCAGGGCGTCGTCCTCGTGCGCCAGCGGTGCCCCCCACACCGCCAGGATCCGGTCCCCCATGAAGCCGTTGACCATGCCCTCGTGCCGGAAGACGACCTTCACCAGGGAATCGAAATGGCGGTTGAGCATGGCCACCAGAAGGTCGGGAGGGCGTTCGCGGGCCAGATCATGGAAGCCAATGATGTTGGCCATCAACAGCGTGGCCGGACGCCATTCGCCGTATTCGGCCACCCGCAGCTGACCGGCCACCACCATTTCGGCCAATTCGGGCGATACGATTTTGCGGAAACGCTCGCGCTCGAGAGATTCGCGGGTCACGCCCTTGGCCACCTGAGAGTTGCGGATAAAAAGCGCTGTTTTGTTGGCCACATTGGAAAGCAGGCTTAGATCCCGTTCGCGGAAAGGCGTGTAGGTGGCCTTCTTCTCGATCAGGATGACCCCCATCAACTCCTGCTCATCCATGATCGGCACCACCAGGGAGGAATCGGCCGGCGAATCGAGCAGATCGGGCGAGGCGTTCTCGGCGCCGGGGTCGTGGTTGTTGAGCAGAACCCCCAGGCCGTCTTCGACCACGTAGTCGATCAGGGTGCGCGAAACCGTTATGGCTGCGTCGAGCGCTTTCAATTTAAAGGAGTGCACATTGAATTCGGCTTTTTTGTTGATCAAGAGCACGATCCCTTGATCGAATGCCAGGAACTCATAGACCCGGTCCAGCACACAGCCCAGGATGAAGTCGATGTGCAGGTCAAAGCCGATATCGCGCTGGAGTTCGAACGAAATCCGCAACCTCTCGTAGTCGGCGCGCAGCATCTCGTCATCGATGATGTTGTTTTGCGGAAAGAACTTGTCCATCTTGCGGGGTGCGACCTTGTGCTGGATGCGCTTTTCGATGTCCTCCCGTGAGGTCTCCACCCAATTGATGGTCAACGCATCGATCTGATCCCGGAACAGGCAGCGGGTGTTGCCCATGCGGATTTCGTCGCCGTCGTTGAGGACAACCTTGCCTTTGATCCGCTTGTCGTTGACGAATGTGCCGTTGCGGCTGCCCAGATCGCGCACCGAGAAATGCTGCTCGTCCTCGGCCGATATAAGACAATGCACCTTCGAGACGCCCGGTTCGAGCACTTTGATGCGGTTCTTGGGATGCCGGCCGAGCACGTTGTGATCCGCCAGATTGTATTCGCTGCGGCCGCGTCGGGTGAAAATGTACAGTTTTGCCATGGCGTCTTCCTGATCGGATTACCGGATCGGGTTAAGCCCCCTTCGCCCCGTCTCTCGCCATTGCGGACGGAAAGCGTTCCGGGTTGGTATGCGGCAAAAATTTGGCCGCACTGAAACGGTTCATGAAATCCTGGTTGACGTTCAGCTCCATATAGGTGATCCGATCCCGAATGGCATCGACCTGGGGCAGCAGGGAGGGATCGGTCAGGACCTTTTTGGCGCCTTCGAGCGAACTGTTGCCCAGGGGCTGGTAGCGCTCCCGCGGCAGATCCGGCAGCATGCCGATCGTGATGGCGGACTCGGGGTCGATGTAGGCGCCGAAGGTCCCGGCCACAAAAAAGGTTTCGAGCGCGTCCGGCGTTATCCCCACGGCCCCGGTAATGGTTTCCAGAATGGTGTACATGGCCGCCTTGGAGCGGATCAGGCTATCGAGTTCCGCCTGACCGATGGCCAGCCCCTTGCGGTCGGCCCCGGCCGGGGGCGGGACGATTTCCAACGCCGCACCGTGAGACCCGGCCACCAGGCGTCCCTCGCAGGCCTCGGGTACGATCCGCCCCCGGATGTCGAGCATACCGGCCCGGAAAAGCTGGGCGGCCAGATCGATCACGCCGGATCCGCAGATGCCTACCGGCGGCCGGTCGTCGATCGTGCGCAGTTCGAACCGCCGCGTCTCCGGATCGATGCGCACCCGATCGATGGCGCCCGGGCCGGCCATGGTGCCGATCTTGGAAACCCCGCTCTCCAAGGCCGGTCCGGCCGCACCGGCGCAAGCCATCAACCAGTCGCGGTTGCCCAGGACCACCTCGGCATTGGTGCCCACATCCACCAGAATGGCCGTTGCCTCCCGGCGGTGCAGACCGCTGTGAAGAATCCCGGCGATCAGGTCGCCGCCAAAATAACTGCCGATGTTCGGGAAGACAAACAACCGGGCGTCGGGATGCAGCGCCAGTCCGAGATCATGGGCCCTGAGGTGCCCGGGCCGATTGATCACGGGGATATAGGGCTCGCGGATCATCCAGCGCGGGGGGAGCCCCAGGAAAAGATGGGTCATGGCCGTGTTTCCGGCCAGGCTCATCAGGAGAATGTGTTCCGGTGAAGCCGCATGTGTCCGGCAAAGCGCTTCCACCGCCCGATTCAAGCCGCCGACCACCATGTCCTGCAGCTGCAGCAGGCCGTTGCCGGTATCGCTGAAATGAATCCGGGTCAGGATATCCGGTCCGATGGCAAGCTGGGGATTGTTGAGGGAATCTTCACCCAGGATCTGCCCGCTGGCCAGATCCACCAGACTCAGGACGATCCGGGTGGTTCCCAGGTCGACGGCCAGACCCAGCACCGGGCCGGCGTCGACGGCGGTCACCGCGACCAGTTGCCAGCGGTCGCCTTCTCCAAAGGCGATGGCCCGTACCCGGTAGTCGTGGTCCCGCAGCAAAGCGGGCAGTCGGGCCGCGGCGGCCAGGTCGATGCCCACCCGCTTCGCTCCCAGCTGGCGCTCGAGCGCATCGCGCAGTCGCTCGGTATCGGCCGTGTTGTCCTGAAGCGAGGGTCGGGGCAGTTCAAGCGTATGGACCCATCTCTCCGGTTGGACCGTCGCCATCCTCACCCCTCAGGTCGTTTTAGGGAATGCGGACACCGCCGCCGCCAGGGCATTCACCACACGGCCGGCGGGTCCGGGAATCAGATAGTCGCTGACCGTTCCGGTCAGCGGCGTCGGCTCCGGGTTGATTTCGATCACCCGGGCGCCGGCATCACGGGCCAGAAGGGGCAGCATGGCCGCCGGATGCACCGTGGCGGAAGTACCCACCACCAGCATGACCCGGCAGCCTGCGGCAAGCTGCTGGGCGCGGGCCAGGTGCTCGGGCGGAATCAGTTCGCCGAAAAAGACGCAATCCGGCCGGAGGATGCCGCCGCACGCGCAGCGTGGCGGTATCTCGGCCAGGTCGAGCGCGTCGCTGCGCAGGCGGCGCTCGCAGTCCATGCAGCGCTGCCAGGCGAAAGTGCCGTGGAACTCGATCACGTCACGGCTGCCGGCCTGCTGATGCAGGCCGTCGACATTCTGGGTGATCACGGCCTGCAGGTGGCCGGCGGCTTCGAGGCTTGCCAGCCCGCGGTGGGCCGGATTCGGTGCCGCCCTGACCAGCACCTTCTGCATACCCTGTATCAACAGCTCCCATACCTTGCGAGGGTTGCGCCGGAAGGCATCGATATGAGCGACTTCCAGCGGGTCGATTTTTTCCCACAAACCGCCGGGGCCGCGAAACGGCGGAATCCCGCTCTCGATCGAAATGCCGGCCCCGGTGAGGGCCACAACCCGCCGCGTGCCGGCCACCTCCCGGGCGGCCCGGGCAATCAGATCGTTCATCGCACCTCGCAGCAAACCATGAGATCGACCGTGTCCATCCGTAAATCGCGAATTACGTTCAGGCCAGGGCCGAAGGATGCCGCGAAGAGCCGGCACCACATAGACATCTGATAATCATAGCTTAGGAGACCGGCCTTTTTCAACCGTTTACGAAACGCCCAGATAGGTAAACCAGGTGTTGTCCCGCGACCAGCGCTGTCGAATCGCAAGCCCCGCCGCTGAAAGATAAGCTTCCACCTCGCGGGCCTGGCTGCGCAGCAGCCCCGAGAGAATCCATCGGGGGCAGCGGCGGAAGCCATCGGACCGAATCAGGGCGTGCAGCACGTCATAATGGATATTGGCCACGACAGCCTCGGCCGGGCAGGCCACCAGATCCTCGGCCCGGCCATGAACGGCCAGGACACGGTCTTCCAGGGCATTGATCTTTACATTATGGTTGGCCGTCCTGGCGGCCAACCGGTTGAAGTCCACGGCCAGCACCCGGCGCCAGCCCAGACGCGCGGCCGCCAGCGCCAGCACTCCGGTGCCGGTCCCGAGATCCAGGAGTGTCCCGCCGCCACCATCGGCGCTCAGCCGTTCGAGCGCCGCCAGGCAGTCCCGGGTGGTCGGGTGGGTGCCGGCCCCGAAGACCACGCCGGGGTCCAGCTGCACGATGAGGTCGTTGCCGGCCGGCGTCGCCGCATTTACCGTCCAGGCCGGTTCAATGCTGAGCCGGTCGGTGCGCAGGCCCTGAAATCGTCCCCCCTGCCAGTCGTCGTAGCGCATATCGTAACGGTCGAGCAGATTGAGATCGTTACGGGCCTCGAGGAATTGCCGGACGGTTTCCTCCGCCGGCGACGAAAAGAAGAGAAAAGAGTAGCCGTCTTCCTCCCAGTTGCCGATGAACATCGGCCCCAGGGCTGAATCCACCGCACCGGCCAGGCCTTCGAGGTAGTAGATGTAAAGGTGTTCGTAAGGGGGGCGGTAACCCACGGGGGCCGTCATGCGGGCCGGGCGCCCCGCGTGCCGCAGGCAGGGTCGGCGACCGCTGATACCGGACGATTATCGGGCGGGAATGCGCGGTCGTCGCTATTCATGGCGCGGCAGGCGGTCCATGGCCCATTCCATGGGGTCGAGCAGTTCGAAACCCAGGCCGACCAGTTTGCGCTTGACGCGGCTGACGCTGTTGGTGAGCAGATAGACGAAGACCGCC
>CAYMAR010000035.1:0-10005 GCA_964388465.1 uncultured Desulfobacteraceae bacterium
GGGTCCAGGGCCGAGGTGGGCTCGTCGAAGAGCATCACCTTGGGGGCCATGCACAGGCTGCGGGCGATGGCCACGCGCTGCTGCTGGCCGCCGGAGAGCTGGCCGGGGAATTTCTTGGCCTGCTCGGCGATTTGCACTTTTTCCAAATAGTGCATGGCCGTTTCTTCGGCCTCCTTGCGCGGCACCTTGCGCACCCAGATGGGGCCCAGGCTCAGGTTGTCCAGGATGGTCAGGTGAGGGAAGAGGTTGAAGTGCTGGAAGACCATTCCCACTTCGACCCTGATTTTTTCGATATTCTTGATATTGTTGGTCAGTTCGATGCCGTCCACCACGATCTGGCCGCGCTGGTGTTCCTCCAGGCGGTTGATGCAGCGGATCAGCGTGGACTTGCCCGACCCCGAGGGACCGCAGATGACAATGCGCTCCTGGCGGCCGACCTTGAGGTTGATTTCCTTGAGCACGTGGAACTCGCCGAACCACTTGTGCATCCCGGTGATCTCGATGATCGGATCCTCGATGGCGTCGTTGCCGAAATCCGTCTGGGCGTCAGGGCTCATGATCGACTTCTCTTATCTTTCAGGTTGCCCGGGGCGCTGGTCGTCCCGGTATTAGTAGCCCGTGTCCAGTTCGCGCTCGATCTTGCGGCTGAAGCTGGACAGGTAGTAGCAGCAGACAAAATACACCAGGGCGATGAAGATGTAGGCTTCGGCCGAAAACCCCATCCACTCCGGATTGCCCAGGACGGCCTGGGTGGTTTTCAAAAGGTCGTAGAGGGCGATAATCACCACCAACGAGGTGTCCTTGAAGGCCGAGATCAGGATGCTCACCGAGGGCGGGATCACGATCTTGAGCGCCTGGGGCAAGATGATCAGCCGCATGGTCTGGTAGTAATTGAGCCCCAGGGACTCGGCCGCCTCGAACTGGCCGCGGGCCATGCCCTGGAGTCCGCCGCGGACCACCTCGGCAATGTAGGCCGCGGTGAAGAGAATGATCGCCACCTGGGCGCGCAGGATTTTGTTGACGGTCACGCCCTCGGGCAGAAACAGCGGGAAGACCACCGAAGACATGAACAGCAGGCTGATCAGGGGGACGCCGCGAATCAGCTCGATGTAGACCACGCAGAGGGAGCGGATGGCCGGCAGGCGGCTCTGACGCCCTAAAGCCAGAAGGATGCCCAGGGGATAGGCCGCGGTCAGCCCGAAGACCGACAAGAGCAGGGTCAGCGGCAGCCCGCCCCACTTGGTGCTCTCCACCGGGGCCAGACCCAGCCCGCCCTTCATCAGAATGCCCATGATGACGAGGCCCGCCAGCCAGTAGTAGAGCAGCGATTTCTTCCAGTTGCCGCGGAACTGGCTGAAAACCAGAAGCCCCACGAGAAGGACCACGGCCAGTCCGGGCCGCCACTGCTCCTGGTAGGGATAGAAGCCGAACATGATGAAGCGGATGTTGTGCGGAATGATCGACCAGCAGGCGCCGCTGTCGGCCTCCAGACACACCTTGCCGGAAGCCGTCCAGAAACTGTCCACGAAGGCCCAGCGGATGAAAGGCGGCACAGAGATCCACAACAGGTAGATCACCGCGATGGTCAGCAGCGAATTGTACCAGGTGCTGAACAGATTGGTCCGAAGCCAGCCCAGCACACCGACGCTGGCGGCCGGCGGCTTGAGCACCTCTGCGGTTTGGTTGTCGGTTGGTTCCGCACTCATACCCGGTTCAACGCTCCACCAGTTTGATTTTCTTGTTGTACCAGTTCATGAAAGCCGAGGTCGACAGGCTGAAGATAAGGTAGACCGCCATGATCAACCCCACGCCCTCGATGGCCTGGCCGGTCTGGTTGATGGTCGTGCCGGCCACGGACACGAAGTCGGGGTAGCCGATGGCCACGGCCAGCGAGCTGTTCTTGGTCAGGTTGAGCATCTGGCTGGTCAGCGGCGGCACGATCACCCGCAGGGCCTGGGGCAGGATCACGAGGTTCAGCACCTGCCCCGGCCGCAGGCCGATGGACAGCGCCGCCTCGGTCTGCCCCCGGCTGACCGACTGGATGCCGGCGCGTACGACTTCGGCCACGAAGGCCGCCGTGTAGAGCACCAGGCCCAGCAGCAGGGCGGTGAATTCCGGGCTCACGCTGACCCCGCCCCGGAAATTGAATCCCTTCAACTCAGGGACGTCCATGGCGGTCGGGGCGCCACCCAGCCACCAGGCCACGATGGGCAGGCCGATCAGGATGCCGACTCCGACCCTGAAGGTCGGAAAGGCCTGCCCGGTGCGGGCCTGCCGGGCCCGCGCCCAGCGCTTCAGGGCCCAGACGGCCGCGATCGCGGCGACGAAGGCGATGCCCATATACATGAAGGCCGGATGGGCCGCCGGAATGCCGAAGATCAATCCCCGGTTGCAGAGAAAGACACCGTTGAACAGGTTCAGGGCCTGGCGCGGTCCGGGGAGGATCTCGTAAAAAAAGGCGTACCAGAAGAAGAGCTGGAGCAGGATCGGGATGTCCTGGAAGACCTCGATGTAGATGGCCGCCAGCCGCGACACCAGCCAGTTGGTGGACAGGCGGGCGATGCCGATGAAAGTGCCCAGGATCACCGTGAGCACGATGCCGATAAACGAGACCAGCAGCGTGTTGAGGGTCCCCACCAGCAGGGCTTTGAAATAGGTGTCGGCGGCCGAGTAGGAAATCAGCGATTCACCGATCTCGAACGAAGACTGCTTTTCGAGAAAGCCCAGACCGGTGGCGATATTTTGGCGCTCCAGGTTGGCCAGGGTGTTGCTCATGAGGTACCAGCTCAAGAGCCCCACCATGGCGCAGACGCCGATCTGGTAGAGGATGCCGCGGACCTTGGGGTCGTAGAGCAGGGGGGTTTTCCCGGCGGTCCCCTCCGCGGCGTTGGTCGTTTCGGTCGGCGTCATGGCGGGTTCAGCGCCTCGTTCCCGTGGGGTTCGAAAAAATCTTCAGCCGCGGCGTCGGGCTGAAAAAAGCAAAGCTGCCTTGCCGCGCAAAAACCGGGCGCGGCAGGGCAGCTTTGTCGTTATCGGTCAGGATCCAACAATCCGTTCCCGGTTATTTGAATGGCGGGGTGTACATCAGACCCCCGTCGGTCCACAGGGCGTTCAGACCGCGTTCGATCTTGAGCGGGGTGCTCGTGCCCACGTTGCGTTCGAAGACTTCGCCGTAATTGCCCACCATCTTGACGATGTTGTAGGCCCATTTTTCGTCCAGACCCAATGACTTGCCGTTACCCGGGCTGACGCCCAGAAAACGCTGGACCTTGGGGTCTTTGCTCTGCAGCATCTGGTCCACGTTCTGGGAGGTGATACCCAGAAATTCGGCCTCGATCATGGCCATGGTGGCGAAATTGACGATATCGTACCATTGGTCGTCGCCGTGGCGCACGGCCGGGGCCAGGGGTTCACGGGAGATGATCTCCGGCAGAATGATGTAGTCGTCGGGTTTGGGGGCCACGGCCCGGGTGCTGGCCAGCTGGGAGGCGTCCGAGGTCAGGCAGTCGCAGCGGCCGGCGAAGAAGGCCTTGGCCAGTTCCGGCGTGCTTTCGATCACGACGGGTTTCATGGTCATGCCGTTGGAGCGGAAATAGTCGGCGGCATTGAGCTCGGTGGTGGTGCCGGGGAGAACGCAGACCGTGGCGCCGTCGAGTTCTTTGGCGCTTTTGACACCCAGGCTCTTGGGGATCAGAAAACCCTGACCATCGTAGTAATTGACATGCGCGAAGTTCAGGCCCAGGGCGGTTTCGCGGCTCAGGGTCTGGGTGGCGTTGCGGGTGAGCACGTCGATTTCACCGGACTGCAGGGCCGTGAAGCGGGTCTTGGCCGTCAGGGGGACGAACTTGATCTTGTCGGGGGCACCGAACACGGCCACCGAAATGGCGCGGGCCGTGTCCACGTCGAGGCCTTTCCAGACGCCCTTGTCATCGGGCATCGAGAAGCCGAACAGGCCCTCGTTGACGCCCACGGAGATAAAACCTTTGGCCTTAACATCTTCCAGGGTGCCAGCCACGGCCAGGCCGCCCACCAGAAGAACCATTACGACTGCCAGTGCACAAATACGCGTAAGCTTCATTCTTTCCTCCTTCGTCCTGAGTTTGAAAACAAGCACAGGAAACGCTGCGCGTGTCGCGTTTTCCCCTCCGCCTAGCGATCAACCATTTGCAGAAATCGGTGTAACTGGATTCAGACGACTATAAAATGTGAATCGGTTTCAAAATTAAAGTGCCTATCAACAACCGTTTTTCCTATATCAATCCGGATCGGTTTGGCAAGAATAAAAGCGGGAGGCGCACGCCGCGCCGTCCGGCGGCGCTATTCAACTGGTGATCCACATCCCGAATTGCCAGCGCCACCAGAGCGCGGGCCCCGCCGCCAGCAGCGCAAAGCCGAGAACGCCGATGATGAGATGGCGTGAGCACCTGGCCGCCAGCGCCGTGTCTCCCGGAAGAAGGTGGCCGTAGCGGCTGCGCGCCCGGGTTATGGCCCACAACGCCGGCGCCTCGAAGGCCACCAGGCCCAAAAAAATCAGCAGCGGGAATCCGACCCCCCGGTGTTCCGGCAAAAAGAGGCACCAGGGGCAGAAGTGGTGCAGCACTTCGTAATGGTAGGGCGCCCAGACCCGCACGAGGGCCACCGTGCCGGAAAACAGCCATACGGCGGCGAGCACCGGCAGGAGATCCGATCGGGAAACGCGGCCCGGTATCGACGGGCCGCGCGTCAGAACGAGGAGCGGCAGCCCCACGCTCGTGACGGCGAACAGCCACAAGGCGGCGCGACGGCTGAAAAGGATGGCGGCCTCCGCCGTCGCCGCCGGGCCGACACGGTCGTAGAGCGCGGTGCAGCAATCCACGGGCCGGCTGGTGTCCAGGCCGGTCAGGGCCTGGAAGGTGGCGCCATAGCCCAGACAGACGATCGGCAGGATCGCCAGCAGCACACGGGCGTTGACCGCTGTCAGGGGGGCCAGGGGGGCGCCGCGGTTGAGCGTTTCCAGCCGGTGCCAGCAGAACAGACCCACCGACCCCAGAAACCGCAGGAGCAGCATGCGATACCCGTCGGGACGGCAGGCCTCCATCACGCCTGTCCCGCACATGGCCCCGGGCACCCGTCCGGGGAGAATGTTGCTGAGAATGGCGATCAGCAGCAGGCCCGAGGCCAGATAGGTCCAGACCGCGATCGAGGTGGCCAGCGACCAGGCCTCCTGACGGGCCTGCAGCCGCAGTTGCGCCTGGCCCGTGTCGCCCGGAGACCAGTTCAGGACGACCCGGAAAGCGCACACGGCGGCACCGGTCAGCAGCAATAAGACGAGCATGTCCATGACCAGCATGGCGGTCAGCAGGGGGTGGACGGGCACGCGGTCTCCTCGAGACCGCCCCCGGCCAGTCGCCAGTGACGGTCGTCTGCGCCGCTCATCGGCCGGTTCGCGGCGTGGGCGGCAATGATGACGGTGGCGCCCTGCCGGGCGCGGGCGTACAGCAGGTCTAACAGGTCGCGGGCGTGGGCGTCGTCCTGATGGGCAAAGGGCTCGTCGACGAGCAGGAAACGCGGCGCCGCGACCAGGGCCCGGGCGGCCGCGGCCCGCTGGCGCTCCCCGCCGGAGAGCTCGGCGGGCCGCCGTGCGGCGCCGTCTTCGAGGTCGACCGCTTGGAGCGTCTCGCGGGCGCGGGCGCGCAGGGCTCTGAGGTCCGTGGATCGTGGAATCAGGGGGAGCATCACATTCTCGAGGATGCTCAGGCCTGCGACGAGATGGTCCTGCTGAAAGATGATGCCCAGGTGGCGGCGCCAACGGTCCCGGTGGGCGGCCAGCCAGCGGGAGACCGGCTGGTCGTCGGCCAGGATTTCGCCTTCCGAAGGACGGCGCAGTCCCGCCAGCAGGTGGAGCAGGGTGCTTTTGCCCGCACCGGTGGGGCCGCTGATCCAGGCGACCTCGCCGGCGGCGAAATGGGCATTGATCGACGCCAGAACGGGCTTTGGGGCGCCGTCGGCGTTTCGGTGCCTGAACCCCAGCGCCCGGCATGTCAATCCGGCGGATGTCATGGGATCGTCAGGTCTCCTTGTCGAGCAGTTCGTCTGGAAGCGCGGCGGCGGTTCGCAGCGCCGGCCAGACGACGGCGGTCAAATAGGGGAGCAGGACCAGGCCGCCGACCCCGACAAACACCCCGGGATGCGCCCCGGGGGCCAGGGTGCGCGCCGGTCCGCCCTCCGGCCATCCGAGCATGGCATGGGTCAGCGCGGGCGTGAGCGGCCCACTCGTCAGCACATAGGACAGGGCCAGCCCGAGCGTGATCGCCGGCAGGGCGAGGGTCAGGGCCTGATAGAGCTTGAGACGCAGGATATCGCCGGTGGTCCAGCCCAGGGCCTTGAGAAGTCCGGCGGCAAAGCGCGTGCCCCCCTGGCGCTGCACCACGGCGAGCACCATCAGCCCCAGCCCGCTCACCGCGGGCAGCCACAAGAGAACGACCAGGCTGCTGCGGCGTCCGAAACCGCTGCGGTACCATTCCTGCGTTTCGGTGCGGGTGCGAATGGCCACAGGCCAGGGGAAGGCCTCGCGAAGCTCGGGCCGCAGCGCGTCGGCCTCGCCGGGATGAAACACGTAAAGGGCCAGATCGCTGGCCTCGTCCGCTGAAAGACCCAGCAGCCGGCGGGCATCCACCGGATTCAGGAACACCGTATCGAAGGCGGCCATATCCGTCGACGGCGGCAGAACGGCATCCACATCCAAGGTCACGGTGTCCAGTCCGGTGAGCACCAGCGCATCCCCTTGCGCGCGGGGGCGCCACCAGCCGCCCGCAATCGCGTGGCCCGGTTGAGGAAGTATCAAGCCGGCGGCCGCCAGATCGGCGTCGTCGGCGGCCACGGCGGTCACGCTTTGCGCGCCGCTCTGAACCAGGCCCCACATCCTGGGGCGCGCGCGGTTCACGCCGGGAAGATCCTGGACGGCCTGGAGGGCCGCCTTCGCCGGCATCGGCTGCCAGCCGCCGGGGCCCAAGCGGCGGACCACCAGGTCGGGGGCCCGTTCGAGCAGTTGGGCGCTGGTTCGCTCGAGGCTTGCACTCAGGAGCAACACGAGGGACAGGCACAGGGTCAGCCCGGCTAGGCAAACGACCAGGAGCAGGTTGGGACCCGGCCGGCGCAGATTCTCCCGGGCCGCCCAGACCAGCATGAGCGGCATTCTAACGGCCATGGTCGATGTCTCCCCGCGGCGCGGCCCGAGGTCGAACCAGATCGACCGTTCCGGGGGCCGCCTGGGGCAGGAAAGGCGCCAGACGCCAATCGACGGCATGGGGATTGACGAGCCGGGTGCGCGCCGGATGGCCGGCCGGGAAAAAACAGGGGGTGCTCAGACCAGCGGCGCGGAACACGGCTTGTTGATGCCGGGCGGACGGTTTTTGCCGCAGGAAATGATCGCCGGTCATGAAGACGGGCGGCAGAATCGTGATCACGGCGGCCAGAAGCAGAAAGGCCTTGGCCCACCCCAGGCTGTCGGAACGGCCCGGTGCGGGAAGCGGCCGGGCGGCGTCCGCCCGAGCCGGCTCAGAAGCGGAAAGGTTTGCCCGTGAGGGTTTTCCAGTTGTCTTCATCCAGATCTTCCAGGCGGAATACGTGGGTGCCGCCGTGGCGTCGGCGGAAGGCGTCCACGTGCGCGCGCTGGCGCAGGGGGACCAGGGCCGGCCCCATGGGCCCGATCACGTCCGATCCCGATACCCAGTAGGCATGGCGCGCATCCAGCGGTCGGCCGGAAAAATAGTCCCGGGCCACCGGCTGGCCCCGGTCTTCGACCCGCGCCCCCAGAAAGACATCGGGTCGCAGCCAGGCCTTGAGCATACAGCCCGCGCTGCAGAAATAAAAGGTGGTACCGTCCTGCAACCGGATGGCGGCGGCGAACCGCGGGTATTTGATGGGACGCATGGCGCAGACCGGACAACGGTCGCCGCGGCTGAGGTGCATGCGGTTTTCGTTGTCCAGCGGGATTTCACCCGGCCGGGGAGACTGGCCCCGGGCCGTGGCCGCCATGACGAGGGCGCTGATCAGGATGGCGGCCCCCATTAAAAGCGTGCGGCCGTATTTCGGCATTCGGTTGCGATGGTATCGATGCGGGTTTCGCATGGGGCGTCTTCGGGTCTGTGCGTTGAATTCGGTATTGGGGGACGCGGGCATCGGCAGCCCCCTTATTAGTCTTTTCTCCCGGGTCTGTAAATGCTATTCCAATGGAGACCCGCCATGCACGCCGTCGACCTTTCATCCATGTTTCTGCTGGGCCTTCTGGGGACCGGCCACTGCCTGGGCATGTGCGGCCCGCTGGTTTTCGCGCTTCCCGGACAGACCGGGCGCTTCCGCGACCATCTGGCCTACCATGCCGGACGACTGGGGACCTACACCCTGGTCGGGCTGGTTATGGGCGGACTGGGCGGCCTGATGCGCTTCCTGGCCGGCCGGACCGCTGCCGACCCGTTGACGGGTGTGGCGACGGTGCAGATCGGCTTCGGCCTGCTGGCCGGCGTGCTGCTGGCCGTTCTGGGGCTGGCGCGGCTCGGTCTGATCCGTGAGCCGGTCTGGATGACCGGGGGCGGGCTCGCCCGTTTGCCGGGCGTCGGTGCACTGCTGCGTCGGGCGGGCCAGGGCACCACCCCGGCCATGCTGGTTTCAGGGGCGGTGATGGGATTTCTGCCCTGCGGGCTTTCCTTCGGGGCGTTCTCGCGGGTGCTGGCGATTGACGCCCCCCTCCAGGGCGCGGCGCTGACACTGGCCTTCGGTCTGGGCACCCTGCCCGGACTGCTGGTGCTGGGCAGCGGGCTGGCCCCCCTCATCCGCCGCTTCCGCCGGCATTCGGACATTCTGGCCGGTATCCTGATGATCGGCATGGCCGCGGCCCTGGTCGTCAAGAGCGCGGCCGCTGTCGGGATTTAACCCGCTGCTGTCCTGAAGGTACCACCCGCCACCCGGACCCCCTTGCGTTTCCTTTGCGCGTGTAACCTTTGAGCCGACGGGCACTCATAAATTCTATTATCATAGCCCTCGCGATATGTTGGAAGGGTGCTGCGGGCCACATGCCAGAACGGCTTGTGATCACCAAACGAACGATGCGCTCTTGCGCAGAATCATGGCCTGACCGTATGGTGGCAACGCGTTTCAAATTTTAAAAACGAGGAATCCCCGCATGAATATCCGACGAACGGTTTCGCTTACGGCGGCCATCGCCTTTGTGATCATGATACTAACCAGTGTGGTGCTCTACATCGCGCCCCAGGGCCGGGTGGCCTACTGGGCGGACTGGCGCCTCATGGGGCTCTCCAAAACCGAGTGGGGCGCCGTTCACATCAATATGGGGCTGCTTTTTCTGATCGCGTTGGGGCTGCACGTCTATTACAACTGGAAGCCGCTGACCCAGTACCTGAAAGACCGGGCCCGCCACTGGAAGGTCTTCACGCCGGAGTTCAATCTGGCGGTGGTGCTGGTGGCGGTGTTTGGCGTGGGCACGCTGGCCGGCTGGCCGCCCTTCGGGACGATTCTTGGTCTTCAGGATGACATCAAGGCCGCCGCGGCCCGAAAATACGGCGAGCCGCCCTACGGGCATGCCGAGCTATCCAACCTCAGGGCCTTTGCCCGCAAGACCGGCCTCGATCTGCCGGCGGCCCGCGCCGCGCTTGCCGCAGCCGGCTACCAGGTGACCGATCCGGAACAGACGCTGCAGGCCATGGCCGCCGCCAACGGGGTTTCACCGCAGACCCTTTACAACGCCATGGCGCCCGCTGCGACCACCGGGGACACCGCCTCTCGGCCCCTTCCGGAGATGCCGCCACCGGGCACCGGCAAGCTGACGCTTCACGATTTCGGGCGTCAATACGGTCTGGACACCGATCGCCTGCGCCGGTCGCTCGAGGCCAACGGCCTCAAGGTGGACGACGGCATGACCATCAAGGCGATCGCCGCCGCCAACCGGCGCAGTCCGGTGGATATCTACGAATTGCTGCGGACGGCCGCGGCTTCGCTGCCGGCGGGCGG
>CAYMAR010000035.1:10105-17973 GCA_964388465.1 uncultured Desulfobacteraceae bacterium
GCAAACGGCCGGACCGTGCCGCCATGTTGCCGCGCAAAGGCCGCGGCATCTGACTTGCGATCGAAGGCGAAAGCCTCGCGTCCCATGGGGCCCGCTTCCCCGGCGCCGACCACGTAGTAGGCCGTCCGCGCGCTGATCCAGGCCCGGGTTTCGTAGTCGACCACCCAGATCAGAAAAGGATCCACCTGGCGGCCGCCGTAGGCCGGACTGTCTTCCAGAAAAGCAAAGAGGCACTGGGTCGAGCAGAAATGATAGACGGCCTTGTCCCGGGTATGCAGCTGGCTCTTGTGGCGCGGGTAGCGGGCGGGAAACATCTCGCAGACCGGGCAGCGGTCCTGGTTGTCCCGGGGTTCGATGACCTTTTCCATCTTCAGGCGCTTGGCGGCGATGACCTTTTTCTCCCGGGGGACCCCCTGGCGGGCCAATTCCAAGGCGGTTTCGTAGGAAACCACCTGGCCCCCGCAGGACCGGCTGAAGCGGCCGGCCGCTTCCTGGGTGCCGAAGGCGATCTTGCTCTGCATGGTCATGGTGCCACGGGCGCTGGAACCCACCACAAAGAAGGCGGCTTCGGCCGGACGCATTGTGTCCGGACGGGTATAGAGCGCGACCTCGACATTGCGCGGTTCTTCCCCGGATTTCAGGGCCACATCGGCTAGGCAGTGAAACGAGCAGACCTCAGACATCCCCTCCGAATTCTCAAAGCGCATCCAGGTGCGGGCCCACATGGCGCGGATCATGCCGCAGTTGGGGCACTGCCCCTTGAAGCGCGGGTCGGGCGGGGTGATGGGGTGCGGAATCTTGCAGGCCGATTCTTCGGCGTGCAGGGGCAGCGGCCAGACGGCCAGCGCCCCCGCGGCGGCCAGGGTGAATCGAAGGAACTCGCGTCGGTTAGGGGAATGCAATGGATCACCTCCCTGGGCATATGGTGGCGGTTGTTCCCCGCCAGCGTCGGCAGGGCGTTAAAAAACAGACAAGGGGATTCGCGCCTTGGATTTCGGCGCGCAATCCGGTATGAATATAAGCTTTTAAATCGCTGCGGTGCCGACCGTGTTCTGTAGCGCAAAGCCCACCGCCTGGCAACCTCCGCCGCAACGGGAGACGACGATCGATGGAATGGAAGACACCGCATTGGTTTGGCGCCGGTCAGCGGCGCGCGCAGTTGGATCGGCAGATCGACGCCACGAACAGGGCCCATTTTGGCTACCGGCAAATGCCCACACCCGAGAAAGCCGATTGGGTGCGGCGGCATTTCAACCGGGTGGCGCCGCGATACGATTTCATGAACACCCTGTTGAGTTTCGGCATCCAGTACGCCTGGAAACGGGCGGCCATCCGCATGATGGGGCTTTCGCCTGGAGACCGCGTCCTGGACGTCTGCGGGGGGACGGCCGATCTGGCCATCATGGCGGCCGGGCGCATCGGGCCCCGGGGCAGGATCGTGGTTTACGACATCAACTGGGCCATGCTCCAGGCCGGCCGCCCGAAACTGGCCGGCCAACCGCTGGCGCGCCAGATCCGCTTCGTCCAGGGCGATGCCGAGAAGATCCCTTTCCCGGACAACACCTTCGATGCCGCCATGGTGGGCTTCGGGATCCGCAACGTGACCCACATGCAGCAGGGCTTCCACGAGATGCACCGCGTGCTCAAGCCCGGCGGCAAATTCCTGTGCCTGGAATTCTCCAAGCCGGTCAACCCGGTGTTCCGCTGGATCTACGATGTCTATTCGTTTTACGTCATGCCCTTTCTGGGACAGCTCCTGGCGGGCTCGGCGGAATCCTACTCCTGCCTGCCGGAAACGATCCGCCTCTTCCACCTGCCGGATGAGATCAGCACCATACTGGAAACCATCGGTTTCGAGCACGTGCGCTACCGGCGCATGACCAACGGCATTGCCGTCGCCCATGTGGGGCGCAAGTTGAGACCGACGGCTTGAATTCCCGCAGCCCGGTCCTTAATTTCGCCGGGTCGGCGGGGCGCCCAACCCTGCAGCGCGATCCGGGCGCATGAATGGTTTGTCTGCCCTGACGAATCGGCCATTGACTGCATGTTAAATCTTGGATCCGAAGGTCGGCATCCGTTCACGCCACTATTTGGCGCGCGGTTTGCGGGCTCCAAGGCCAATGCGGTCAACGTCTACAGCCCCATGCGGCAGGGTGACCGGGCGGTGGTGGCCTGACCGGGAACGAGTGCCCACGAGGTATCGATATGAAGCTCAACCCCTTGGAACGGATCGTCGTCGAGACGGTTCCCCGGCGCTTCTGGCAACTTCAGGTGGTCCGCTGGATGGCGCGTGCGGCAATGCCACCCCCCGGGGGGCGGCTGCTCGAAATCGGCTGCGGCACGGGGCATGCGTTGAACTGGCTCCGGCGCGCTTTCGGGCCACAGCGGCTGACAGCGGTCGATCTCGATCGGCGCATGCTCGCGGTCGCGGCGGATCGCTTGCGGGAGACGCCCCGCATCGGGGCGGCCCTGGCCTGTGCCGATGCCTCCCGGCTGCCCTTTGCTTCCGGAGCTTTCGACGCGGTCGTGGGATTCGGATTTTTACATCACGTGCCACGGTGGCAGCGGGCCTTGGCAGAGGTGGCCCGGGTGCTGCGACCGGGTGGATACTATTTTTTAGAAGAATTCTATCCGGCCCTTTACCAGAACATGTTGACGCGCCACCTGCTCGTGCATCCCGAAGAAAACCGTTTTGTCAGCTCCGACCTGCACGCCGAATGGGCCGCCGTCGGCTTCGAGACGCTTGCGTGTTTTGAGCTGCGGCCTTTCTACGTGCTGGCGGTGGGACGCCTGATGCCGCGGAAGCCGGTGTGAGGCCTCCCCGACGCCCCGATTTTGAAGCGGATAACGGATCGTGTGGGGGGTTGCGGCGGGCTCAGACCAGCAGCCGCAGGGCCACGATCACGAAAAGGGCCAGGGGGTAATGGCTGGCGCGGTTGAAGAGGCGCATGGCGTCGGTCTTGCGGGCCGAGCCGTGGAGCTGCCAGGCCGGCCAGAGCAGCAGATAGACGCCGACGGCCACGGTGACGGTCAGGGCCAGCGGACCGAAAGGGGTCGGCGCCAGGAGAAAAAGCATCAGGTTGGCCGCCACGGCCAGAAAAAGCGCGCCCAGGATGATGTCCCGGGTTTTCTCCAGCCCGAAGATGACCGGGATCGTGCGCGCGCCGAACTGCCGGTCTTCTTCGATGTCGGTCCAGTCGTTGGGGGCGTTCTGACCGCCGATTTCCCACAGAAAAATCACCAGGAAAAGAAAGAGCACAAAGAGCGGGGACGGCTGCGGGTCGACGGCGAAAACCGCCGCGATGGCGCCGGCGCTCTTGACGGCGCCGCTGACGAAGGCCCTGTAGGGGCTGACCCGCCAGAGCACGCAGTAGAGCGTTTCGAGCAGACATCCGGCGGCGAAGATCACCAGGCAGAAGGGGTTGAGCCAGTAGGCGCCGGCCGCCGCCACCAGGCCCCAGCCCGCCGCCCAGAAAATGCCGTCACGCAGGGGGAGTACGCCCTGGGCCAGGGGATGACGCACCAGCATGGCGTCCAGGTCGCTGGCATGCGCATCGCCGCCGAAACCGCCGGCCGCCAGTTTGGCCCGGTCGGAGCGGTAGCCGACGATATCGTTGAGGGCATAGACAGCGGTGTAGCCGGCGAAGACTGTGATCAGGCCGACCATGATGGTCGCCAGGGACGGGTAGGCGCCCAGCCACAGCAGCGCCGCCAGGCAGGGCGTGGTCATGTCGATCAATCCGTGCGGGGTGCGCGAAAGCGCCCAGAAGAGTTTCAAACGTTTTTTGAAACCGGCGCTCGGGGCCAGGGGCTGTAATTCCAATTCCGGGGTCCGATCGTTGTCGTCGCCGCATCCGGATCGTGGTCGTCATCGGGGCGGTGTGTTCCGTCCGGCCGACCGCCGGGCCAACGGGCTTCCCGGCCGAACGTTCGTGGCGTCCCCCATAGCATGCCGGTCAGGGAGCGTCAACGTCTGCCCCCGGGGCAGCGGGGCCGGGCGGTCAGGGTCGAAACGGCGCCAGCGCCGCGTCGCTCAAGCGGCAGGCATGGTCCCGGACCCAGGGGGCGTAGCGACCAAGCGCGTAAATGCGGCCCATGGCGTCGGCAACGGTCGGCGGGGCGATGGCATCGTCCCCCAGCGCCAGAATGCGGGGCATCAGCAGGGCGTTGACATAGGGGATCTTCCTGGCGCGGCAGTAGGCCGCGGCCCGGCCGTCGTCCAGCAAAAGAAAGTCCCCGACGCCCCCCAGGAAGTGGCGGATGCATCCGCTTTCGCCGGCACCCATGGTTTCAAGGGCATCGTCCCTGTGCGTCTGGGCGGCGTCGACCGGCAGGACTTTGATCTCGCCCTGCTCGAAGAGCCGCTGGAAATGGGCCGCTCCGGGATAGCCCGGCACGGTCAATTCGCGGGAAGCGGCCTGACCGGTAAATAGGCGGAATTGATTCAGGGTGGGATTCAGCCATCCGGATTTATACAGCAGGATAGCGGAGGAGCTGTCCACCAGGATGGCTTTCATGACCGGCCGCGGCTTACTGGAAAAGGTCCGTGCTGATATAGCGTTCACCCGTGCTGGCCAGGATGGCGACCATGCGGCGGCCGCGGCCTTCCGGGCGGGCCGCCATTTTCAGGGCTGCGGCCACGGCTGCACCGGACGAGATGCCGCCGAGGATGCCTTCCATCCGGGCCAGTTGGCGGCCGGTTTCGAAGGCTTCTTCGTTGGTCACGGTCACCACGGTGTCGATCAGGTCGCGCTCGAGGACTTCGGGCACGAAGCCGGCGCCGATCCCCTGGATCTTGTGAGGACTGTGGCTGCCGCCGGAAAGCACCGGTGAATTCGCCGGCTCGACCGCAACGGTCATGAAGTCCGGGTTGCGCTGTTTGAGGACCTGGCTGATACCGGTCAGGGTGCCGCCGGTACCCACCCCCGCGACCAGCATGTCCACTTCCCCCCCCATGTCGGACCAGATTTCCTCGGCCGTGGTCTCACGGTGGATGCGCGGGTTGGCCGGATTGCCGAACTGGTTGGGCATATAGCTGTCCTCGTCGCCCGCCAGGACGTCGTGCGCCTTGGCAATGGCCGCCTTCATGCCGCCGCTGCCGGGGGTCAGCACCAGTTCGGCCCCGAGATGGGTCAGCAGTTTGCGCCGCTCCTGGCTCATGGTGTCGGGCATGGCGAGGCAGAGGCGATAGCCGCGGGCCGCGCAGATGAAGGCCAGGGCGATGCCGGTGTTGCCGCTGGTGGGCTCCACGATCAGCGTATCCGGGCCGATGCGGTTTTCGGCCTCGGCCGCGGCGATCATGGATCCGGCGATGCGGTCCTTGACGCTTCCCAGGGGGTTGAAAAATTCGAGCTTGGCGTAGATGTCGGCATCGTAATCCGCGGCGATGCGATTCAGTCGCACCAACGGGGTACGGCCGATGGTTTCCACGATGGACGGGTGTCGATTCATAGCGCCCTCCTCTATTTATAGACCAGCTTGGGCGTATCGAGCATGACGCGCGTATTGGGCGGGATCGATTCGGTCAGCCAGACACTGCCGCCGATGGTGGAGTTGGCCCCGATCACGGTCTCGCCGCCCAGAATGGTGGCTCCAGAGTAAATAATCACATTGTCTTCGATGGTGGGGTGGCGTTTCTTGTAGCGCAGGTCGTTGACCACCTCGGGTGGCAGCGACAGGGCGCCCAGCGTCACGCCCTGATAGATGCGCACATTCTCTCCGATCTCGGTGGTCTCGCCGATGACCACGCCGGTGCCGTGATCGATGACGAAACGGCGGCCGATGCGGGCCCCGGGATGGATGTCGATGCCGGTCTGGCTGTGGGCATGCTCGGTCATGATCCGCGGCAGGAGCGGGACTTCGAGCCGGTAGAGCTGGTGGGCCAGCCGGTAGACCGTAAGGGCGTACATCCCCGGATAGCTGAAGATGATTTCGTCGCAGCTCTTGGCCGCCGGATCGCCGTCGAAGGCGGCCTGCACGTCTTCGGCCAGGACCTTGCGAATGTCGGGAACGGCGGCGAGCACTTCCAGTGCGACCGCGTAGCCCCGCTCGGTGCCTTGCTGGCAGGGCTTGTCGTAGCGGAAGCAGTCGTGGCTGATGCTCAGAGTGACCTGCCGGGAGATCATGTCGAAGAGCTGGGAAACGGCCTGCCCCAGACTGTAGCGCAGGTTGACCGGATCGAGTTTTTCCGTGGAAAAATAGCCGGGGAAAACGATCTGCCGGAATTTGTCGATGATGGCCATTACCGAATCGCGCGAGGGAATCGGGTCGTACTCCACATGGGTAAAGCATTTGACGTCGTCGCAGATGTGGATGATGTCTTCCGCGATACGGGGCAGTTTCTCCCGGTAGCAGGAGAGGGTCTCGGCCTCGCGGGTACAGGCCTCCTTCATCAGCTTGAGCTTGTCGTCCATTGCGATTGCCGCCTAAGGGAAAAAAATGGAAGATTGTCGGAAATATGGGGGCCGGGCGTCGGGTTGTCAAACGGGCGGAACGGGGCCCAGCCGGCTCATGACGCGTCATATGTCGCGCTGGACGTCGATGCCGAATTTCTTGATCCACTTCCAGATCGTCACCCGGCTGACGCCGAGACGCTCCGCCGCCTGGGACTGGTTGCCGCCACTGGCCCGCAGAGCCGCCAGCAGGCGTTCACGTTTGCCCGCGTGCCGTTCGGCCGTATTAGGCGCCATCGGTCCCGCGGACGTCGCGGGAGCCAGGATGCGCTGCGGCAGGTGCTCCGGCTCGATCCAGCCACCCGGGCAGAGGACGAAGGCATACTCGACGGCGTTGCGCAGTTCGCGCACGTTGCCGGGCCAGGGGTAGGCCAGGAGAATATCCATGGCGGCGGGGGTCAGCCCCTCGATTTTTTTGGTGCGGCGCGCGTTGTTGAGGGCGATGAAATGCTGCACCAAAAGCGGGATGTCGTCACCCCGTCGGCTGAGGGGCGGCATATTTAAGGGGAAGACATTGATGCGGAAGAAGAGATCTTCCCGGAAGCGTCCTTGATCGATAAGGGCTTCCAGATTCTTGTTGGTGGCGGAGATGATGCGCACGTCCACCCGGATGGGCTTCTGGTCGCCGACCCGCTCGATTTCCTTCTCCTCCAGCACCCGCAGGAGCTTCACCTGGGTGGCTGGCGGGATATCGCCAATCTCGTCCAGGAAAATGGTGCCTTCGTGGGCCGCTTCGAACCGGCCGATACGCATGCGCTCAGCACCGGTGTAGGCGCCGCGCACGTGGCCGAAGAGTTCGCTTTCGAGCAGGTTTTCGTTCAGGGCGGCGCAGTTGACCTTGATGAAGGGTTTCCCCCTTCGCTGCCCCGCGTCGTGCACGGCGCGCGCGGCCAACTCCTTGCCGGTGCCGCTGGGGCCATGAATCATCACGGGCGCATCGCTACGGGCCACGTTTTCGATCAGCTCGAAAAGGGTCTGCATGGGAGGCGAGTGGCCGATCATGCCGTGGAACGCTTCGTCCAGGTGGCAGGTGTGGCGCAGTGATATGATTTCCTGCTCCTGGCGGACGATCTCGGAGATGTCGGTCAGGGTTTCGATGGCCCCGACCACGTCGCCGTTGTCGTCCTTGAGCACGGAGGCATTTTTCATGATGTAGAGCGCCCGGCCGCTCTTGTCGGTAATCGTGCATCGCTTGGCGCGCACCTGGTTGCTCGAAAACAGCCCGCACCATTCTTTCCCCGCCCCCCGTCCAATGATCTTGCAGCCGGTACAATTGAGAATCCGGCAGTTCTGACCAACCAGTTCCTCTGCCCGATAGCCGGTGAGTTTTTCGGCGGCCGGGTTGACATTCAAGATCGTCCCCCGGGAATCGACGACAAGCAGGCCGTCGTGCAGCGTATTGACGATGGTTTCCCA
>CAYMAR010000036.1:0-6863 GCA_964388465.1 uncultured Desulfobacteraceae bacterium
ACGTCCGGTTTGACCAGGTCGATCAGCTCCTCGAGTTCGTCGGATGTGAAGACCACCACGGCGTCCACGCGGTCGAGGGCGCTCAAGATTCGGATGCGCTCCTTCGAGCCAATCACCGGCCGGCCCGGGCCTTTGATCTGACGAACGGATTCGTCGTCGTCAATGGCCACGATGAGGAAATCGCCCAGATCCCGGGCGGCGGAAAACAGTTGGATATGGCCCACGTGAATCAAGTCGAAGCAGCCGTTGGTGAGGACAATTTTCTGGTTGCGGCGGCGCAAGTCGCTGAGCAGTGCGGGCAGTTCCGCCATGGCGCGGTGTTTAGAGGGAAAGCGTGGGCCCGAGGTCGCCAGGGCCGATTTCAGTTCGGCCGGACCGATCGTAGCAGTGCCCACCTTGCCTACCACGATGCCGGCGGCGGTGTTGGCCATGACCATGGCCTCCTCGAATCTTCCGCCCGCCGCCATGACGAGACCCAGCACCGCGAGCACGGTGTCGCCTGCCCCGGAAACGTCGTAAACCTGGCGGGCGCGGGTGTCGATGCGATAGGGCGGGCGGTCGCCGTCGAATAAAACCATCCCGTCCGCCCCCATGGTGATCAGCAGTTTCTCGAGCTCGGCGGTCTGCATGATGCGGCGCGCCGCCTCGACCAGCGATGCCTCGTCGGAGATGTCGATGCCGGCGGCCCGGGCGGCTTCCTTGCGGTTGGGGGTCAGGAGCGTGGCCCCCCGGTAACGACTGAAATCGCCCGTCTTGGGATCGACGATCACGAACTTGCCTTGGTCCCTGGCGGCGGCCGTGATGTGATCCATCAGGGCCGGCGTGATGAGGCCTTTGTCGTAGTCGGAGACCAGCACACCGCTTACATTGGGCATTTCCGCTTTGATGAAAGACTTGAGCCGTTTGCAGGTATTGGGCGCGATGTCGCGTCGGGTTTCGCGGTCGATCCGCAGCACGTGCTGGTTGGAGGCGATGACGCGCGTCTTGCGGGTGGTTGGGCGCTCGTCCTCGCGTACGATGCCGCGACAATCCGCCTCGAGATTCGCGAACATGTCCAGCATGCGGCGGCCTTCGGGGCCCTTGCCGGCCACGCCCACCACGGCGGCCCGGGCCCCCAGGGCCGTGAGGTTGTTCACCACATTGCCCGCCCCGCCGAGGGTGAGTTCCTCGCGCGCCACCGTGACCACCTGGACAGGGGCTTCAGGGGAGACGCGGTTCACGTCGCCCCAGACGTACGCGTCGATCATCAGGTCTCCGACGACGAGCAGGCGGCAATCCTTGAATTGGTCGATATATTGATTCATGTCATCCTGTTCATTCTGCCAGCGCATTTGCGACCAGCGGCTTGAGTTCGCTGTACGCGGTGGTCACCGGGAATTGCGGATATTCGTCGACCACGTTGGCCGGCGGGCGGAAAAGAAATCCACGCTCAGCCGCCTGCAGCATGGTGACGTCGTTGTAGGAATCGCCCATGGCGACCACCTTGAAGTTCATGCTCTGCAGCCCTTCGACCACCTTGCGCTTGCCGTCCTTCTGGCGCAGGCGGTAGTCGACCACCCGGCCGTCGGCGGCCACCTCCAGCGTGTTGCAGAACAGGGTGGGGCGCTTGAGTTTCTGCATGAGCGGGTCGGCGAACTGGACGAAGGTGTCGGACACGATGATCACCTGGCTGACGCTGCGCATCCAGTCCAGAAAATCGAGGGCGCCTTCGAGGGGGTCCATTCTGGCGATCACGGCCTGGATGTCCTGGAGCTTGAGCCCGTTGGCCTCCAGGATGCCCAGCCGCTTTTTCATCAGGACGTTGTAGTCGGAAATGTCGCGGGTGGTCAGCCGCAGCTCCGCGATGCCGGTTTTTTCGGCCACGTTGATCCATATTTCGGGAACGAACACCCCTTCAAGATCGCAACAGACGACGTGCATACTACCTCTCTAATGGCTGAGGCCCCTCGTGCGGCGGCGACGAAGCACCACGATGGGCGGGGACCGTTCGATATCAGTCCAAGTTGTTGGTCTCCTCGATCCGGATCAGCATGGGGGGGCCCTCCACGACGTCCAGGGCCTCGATGGCGTGCATGGCCTGGCGGACGTCGGCCTCCCGGGCCTCGTGGCTCATCATCACCACCGGGACGGCCCCGCTGGACTTGCGCCCCTTCTGGTGGACGGACTGGATGCTGATCTTGTTCTCGCCCAGGATGCCCGCGATCTTCGAGAGCACGCCGGGCTGGTCCTTGGCCGTGAAACGGAAATAATAGTGGGTGCTGATGTCTTTCATGGGCACGATGGGCAGGCGGTCGATGCGCTCTGTCTGGTAGGAGAGCAGCGGCACGCGCCGGGGCTGGCAGGCCGCCAGGTTGCGGGCGATGTCGACGATGTCGCCCACCACGGCGCTGGCCGTGGGCATCATGCCGGCGCCGTGGCCGTAGAGCATGACGTCGCCCACGGCGTCCCCCGAGATGCTGAAGGCGTTCAGCGACCCGCTGATGGTGGAGAGCAGGTTGTCTTCCGGCAGCATGGTGGGGTGCACCCGGGCCTCGACGCGGTCGCCGTGGTTCTTGCTGATGGCCAGCAGTTTGATGCGGTAGCCGAACTGGCGGGCGAAGTCGATGTCCAGGGGCGTGACGGACGAGATGCCCTCGATGTAGATGTCGTCGAAGTTCACCGTGGTGCCGTAGGCCAGGGCGGTGACGATGGCCAGTTTGTGGGCCGTGTCGAAGCCCTCCACGTCCAGGGTCGGGTCGGCCTCGGCGAAGCCGGCCTCCTGGGCCTGGGCCAGGGCAGCCTTGAAACTCAGGCCCTCCTCGGTGATGCGCGAGAGGATGTAGTTGCAGGTGCCGTTCAGGATGCCGCTCATGGCGTTGATGCGATTGCCCACCAGGGATTCGCGCAGGGTTTTGATCACCGGCATGCAGCCGCCCACGCTGGCCTCGAAGGCCAGATCCACGCCCCGCGTATCGGCGGCCTGGAAGACCTCGCCCCCGTGCTTGGCCAGCAGGGCCTTGTTGGCGGTCACTACGGCCTTGCCGTTGGTGATGGCTGCGAGCATCAGTTCCTTGGCGATGCCTTCGCCGCCGATCATCTCCAGCACGATGTCCACCTCCGGGTCGTCCACCACCCGTTTGGCGTCCGGGATCAAAACCCCATCGGCCAGCGGCACGCCGCGGTCGGTTTCCAGATCGATGTCGGCCACGTATTTCAGGTTCAGGTCGACGCCGGTGCGGGCGGTCAGCAGATCGCCGCTCTCGGTCAGGATCCGGGCCACGCCGGCCCCGACCGTTCCGAACCCGAGCAGTCCCACGTGCACGGTTTTCATGGTTGACGCTCCTTGGCGCGGTTAGCGCATGACGTTGCGGATGCCGCGCACGGCCTGGCTGATGCGCATGCTGTTTTCGATCAGGGCAAAGCGCACGTGGTCGTCGCCGTAGTGGCCGAAGCCCAGCCCCGGCGAGACCGCCACCTTGGCTTCCCGGATCAGGAACTTGGAGAACTCCACCGAGCCCATCGCGCGGAAGGCCTCCGGGATCCGGGCCCACACGAACATGGTGCCCCGGGGCGCGGGGATGTCCCAGCCCACGCGGCTAAGGCCGGTGAGCAGGCTGTCGCGCCGCTCGCGGTAGATGTCGCGGATCTCGGCCACGCAGCGCTGGTCCGCGGTCAGGGCGATGATCGAGGCGATCTGAATGGGCTGGAAGATGCCGTAGTCCAGGTAGCTCTTGATCCGTTTGAGCGCGAAAATGATGTCCTTGTTGCCCACGCAGAAGCCCACGCGCCAGCCGGGCATGCTGTAGCTCTTGGAAAGCGAGAAGAACTCCACACCGACGTCCTTGGCGCCCGGCACCTGCAGAAAACTGGGGGCCTTGTAGCCGTCGAAGGTCAGGTCGGCATAGGCGAAATCGTGGATCACCATGATGTCGTGCTCCTTGGCGTAGGCCACGATCTTCTCGAAGAAGGCCAGGTCGACCACTTCGGTGGTGGGGTTGTGGGGGTAGGAGATGATCAGCAGCTTGGGCTTGGGCCAGGTCTGGCGGGTGGCGTCCATCAGGTTCTCGAAAAAATCGGTGCCGCCGCCCACCGGGATGCCCCGCACGTCCCCGCCGGAAATGATGGCCGAGTAGGGGTGAATCGGGTAGGTGGGCGTGGGGGTGAAGACCACGTCCCCCGGCCGGATCGTCACCAGGACGAGATGGGACATGCCCTCCTTGACGCCGATGGTGACGATGGCCTCGCGGTCCAGATCGATGTCGACGTCGTAGCGCTCGCCGTACCAGTCGGCGATCGCCTTGCGCAGGCGGGTGATGCCCATCGAGGCGGAGTAGCGGTGGTTGTGCGGTTTCTGGGCGGCCTCGACCAGTTTGTCGACGATGTGGGGCGGGGTGGCCAGGTCGGGGTTGCCCATCCCCATGTCGATGATGTCTTCGCCCGCCCGCCGCCGCTCCATCTTCAGTTCGTTGACGGTGGCGAATACGTAAGGCGGTAAACGGTCGAGGCGCGCAAATCCGGTCATGGGATTCCTCCGCTGGGTGTCATCCTCCAATATCGCACCGAGCAACCGGGCGGCCGGCGCGTGCGGCGGGTCAGTGAGTTGAGTTACAATATCGCTCAGGGCTTGTCAAAAAATTTGTTTTGGCTTATCTGGAAGCTCTACAGGCGCAGGATCGAGGCGATCTCATGGCGGCGAACCAAGGCGGACAGACAGGAGGCGACAGCATGGCGGAAGAACTGACCTACGCAGGGGCCGGGGTCGACATCGACAAGGCCAACCGGCTGGTGGACCGCATCAAGGCCATCGCCAAGTCCACGGCGCGCCCCGGCGTCATGGGGGATATCGGCGGGTTCGGGGGGCTTTTTTCACTCAACGTGGATAAGATGGAGAAACCGGTTCTGGTCAGTTCCACGGATGGGGTCGGCACCAAGCTTAAAATCGCTTTCCTGACCGGGCGCCATCACACCGTGGGCATCGACCTGGTGGCCATGAGCGTCAACGACATCTGCGTGCAGGGGGCCAAGCCGCTTTTTTTCCTGGACTATCTGTCGGTGGGCCGTCTGGACGAGGACGTGGCCGAGGCCGTCATCCGCGGTGTGGGCGAGGGCTGCCGCCAGGCCGGCTGCGCCCTAATCGGCGGGGAAACCGCCGAAATGCCCGGATTTTACCCGGAAGGCGAGTACGACCTGGCCGGCTTTGCGGTGGGCCTGGTGGACAATCACCGGATCATCGACGGCTCCGGGACCCAGATCGGCGACAAGCTGGTCGGCATTGCCTCCAGCGGCCTCCACAGCAACGGCTATTCGCTCGCGCGCAAGATCGTCTTCGAGGTCCTCGGCCTGGGGGTGGATGACCTCGTGCCCGAACTGGGCCGCACGGTGGGTGAAGAGCTCCTGATGCCCACCCGCATCTACGCCGCGGCCACCGAGCAGCTGGTGCGCGACTTTGAAATCCACGGCCTGGCCCACATCACCGGGGGGGGCATCCCCGAAAACGTGATCCGCGTCATCCCGGATTCCTGCGGACTGCAGATGTTCAAAGACAGTTGGGAAGTGCCGCCGGTATTCCCTTTTCTGCAGCGCGCCGGCAACGTGGCCGACGCGGAAATGCGGCGGGCCTTCAACAACGGCATCGGCCTGATCGCGGTGGTGCCCGAGAAGGCGGCCGACGAGGTGCTGGACCGCCTCAAGGGCATGGACGAGAAGGCCTTCCTGGTGGGTGAGGTCGTGAAACGGCCGGATGACAGCGAACGCATTACCTGGGTCGACCGCGATGAATTCAAAGTCTGCCAATAGGGACGGCACGGGCCGGGACCGCCGGCCGAAGAGCCTCCTCGCGCGCCTGCTCGCATGGCTGGCCCGGGGGGCCCAAAAGGCACCCGTCTGTCAGGGGTGAGGGACCAAAACCGGCGGCTCCCGGCGGGATCCGCAGCAAAACCAATGATCATTCTGGGCATCGAATCCTCGTGCGACGAAACCGCGGCGGCTGTCATCGAAGACGGCCGCCGCCTGCGTTCATCGGTGGTGGCCTCCCAGGTGGAGGTCCATCACCGCTACGGCGGCGTGGTCCCTGAACTGGCCTCGCGCAAGCACGTCGAAATGATCCTGCCGGTGGTCCTCGAAGCCCAGTCCAAAGCCGGCATCCAACCGGCGGATCTCGACGCCCTGGCCGTTACCCAGGGCCCCGGCCTGGTGGGCTCCCTGCTGGTGGGCTTTTCCTTTGCCAAGGGCTACGCTTACGGCCTGGGTATCCCCTGGGTGGGGGTCAACCATCTGGAAGGCCACATCCATTCGGCTTTTCTTGACCCGAACCCGCCGGCTTTTCCCTTCGTGGCCCTGTTGGTCTCCGGCGGCCACACGGCCCTCTACCACGTCACCGCGTTCACGTCCGCCGAACTCATGGGCCAGACTCGCGACGACGCCGCCGGCGAGGCCTACGACAAGGTGGCCAAGGTCATGGGGCTGGGCTATCCGGGCGGCGCCGTGATCGACCGGCTGGCCACCGGGGGCGATCCCGCCCGCGTGCCATTCAAGCGACCCTTCCTCGACAAGGACGGTTTCGACTTCAGTTTCAGCGGCATCAAGTCCGCCGTCAACCGTTTCGTGCAGGCGCACCCGGATGAGCTGGCCGCACTGGCCCCCCATATCGCCGCCGGGTTTCAGGAGGCCGTGGTGGACGTGCTCACCCACAAGCTGGTGGCCGCGGCCCGGGCCCGGGACTGCGCGCGGATCGCCCTGGTGGGGGGCGTGGCCGCCAACCGGCGCCTGCGCGAACGCGTGCGCACGGAAGGGGCGGCCAACGGGATGCAGGTCACCATCCCCCCGCTGGAATTCTGCGGGGACAACGCCGCCATGATTGCCGCCGTGGGGTACCGCTACCTGGA
>CAYMAR010000036.1:6963-12163 GCA_964388465.1 uncultured Desulfobacteraceae bacterium
GCGACCGTCCTGTTCCGCAAATCACTGTCGGCCCGGATGCCGGCGAGGAACGCCTCGAAGGCTGTCCGGATATCGGGGCCTTTGTGGCAGATCAGGGCGATGTCGATGTCGGCGGCCATGATCTGGCGGATGGCGGTGCGGATATCGAAGTGACGTTTGATAGCCCCCATGTCCAGGTCGTCGGTGATGGTCACGCCCCGGTAGCCGAAGCGGCCGCGCAGCAGGTCGCGGGCGATGGCCGGCGAGAGGCTGGCCGGCCAGCGGGCGTCCAATTTTTCATAAAGAATATGGGATAACATCACCGCGCTGACGCCGATTTGCATGGCGGCTTCAAAGGGTGGAAATTCGATTGCCTCCAAGGCGGCCGGATCGTCCCTGAAGATCGGCAGATCGAGGTGGGAGTCCAGTTCGGTGCGCCCGATGCCCGGAAAATGCTTGGCCACCGCCATCACGCCCCCCTGCTGCAGGGCTTGAATGACGGCATTGCCCATGGCGCCCACGTGGGCCGGGTCGCTGCCGAAAACCCGGTCGGCCATGATGCCCGACATGTCGGCCGGGGCCACGTCCACCACCGGTGCCATGTCCATGTTGATGCCCACCGAGGAGAGCTCCCGGGCGGTGACTTCGCCGAAGTGGCGGGCGTCGTCGAGTCCCTGCATGTGGGGATTGCCTGGAAACTCGGTAAAGGGCGCCCGCAGGCGGGCGACCGGTCCGCCCTCCTGGTCGACGGCGATAAGCAGGGGCGGGTGGCCGCAGCGGGCGGCAAAAGCCTGGCAGTCGGCGCACAGCCGGCGCACCTGGTCGGGGGTGTCGATGTTGATCTTGAAGAGGATCAGCCCGCCGACCTGCAGGTCGGCGATGAGCGTGCGCAGGTCGTCATTGAATTCAAGGCCCTCGAAACCGACCATCAGGCGCTGGCCGGCCAGTTGCTCGTCTGTAAAACGGTTGATTTGCATGCGTGCGGTTTCGTCTTTCATGGCTTGCCGGCGCTATGGCTTGCGGCGGCGCAGTTGGAATTCCCGGACCGCCCGGTTGTGGTCTTCCCAGTTGGTCGAGAACTGGTGGGTCCGGTCCCGGCGCGATACGAAAAAAAGGTAGTCGGTCTCGGCCGGATAGAGGGCCGCTTCCAGAGCGGCGGCACCGGGGCTGGCGATGGGGCCCGGCGGCAGTCCATTGATGACATAGGTGTTGTAGGGGGTGGGGGTGCGCAGGTCCTTGCGGGTCAGGTTGCCGTTGAAATCCTCGATGCCGTAGATCACGGTGGGGTCGGTTTCGAGCCGCATGCCCTTGCGTAGCCGGTTGTGGAACACGGATGAAATCAGCGGGCGTTCGGCCGGCTCCCCGGTCTCTTTTTCGATGATCGATGCCAGGGTCACGACTTCGTGCAGACTCAGGCCGATTTCACGGGCCCGGGCCCGCCACTGGTCCGTAATGGCGGCCCGGAAGCGTTTCAGCATGGCATCGATGATGGCACGCGGCGCGTGCCCGCGGGGAAAATAGTAGGTGTCCGGGAAAAGGTAGCCTTCTAACGTCTGGGCCTCGATGCCGGCGCTGCGGGCCACCTCCGGGTCGGTGGCCAGACGGAGGAAGTCCGGGGCATTCCCGAAACCGGCCGCCTCGACGGTTTCCGCGATCTGGCGCAGCTGGTAGCCCTCCGGGATCGTGACCCGGTAGAGGCGGACCTTGCCCCCTTTGAGGGTGGCCAGAATCTGTTTCGGGCTCATCTCGGCGCTCAGCTCGTATTCGCCGGCCTTGAGCTGGGTGTGGTAGCCGCTGAAGCGGGCATAGAGCCGGAATTTGAACGGCGTCCGGATGAGCCCCTTTTCCTGCAGCCGGGCGGTGATGGCGCCGAAGCCCTCCCCGGGCCGGATCGAGACCGTGTGCCGTCCCTCGGTGACGGCATCGGGGTGATGCGCGTAGCGGTGAACATCGTACACGGCCAGCGCGGCGGCGCTGACCGCCAGCAGCCCAATGCCGGCGAGAATCCAGAGGTATTTCAATGCGGTCGAACTCCCCTATGGCCTGTTTTCAAAAGCCCCCCTGTTCTATGTCAAACCTGGGGGGGGGTGTCAAAACGACGGCTGCGGTCACGGACGCAAGGCCGCTGCTGGCATCCGTCGGTTGACAGACGGTCTCAACGGGGGCAGATTCCCGGATACTACCGGCGCAACCGCAGCCCCGCGCGGCGGCCGCCGGCGACGGCCAACGGATGCCTACCCCCGTCGAAAGGTCTGCCATGTCCACCACGGCCAAAAAAAAATCATATGAAGTCTACCACGGTTTTGAGCAGGGGCCAATCCGCCCGCCCAGCGAGGCCGATAGTCTCCTCGTCCGGGTGACCCGCAATTGTCCCTGGAACCATTGCCGATTCTGTCCGGTTTACAAGGGCCGACGTTTTTCGCTGCGACCGCGGGACCACGTGATCGAAGACATCGAGCAGGTGCACCGCTACGTCGAAGCCATCCGGGATACCGGCGAGAACGGTCGACTCACGCCGGCGGATGTCAACCGCATCGGCCAGGCGGTCCAGCCGGCCGACAACGCCGCCTTCCAGGCGGCGCTGCGCTGGTATGCGGGCGGGATGCAGTCCATCTTCATTCAGGACGCCAACAGCCTGGTGATCAAGCCGGTCGATCTGGTGGCCATTCTGGAACACCTGCGCCGCCGGTTTCCCTGGGTGACGCGGATCACTTCCTATGCCCGCTCCCACACCATCGCCCGCATCTCTCTGTCCGACCTGAAGACGATGGCCGCCGCCGGCCTGAACCGCATCCACATCGGTCTTGAGTCGGGGGCCGACGCGGTCCTCAAATGCATGCGCAAGGGCACCACCAAAGACGGCCACATTCGGGCCGGCCGGAAAGTGAAAGCCGCTGGGATGGAGCTGTCCGAATATGTCATGCCCGGTCTGGGCGGGCGGGACCTTTCCCGCGAACATGCCCTGGAAACCGCCGACGCCCTGAACCGGATCGATCCGGATTTCATCCGTCTGCGGACGCTGGCCATCCCCAACCACACCGAGCTCGCCGCGGATCGCGACCAGGGGCGCTTCGAAAAGCTGGGCGAGCGGGAAACGGCGGAAGAAGTGCTGCTCCTCCTGGAAAACCTGGATGGCATCACCAGCATGGTCAAGAGCGATCATATCCTGAATCTGTTCCAGGAGGTCGAGGGGCGTCTGCCCGAGGACAAGCCCGCCATGACCGGGGTGATCCGGGATTACCTGGCGCTGCCACCGGAAGCGCAGGTGGTTTTCCAGACCGGGCGACGCCTGGG
The DNA here is from genome assembly GCA_964388465.1 of uncultured Desulfobacteraceae bacterium. Classification (GTDB taxonomy): domain Bacteria; phylum Desulfobacterota; class Desulfobacteria; order Desulfobacterales; family UBA5852; genus JABZFP01. Next base: position 10,237 of record CAYMAR010000036.1, read on the forward strand.
ACTCCTGGCGCGCCTGGCGGATATGGCCGTTCCGGAGAGGCGGCGCCGGGCCGAGCAGGCCGTGGCGAGTTACGGCATCCGGCCGGACAACGTGGATACGGTGGTGGAAGAGATCCTGAAACGTTTTATCTGAGGGGCGCCGGCGTGGTGTTCCGCCGGCCAATGGCCGGTCAGACGACGAAGCCGGTCAAGATGACCAACACGGTGACGGCCACCGCCTGGAACAGGATACCCGGGAGCAGGCTGTGGGATTTTTCGCGCACCAGACCGGCCATGAGACCCAGCCCCAGGGCGGCCAGGAAGACCCTGAGGAGTTCAGCGGACCGTTGGGCCGCCAGCGTGTAATCCGGGCCCAGAATCAGGGCGGTGGCAAACAGGGCATAGAGGAGGGCGGCCGCTGACGCCGGATAGGATATGAACATGCGTTGGCCGCAGCTCTGAACCCGCGAGCCTGTCGCCAGTATGCCGTGCGCGAGGCCGCGGAAAAGCAGTTCGGTGGCCACGGGCACCAGCACGACGGCGTAGACGGTCTTGAGGCCCGTGTTCAAAAAGCTGAGGTCCTTCCAGGGCACCACCACTCCACCGGCCAAGGCGGCCAGAACGATCACCGGGAGCAAAAGCCACCAGGCCCGTTCGATGGGGCCTGCCAGGCCGAACCGCCAGAAATGGCCGCGGGAGTAAATGAGCAGCCCCAGGGCCGCGAACAGTACGATCCCCAGATAAAACAGCAGATCCGTCTGGACCCAAAAGGCCTGCCCGGCCTTGGCGGCGAACCAATCGGTGCGGGGCAGGTAATGACGCAGTGCCGCGGCCGCCGCGGTGATGCCGGCCACCAGCGCCAGGACGTGCAGAAACCGCAGGCTGCGCTGCATGATGCTATCGGTGTGAAAGACATCGCGGCAGGCCTGAGCGATTTCCAGCGGGCTCAGCTGGGTCCCGACCCCGCGCGGGGATCCCCCGATGTCGCCGGAGCCGCCCCACTGATGCTTCTCGTCCCGGCAGCGCACCGACGGGTCCATAAAATTGAGCTTGCTGTAGATCGGTTTGAGGTCGCCGGGCATGAAGTGGTCCATGCGGCGCAGGGTATAGCCCCCGGATTCGTTCTGTAGAATGACAATGGCGATGTTTTCGCCGTAGAGGCGGGCCAGGAAAGGCTCGATCTCGTAGATGCCCTGGGGCGAGGCCACCGCCACCGCAAAGCGGTTGTTGACGATCTCCACCCGTGCCAGTTCCTTTAGGTCCTGAAAGTCGAGGAATTCGTCCGAGCGGTAGATCAACCGGTCGATTTTCTGCAGCACCAGGGCCGTGTGCTCGAGAAAGTCGGTTTCCTCCCAGACGGCGTGGCGTTTGAGGTCGATCTCTTCCTCCCGCAGATAGTCGATGATCTTGCGGGTCTTGTTGAGCAATTTGAGCGGCAGGCCGCTCATGTGAATCATCTCCAGGCCGTGGGCGTCGATGAGGCTTTCCAGCCGCACGAGGGTGTAGAGGCCCTGCAACTCGTTCGGCGCCTTCTGGTTGATGCGCACGTGGTTGAGGAGCAGCCAGATGGAGAGGATCGTGTCCAAATCCGGCTCGTTGGCGTATATTTTCCAGTCGCGGCCGCGCAGGTCCATGCCCTTCATGACCATTACCAGAACCTGTTCGCAGGTGGCCAGGGTGAAAGGCCGCACCACCCCTTCGTGATGGTCGAAATTGTAGACGTGTTTTTCCAGGTCCATGAAGGGTCCGCACTGGGCGACGCCGTCGAGATAAATGCGGGAATGGGAGGATTTGCGCACGGTGGAGGCCGAGAACGACAGGCCGGACTGCACGATGACGGCGATGTTCGGCATCTCCAGGCAGGTCAGGTAGCTTTCATTTTCCCCTTGATGGATGGCATAGCGGTTGGGGAGGTCTTTGAAAGCGGCCGGCGGGTTTGCGGGACCCG
>CAYMAR010000036.1:12263-14435 GCA_964388465.1 uncultured Desulfobacteraceae bacterium
TGCGCGACGGTCTCCAGAGCGAGCCCCGGCGCTTGTCGCTGGTCGAGAAAAGGCAACTGATCGATGGACTCGTGCAGGCCGGCCTGAAGCGGATCCAGGTGGGTTCGTTCGTCCATCCCCGCCGGGTGCCCCAGATGGCCGACACCGACGAACTGGTACGCGCGCTCAAGCCGCCCGAGGGGGTGGTCTTCAGCGGGCTGGTGCTCAATGCGCGCGGACTCGATCGGGCGCTGGCCTGCGGGCTGTCGGATGTGGCCCTCTCGGCCTCGGTGTCGGACAGCCACAGCCGCCGCAACGCCAACCAGGGTGCGACCGCGGCCATCGACGCCGTGGCCGGGCTGATCCGCGAGGCGGTTCAGGCCGGCCTGGCCGTGCGCGGCGGGCTGCAGTGCGTCTTCGGGTGCGTCGACGAGGGCGCCGTCGACCCCGATCGCGTGCTGGCCGCCGCCGAGAAACTGGCCGCCGCCGGCGCCCGGGCCCTCAATCTGGCCGACACCACGGGGATGGCGCACCCGCGGCAGGTGGCCGCGCTGTGTGCGCGCATCGGCAAGGCCCTGCCCGATATCGAGCTGATCCTGCACCTGCATGACACCCGCGGGCTGGGACTGGCCAATATGCTGGCCGGTTTTGAAGCCGGGGTCCGCAGCTTCGACGTCTGCACCGGCGGGCTGGGCGGCTGCCCCTTCGTGCGCGGCGCGGCCGGCAACGTGCCCACCGAGGATGCCGTGCACGCCTTCGAGGCCATGGGGGTGGACACCGGCATCGATCTGGACGGTCTGGTCAGGGTGGTGGACGCGCTGGAACGCCTGTTCGAGCGCCGTTTGCCCGGGCGCATGGCCGCCGTGCTGCGGGCCGCCCGGGAGAAGGCCGGCGCCTGCGGGACAAAGACCGATGGCTGAACCGCAATCGCCCCTGCCGTTGGAGGGTTTGACAGTGCTCGATCTGGGGCACACGGTCATGGGACCGGTCTGCGGGCTGATTCTGGCCGATATGGGGGCTGACGTTCTCAAGATCGAACGGACACCCGGGGGCGACACCACCCGCAGGCTGACCGGTTTCGGGGCCGGCTTCTTCCCCTATCTCAACCGCAACAAGGCCAGCCTGGGCATCGATTTGAAATCCGGGCAGGGCGCCGGCGTGCTGCGCCGCCTGATCGCGGGCGCCGACGTGCTCATCGAGAATTTCGGCCCCGGCGCCATGGCGCGGCTGGGATTCGACTACGAGGCCTGTGCGGCCATCAACCCGCGCTTGATCTACTGCACGCTCAAGGGGTTTCTGCCCGGCCCCTACGAAGACCGGCCGGCCCTGGACGAGGTGGTGCAGATGATGGGGGGGCTGGCCTATATGACCGGTCCGCAAGGGCGCCCCCTGCGGGCCGGGGCCTCGGTGGTGGACATCCTGGGCGGCACCTTCGGCGCGGTGGGCATCCTGGCCGCCCTGCACCGCCGCCGGTTCACCGGCCGGGGCGAGCGCGTGCACGCGGCCCTCTATGAATCCGTGGCGTTTCTGATGGGCCAGCACATGGCCGTGGCGGCCGCAACCGGTGAGGCCCCGCCGCCCATGCCCGAACGGGGCCGCAGCTGGTCGGTCTACGATCTCTTCGAGACCGCCGACGGCAAACAGGTCTTTATCGGCTGCACCAGCGAGAACCACTGGCAGGCGTTTTGCCGCCATTTTGATTTTGAGGACTGGACCGACGACCCGCGTCTGGCGGACAACACCCTGCGGGTGGCGGCCCGGGACTGGTTGCTGCCGGCCATGCGCCAACGCATCCGCCGCCTGAGCGCCGAAACGGTGCATGCCCGGGCCCGCGCGGCCGGCATCCCCCACGCCCCGGTGGGCCGCCCCCAGGACCTCTTCGACGACCCGCACCTCGACGCGTCCGGAGGGCTCGCGGAAGTCCGCTTCCCGGACGGGGGAACGGCCAAATTGCCCAAACTGCCGCTGCGCCTGGGCCGCGCCGATTTCGGCCTGCGGACCCATCCGCCCGCCGTCGGGGAGGGCAGCCGCGCGTTTCTGCAGGCGGCCGGGCTGGAAGACACGGAAATCGAGGAACTCCGGGCCGCGGGCATCATCATTTCCGATTGAATCGCGACTGTCGGGCGAATGCGGCGCCATGACGCACCTGATCCAGATCGACCGCCATGCGATTCAGCGCCTGGTCCAAATCCG
>CAYMAR010000036.1:14535-17905 GCA_964388465.1 uncultured Desulfobacteraceae bacterium
CCAAATCCGTCAAGGCGCACTGCTCGGGGAGGCTGCCTGGCGATCGCCTTTTCGAGAGGACGGCCCGCCCGGAAGGCTTTTGACTTTTCCATCTTAACTATGGCACGCTGTTTGCCACTCGCTGTTTACGGCCCACGGCTTGCTGTCCGCTGCTCGCTGTCCGCTATTCGAACTGTCGACAAACAGTCTGTCATCGCTGCCGGTTAACCCGAATGCGTTATACCGCAGCCAATTTCAACGTTTTAAGAGGGGGGAGGTTGTCATGAAAAAGGCATTGATTTCCTTATGGCTTGTTTTCGCCATTATCGGTTCCATCGGTGTCGCACCGGCCCTATCGGGCCCGCAAAAGCTGTCAGGTACTGAATGCCTGGCGCCTGCCGGTGCCGGCGGGGGATGGGATTTCACCTGCCGGGTTCCGGCTGCGCAGCTCATGCAGAAACTGGATTTGATCGACGGTGGCATGAAGGTGGTCAACATGTCCGGCTCCGGCGGAGGGAAAGCGTTTTCCCATGTAGTGACCACCCGCAACACCGACGAAAAACTGATTGTCGCGGCAAGTGCCGCCACGGCGACACGGCTGGCCCAAAGGGTATACGGCGATTACAAGGCGGATGACGTCAGATGGGTCGGTGCGCTCGGCATGGATTACGGTGTCATTGTGGTCGGCAAAGACTCGCCGTATAAAACGCTCGATGAACTAATGGAAAAACTTAAAACCGATCCGAGAAAAGCCCCGATCGTGGGCGCAAGCTCCAAGGGGGGCTGGGATCATCTTAAGGCCCTCCTCGTCGCCAAAGAGGCCGGGATTAAAAATTTGAGAAGCATCAACTATATTCCGTTTGATAATGGCGGTAAAGCCCTGCTTGAAGTGGTCGCCGGTCGTGCGGCGGCATTTACGGGCGATTCTTCTGAAATCATCGGTCAGCTGCAGGCCGGAGAACTTCGGGTGCTGGCGGTCCTTTCCGATACGCGTGTTCCTGCGCTGGGCGATGCCAAAACGGCCAAGGAACAGGGCTATGATGTGGTGGGCGGTAACTGGCGGGCATTCTATGCCCCGGCCGGCATTTCGGATGAGGCCTATGATTACTGGGTATCAACCGTCAAAGCCGTGGCCGAATCGCCTGAATGGAGCGAACTCAGAGTGAAAAACGGCCTGGCCGAGTTTACCTCCTTTGGCAAGGACTTCGATGATTTTGTCAGAAAACAGATTGAAAACGTAGCGGCGCTTTCCAAGGAGTTGGGCATCATCAAATAATCATTTGCAGAGCGGGCGGCTGGAAGGGAATCAACCCTGAAAGCCGCCCCGAATGTAAACAAGGGGATATCATGAATCTGATCGCCGATCGAAAATACGCCATCGTCATGCTGGTATTGAGCATTACCTACGGCGCGGCGGCTTATTCGCTGGATGCCGATTTTGACCCGGTCAATGAAAAATTTTATCCTTTCGTCCTTTCCGTCTTAATGATCGTATCATCCATCGGGCTGTTCATCTGGCCCTCGCCACACACGACTTCGTGGCCCAAAGGGAGAAATGTACAAAAGATCGGCATCACCTTTGGTGCGATCCTGCTATACTGTTTTGTCCTTCACACGGTTGGATTCATTATCTGCGCCAGCGTCCTGATGGGCATTTGCATGTGGGTATTCGAAGCCAGGCGGAAATGGATCATACCTGTTTCGATTGTCACGACCGTCATTTTTTATATTGTTTTTGACCGCCTGTTGGGATTGAACCTGCCCGCCGGTCTATTAAAGTTTTTCTAGCCGTTCAAGGGCATGCCTTGACATGTTCGCTACCCGCAAGACGTATGCTTTAAGGAAACAATCCTTGTTTGGCATCCAAGCCCATCCGACGAAAAAGTAGGTGACTATGTTCGATCTATTACTGCAGGGGTTTTCGGTCGCGTTTAGCGGGTTGAACGCTTTCCTGGTGTTTATCGGGTGTGTTCTGGGGACCGTCATTGGTATGCTACCCGGTATCGGGCCCATTAATGCGATCGCTATTCTGTTTCCCATTGTGCTGCAGTTTGAATTGACGCCGTCTTCGGCCTTGATCTTCTTTGGCGGGATCTTTTATGGGTCCCAATACGGCAACTCCATTTCGGCCATCCTGCTCAATGTCCCCGGTACCTCTTCCTCAGCCGTGACCTGCATCGACGGCAATCCACTCGCCAAAGCGGGAAGAGCGGGGCCCGCCCTGGCCATGAGCGCCGTGGCATCCTTTTCCGGCGGTGTCATGTCGATTTTTCTCCTTATTTTCTTTGCGCCGCTTCTCGCCAAATTGGCGATCGATTTCGGGCCTTCCGAATATTTTGTGCTGATGGTCTGCGCTTTTACGGCCCTCACCAGCTTTTCCACGGGCAGTTTCATCAAGGCCATGTTTTCCGCCATTTTAGGGCTGGCCATTGCCACCGTAGGGATCGACGAGTTGAGCTTTGGCGGCATGCGCCGCTTTATTTTCGGCATCGAGGAACTGGGGGACGGAATCGACTTTATCGTCGTCGTGATCGGGGTATTTGCCATTGGTGAACTGTTTATTTATCTGTCGGATTTGGCGGAGGATACGGTCCAAACCGTCGCACCGGTGAACAAGGTCCTGATGACCTTTAAAGAACTAAAGGAATCTGTGGCAGGGATCATTCGCAGCTGCGTCAGCGGTTTTGTGGTCGGTGTCTTGCCGGGCGCCGGTGCCACCATTGCCAGCTTTATCGCCTATGCTACGGAAAAGAAACTGGCCGGTCCCAAAGGCAATTTTGGTAAAGGGGATCTGCGCGGCGTGGCGGCTCCCGAGTCGGCGAACAACTCCTCGGCCGTCGGTTCCTTCATCCCCTTGCTGGTTTTAGGCGTTCCAGGGAGCGAAACCACGGCGGTCATGCTTGCCGCCCTTATCACCCTCGGGGTCACCCCGGGTCCCACCATGCTGGCGGACCAGCCGGACATGTTCTGGGGGGTGGCCGCCTCGATGTTTTTGGGGAACCTGGTGCTGATTGTTCTTAACCTGCCCATGGTCAAATGGCTGGCCAAGATTCTGCTCATACCGCGCTGGATTTTGATGCCGGGCATCGCCATCCTGAGCATCGTCGGGGTCTATGTCCTCAACGGCAGTGAATTCGACCTGATCCTGATGCTGGTCTTCGGGGTCGTCGGTTTTATTATGCGCAAGACGGGTTTTCCCATGGCACCGCTTATCCTGGGACTCGTACTGGGCGGGCTCATCGAAGTGAATTTTAGACGCGCTCTGACATACAGCTATGGGGATTATTCGACCTTTTACGGATCCCCCATCACCATCGGATTGTGGGTCATCACATTTCTCAGTCTCGCAGCGCCGGTCGCGATAAAGTATATCAGGAAACGTATCCGGAAA
>CAYMAR010000037.1:0-17867 GCA_964388465.1 uncultured Desulfobacteraceae bacterium
GGTGGTGTTGAGCGGGGTGGCCAGCGGACGGCGCTCCTGGGCGCCGGCCGACACAGCGATAAGCAGTGACAAGAAAAACAGGCCGACAGCAATAACGGACCGACGGCCCGATCTATAAGCGCAGTTGATTGGCGGCATCGATCGTTCCCTTGACGGCCCCCTTAAAAAAGGCGGTTTCCGCTGCCAGATCCACCCGCATGGTATCGGCGCGCAGGTCAAAACGGGGCCCGGTGATGCGGACTTCGGATGGGCTGATCAGATAGCGGTTGGTGTGGTTGTAGTCGATCTTTTCAGTCAGAAAGATCTGCTCGTCCTTTTCAACACGAACGTTGCCGGCGACCTGCATATCGTTGCTCGCAGTGTTGATGGTGCCCTTCTGACCCTGTAAATGGATTTGATCGCCGTTTTCCAGAAAAAAGGTGACTTTCACCTCGTCGAAGACGGCTTCCTTCGTGCTTTCCGAGTATTGGGCCGAAGCCGCCTCCAGAACCCATTCTTTGCGACCTTCGCGCACGGCCGTGTGGCGGACTTCGCCCAGGACGATATTGGTCCCTTCCGGTATGGCCTCGATGATCTTGGCCGGGTTCTCGCGGAATTCGCGGTATTTCAGGTATCCGCGCGCCAGTAAACCCGCCAGCACCGCAACAACCGCGATCAGGGCCAGCAACACGATTTTCTTTTGGAAGCGAATGGCCACGGTCGAGCCGAACAGTGACAGATGCGGGGCGATGAACGGGGGCGGATGATCGTCGACGCGCCGGTTTCGGCGGTCGGTATATCACGCGGCTGCTCCCGAGCTTCGTCGGTGGGTTTCCATCCCGGCGGTACCGCCGCCACACCTGTCGCAAAAGGTTGTCGAAACGTTGTCGATCCGTCGTTGGGTTGCGCCGCGTGCGGCCTGGGCGCCCGACATTGGGCAGTCCTTTATCTTGCGGTCCAGTAAAAGTCAAGAAACCAAACTTTGCTTGATTATCGCGGCTTTACCTGGTAGCAATACCGGATCACGCGCGAAGGAGAGACGAGTTGAAACATTTGAAATCAAAGCGTAAAATGAGCGGTCGCGTGCTGATCCCCGTTGTTTTCCTGCTGCTGCTGGCGCCGCTGGTTGTGCTGGCCGTATGGCGCATGGAAGGCAAGGCGCCTTCGATCGAAAGTGACCTGGAAACGCCGGCCATCGGTAAAACCCCGCGGACCGTCACCGTCGAGATTAGCGAACGCGGCCGGGGGATCAAGACCATCCAGGCCCACGTCGCCCAGGCCGGGAGGGATATCCTTCTGGAGGAAGTCCGTTTTGAAGGCTCCATGCTGCTGTCCGGCAGCGGGGTCGAGGCGCATCGGCTGGACCTGGTTCTCGACCCGGCCCAGCTCAAGCTGGCCGACGGCGATGCCATCCTGCGTATCCAGGCCGCCGACTTCAGCTGGCGCAACTGGTGGAACGGCAACCGCACGCTGGTGGAATTCCCGCTGACGGTCGATTCCAAACCGCCCGCCATCACGACGCTCAGCCGCTTTCACTATGTCAACCAGGGCGGCAGCGGTCTTTTGGTCTACCGCCTCGATGAGCCCTGCGCCCGCCACGGCGTCCTGGTCGGCGAGCACTTTTACCCGGGCCACCCTAAAAGTGCGGACGAGCCGCTGACCATGCTGGCTTTTTTCGCCGTGGCCTACGATCAGGCGCCAGACACCGCCATCCGCGCACTGGCCGTCGACCGGGCCGGCAACGAAGCCCGGGCGGGCTTTTCCTACCGCATCCGGGCCAAACGCTTTAAAAAGGACGTGCTGAACATTTCCGATCGCTTCATCACACAGAAAATGCGCCCGCTGCTGGAAACGGCCGGCGAGGTGCCCACCGATCCGAAGGAGATCTTTCTGGCCGTCAACCGTGACATGCGCCGGCAAAACGGCGAAACCCTGGCCGCCCTGGCCGAGCGGACCACACCGGCGATGACCTGGGAGGGTGTCTTCATGCGGCTGCCCAAGGCGGCCAACCGGGCGCAGTTCGCCGACCACCGCGTCTACAAATACCAGGGGGCCATCATCGACCGCCAGGTTCACCTGGGCGCGGACCTGGCCTCGCTGCAGCAGGCACCCGTGCCGGCCGCCAACCACGGCCAGGTGGTGTTCGCCGGCAACGTCGGGATATACGGCAACACGGTGGTGATCGAACACGGATACGGACTGTTCAGCCTGTATTCGCACCTGAGCAACATCCAGGTGAATGCCGACCAACGGGTGGCCAAAGGCGATATCATCGGGCGCACGGGTGTTACCGGGCTGGCCGTGGGGGACCACCTGCATTTCGGCATGATGGTCCACGATACGCTGGTCAACCCGATCGAGTGGTGGGATGCCAAATGGATCCGGGACAATATTACCACCAAGTTGAATCCGGCGTCCTGAGCCGCGGGCCGCGTACCCGGCCGGCGGTGGTGGGATTTCGGCACAGGTTCACGGGAAGAGAAGAGACATCGCGATGGGCAAGCACAAGGTAGCGAAAACCTACGCCGCGATCAACCGCCGAATCAAGGCCGGTGATGTGGTCGTCGTCACGGCCGAGGAGATGGTCGACATCGTCAAGACCGAAGGCCGGGTCGAGGCGGCCCGTCGCGTGGATGTGGTCACCACCGGCACTTTCGCCCCCATGTGCTCCTCGGGCGCCTTCATCAATTTCGGCCACGCGGTCCCCAGCATCAAAGCCTCCAAGGTGTGGCTCAACAATGTGCCCGCCTACGGGGGCATCGCCGCCGTGGACTGCTATATCGGCGCCACCGAAACCTGCGAGGACGACCCGTTGAACCGGGTCTACCCCGGGGAGTTCAACTACGGCGGCGGCCACGTGATCCAGGACCTCGTCGCCGGTAAGAAGGTTCATCTGAAGGCCCAGGGGTATGGCACCGACTGCTATCCGCGCAAGTTGCTGGAAAAGGAAATCACCCTCAAAACGCTGCCCTATGCCCAGCTGTTCAACCCGCGCAATGCCTACCAGAACTACAACTGCGCCGTGAATCTATCGCCCAAGACGATCTACACGTACATGGGAACGCTCAAACCCCGCGGCCAGAACGCCAACTACTGCTCGGCTGGACAGCTGAGCCCGTTGTTCAACGATCCCTATTACAAGACCATCGGGATGGGAACGCGCATCTTTCTGGGCGGCGGGATCGGCTACGTCACCGGCGCCGGCACCCAGCACAAGCCGGGCGCCAAACGCACCCGCAGGGGGGTGCCGCGCTCGCCGGCCGGTACGATCAGCGTGATGGGCGATCTCAAGCGCATGAGTGCCAAGTGGCTCATGGGGGCCAGCATCCAGGGTTACGGCTGCTCCCTGTCGGTGGGCCTGGGGATACCGATCCCGATTCTCAACGAGGACATGGCCGGTTACACGGGGGTGTCGGACGAAGACCTGTTCACCCAGGTCGTGGACTACAGCCACGACTACCCGCAGGGAACGGGCGTCACCCTTGGCGAGGTCAGCTACGCGGAGCTCCGGAGCGGCCGCATTCGACTCAACGGGGAAGAGATCGCCACCGTTCCGCTCTCGAGCACGGTCCGCGCCCGTGAGATCGCGTCCATGCTGAAAGACTGGATCGCCAAAGGCAAGTTCCTGCTCGGCGAGCCCCAGGCAACGCTGCCGAGCACCTGATCGGCCCGATTCACAGCCCCCGACGACTGCCGGGGGCCGGCCGGATGGAGACGCGCGTTGCGGACATTTTTAGCCTTCAAACCGCCCGGCGCGATTGTTCACCGGATCGAACGCCTGCAGCACCGGCTGCAGGGCGAGGGGATCGAGGCGCGGTGGGTGAAGCCGGCCAGCATCCACCTGACCCTAAAATTTCTGGGAGAAACGGACCCTGCCGCGGGCGAAGCTATTGAACAGGCCATGCAAGCGGCCGTCGCTGGGCAGGTCCCACTCGAACTATCCCTCGGCGGTCTTGGCGGATTTCCCAGCCTTCACCGGCCCCGGGTGCTCTGGCAGGCCGTGGCGGGGGAGGTCGAACGTCTGCGGAGCGTTCAGCAGGCGTTGGATGCGCGGCTGGCGCTTTGCGGATTCAATCCGGAAAAGCGCCCCTTTCGCGCCCATCTGACGGTGGGCCGTATTCGCAACCCCAAACGCTGGCACGCGGCGGATACCGTGTTGGCCCGGCAAATGCAGGCTCTACCGTCCCTAACCTTTACGGTGGATGCCCTCATCTGGTATGAAAGCCGCCTTGGCCCCGGCGGGGCACGATACACGGCGTTGGCGCAAGCGCCGCTGACCGCGGCCTAAAAAAACGATTGACGGCCTACCAACCGAACGCCGGACGGCTGTGCGGGCGTTGGCGCACGGCCCTGCCGATTCACTAACGACGACCATCCGGCGCATGCACCCACGATCGGCGCCCGGAAGCCCCTGGAGGAATTTATGACGACAGCACCGGACAAGAGCAAAGCGGTCGAATCGGCCATGACCCAGATTGAGCGCCAATTCGGCAAAGGCGCCATCATGCGCCTGGGAGCAGACACCGTCACGAAAGTGCCGGTCATTTCCAGTGGGTCGATCGCGCTCGACAAGGCCCTGGGCATCGGTGGACTGCCCAAGGGCCGGGTCATCGAGATTTTCGGCCCCGAATCATCGGGAAAGACCACCCTGGCCCTGCACGCGGTGTCCGAAGCCCAGCGCGCCGGCGGCATCGCCGCCTTCATCGACGCCGAACACGCACTCGACACGAACTATGCCCGCAAACTGGGCGTGAACTGCGACGAACTGCTGGTCTCCCAGCCGGACACCGGCGAGCAGGCGCTCGAGATCGCCGACATGCTCGTGCGCAGCGGGGCCATCGACATCATCGTTATCGACTCGGTGGCCGCCCTGGTGCCGCGGGCCGAAATCGAAGGCGAAATGGGCGATTCCCACATGGGTCTGCAGGCGCGTCTCATGTCCCAGGCGCTGCGCAAACTCACCGGCACCATCGGCAAGACCATGACCGCCGTCATTTTCATCAACCAGATCCGGATGAAGATCGGCATCGTCTTCGGCAACCCCGAAACGACCACCGGCGGCAATGCGCTTAAATTCTACTCCTCCGTCCGACTGGACATCCGGCGCACCGGCGCCATCAAGGAAGGCCAGGAGGTGGTCGGCAACCGCACCCGCGTCCGTGTGGTCAAGAACAAGATGGCACCGCCCTTCCAGGAGGCCGAGTTCGACATCAGTTACGGCGAAGGCATCTCCAAAACCGGTGAAATCCTTGATATCGGCGTCAGCTGCGGGGTGATCGACAAGAGCGGCTCCTGGTACGCCTACAAGGGCGAGCGCATCGGCCAGGGACGCACCAATGTGAAGAATTTTTTTGCCGACAACGCGGATATCTACGCGGCGGCATTGCAGGAAATCCGCGAGAAACTGGGATTCGCCGAAAAGGTGGAAGACGACCGCGAAAGCGACGCCGACGGATAACCGCCCATCCGGGCCGCAATACAACATCGCCGCTGGCGGCGACAGCCGAATCTTGGGAGACGAAGCGTATGACGGGTAATGATGCACGCAGGCGATTTCTGGATTTCTTCGAGAAACACGATCACCAGGTGGTGCGCAGTTCTTCGCTCGTTCCGGCCGACGACCCGACCCTGCTGTTCACCAACGCCGGAATGGTTCAATTCAAGCGCGCCTTCCTGGGGGAGGAAAAACGCGACTACGTGCGCGCGACCACCTCGCAGAAATGCGTCCGGGCCGGCGGCAAGCACAACGATCTTGAGAATGTGGGCTATACGGCGCGGCACCACACTTTTTTCGAAATGCTGGGCAATTTTTCCTTCGGCGACTATTTCAAGGAAAAAGCCATCGAATACGGCTGGGACCTGCTGACCAACGGCTATGGCCTGCCGGCCGACCGCCTGTGGGTCTCGATCTATCTCGACGACGACGAGGCGGCCGATATCTGGCACCGGCAGATCGGTGTGCCCATCGATCGCATCGTGCGCCTGGGGGAAGATGAGAATTTCTGGGCCATGGGGGACACCGGCCCCTGCGGGCCGTGCTCCGAGATCCATCTGGACCGCGGCGGCGACTGCGGCCTCGGCAACCCCGACTGCGGCGTCGACTGCGACTGCGACCGCTTCCTCGAGATCTGGAACCTGGTGTTCATGCAGTTCAACCGCGACGCCTCCGGGAAGATGGCGCCGTTGCCCAAACCCAGCATCGACACCGGCCTGGGGCTCGAGCGGATCTGTTCGGTATTGCAGGACGTGGACACGAACTACGACACCGACCTGATGGTTCCCATTATCCGCCGCACCGAAGAACTGGCCGGCCGTGCGGTGGGCGAATCCCGGGAAACCGAAGTGGCCATGAAGGTGATCGCCGACCACAGCCGGGCGACGGCCTTTCTGATCGGCGACGGGGTGCTGCCCGCCAACGAGGGGCGCGGCTACGTGCTGCGTCGGATCATGCGCCGCGCCATTCGCTACGGGCGCAACATCGGCCTGGTCAAACCCTTCCTGCATGACACCGCCCGCACGGTCATGGAAATCATGCGGCCGGCCTACCCGGAGCTGGGTGAAGCCGAGGCCTTCATCACCAATGTGATCGAAAACGAAGAAGTCCGCTTTTCCGAGACCCTTGACAACGGCCTGCGGGTCCTCAACGACGCCCTGGGCGAATTGCGGGCCCGGGGGGCGAACGTGGTGCCGGGCGACGTGATTTTTAAACTCTACGACACGTTCGGCTTCCCGGTGGATATCGTCCGCGACGTGGTCCGCGACGAACAGCTCGAACTGGACATGGACGGTTTCGATGCCGCCATGGACCGCCAGCGGGCCCAGTCGCGGGGCAAGGTCACCTTCATGGGAATCGGTGACGCCTACCGCCCGTTGTCGGCCGAGGGTTTCCAGCCCGAGTTCAAAGGCTATGACGAGCTCGCGCTGGAAAGCCGGGTGGTGCTCCTGGTCAAGGACGGCGCCGAGGTTGTCGACGCCGCCGCCGGCGATGCGGTCGAAATCGTGGTGGCGGCCACACCCTTCTACGGCGAGGCCGGGGGCCAGGTCGGCGACACGGGGACGGTCACGGGGCTGGCCGGGGATCCGCCGGCCGCCATCGACATCCAGGGCACCGTCAAGGATCCCACGGGCCTGATCATCCACAAGGGCGTCGTGAGCGCCGGGCGGATTGCCAAGGGCGACGCCGTGCGTCTGCAGGTGGATTTGGCCGCCCGCCGGGCCACGGCGCGCAACCATACGGCCACCCACATCCTGCACGCCGTACTGCGGGAGGTCCTGGGCGACCATGTCAAACAGGCCGGCTCCCTGGTGGCGCCGGATCGGCTGCGATTCGACTTTACCCATTTTTCCCAGATCGAACCGGCCGTGCTGGCCGCCATCGAGCGCAAGGTCAACGCGCGTATCCTCGAGAACGTGGCCACCCTTACCGATGAGATGGCGGCTGAAGAGGCCTTCCAATCCGGCGCCACCGCCCTGTTCGAGGAGAAGTACGGCGATCGCGTACGCGTGGTCAGCCTCGCGGATTTCAGCAAGGAGCTTTGCGGCGGCACCCACGTGCAGCACACCGGCGACATCGGATTTTTCAAAATCGTGGGCGAAGCCAGCGTGGCCGCGGGGGTCCGGCGGATCGAGGCCATGACGGGCGAGGGCGCTCTGGAAAACGTCCAGCAGATGGCCCGCGCCCTGGACGAGACCGCCCGGCTTTTGAAGGACAGTCCCCAGAACATCACCCTGCGGATCGAGAAGCTCTTGGCCCAGCAGAAGGAACTCGAGAAAGAGGTCGAGCGCCTCAAGGGCAAACTGGCCTCGCAGACGGCGGCCGATGCCGAAGCGGATGTCCGCGAAGTCAACGGGGTCAAGGTGCTGGCCCGCCGCGTGGAGGCCGATAACCCGGGGGCGTTGCGCGACTTCGTGGACCGCTTCCGCGACCGCCTGCAGTCGGGGGTCGTCGTCCTGGGATCTGTCAGCGCGGGCAAGGCGCTCCTGATCGCCGGCGTGACCCGGGATTTGCAGGACCGTTTTCACGCGGGCGATATCATCAAGCAGCTGGCGCCCGTGGTGGGCGGCGGTGGGGGCGGCAAACCCGATCTGGCCCAGGCCGGCGGCAGCCAACCCGAGAATCTCGACCAGGCGCTGGCCCAGGCCTACGAGGTGATTGCCGGGATGTAGGGCCGGGCCGACGGCCGCAAGGCAGGGGAGGGTCGGGTAAGGAAAAATTTTTTGGGTTGTGCGACCGGCGGTGGCCTATCAAGGCGATCGCCGGTTTGGCGTTTGCCGGCCGACGCTTGCCGAACGGCGGGGGACGCCGTCCTGGCGAACCGGTTGCCCCGGCGTCCGGGGGGGGCGCCACCGGGGATGCCGAGCGGGCGTTCAGTCCTGGCGCAGGACGTCGATCATCGAAAAGACCTGCCCGCCGCAACCTTGATCCAGCTTCCGGGCCAGAAACCGTAGCGCGTCGAGCGTGCCTTCGGCATAGATTTCCCGGCCGTTGATATTGTGGGTGATTTCGACCGTGGCGGTCTCATCGGCGGAGACCAGGGTGTAGGTATGCCAGCCGTGGCCGCCTAAATAGGCTTCCGGGATGCCCCACTGGGTCTGCTGAACCTGAGGGTCGCGCTCCTGGTGGATCTGGGCGTCCGAGAAGTCGATGCCCATGGCGTTGAAGTAGCGCACCATGGCCTTGGCGGTTCCGCTGGTGTCGGCCTTGCCCTGTTGGTGGCTCTCCCGTACCGTCAGGGTGTAGCCTTCGAACAGCCCCGGGAAGGTTGCGGCGGCATAGGCCATCATGGCCTGGAGGCCGACGATCTGTTTGGCCATGTTGGGCGCGATCACGGCCGCGATGGACGATTGCTGCACGGTGCGGCGCAGGGCTTCGCGGTCGCCGCCTGTGGTGCCCATGACGAAGGGCAGCGCCTGGTCGCAGTAAAATGCCGCATTGGCATTCACCGCCGACGGGTGGGTGAAGTCGACGCAAATGCAGCCGGGATAACCGGACTTGACTTCAACGATGCGCGCCGCCCGGTCTTCGGGGCGGATCAGCGCAATCGACTGTCCCTCGACCTCGGCGTGGGCCGCTTCGATTTCGGGGCCGGTCAGGGAATAGGGAACCAGAGCCATATCGTCCGCTTGGATGATATGCCGGGCGAGCATCCGGGTCACATTGCCCGGCAATCCGTTGACCATGATGTTCAGGCCGCTCATGATGGTTTTTCTCCTCTCCGTTGGGCATTTTGATCGGAAACGGCCGGGTGGCCGTCGGCACGGGGCCGGTCTGCGCCCGTCAAGTTGCCGGGACCAGTGATCGGGTCAGATCCCGCAGCGCCGGGAAACGATGGCTTTCGACCCGGGCCAGGTTGCGCTCCAGGCTTTGCAGGGCGTCGGGAATGTAGGCGGCGAAGCGGGTCTTGTGTTTGGCCCTGACCAGAAAGCCGAAGGCGCCCAGAATTTGCAGGTTGCGCGCCACGGCGCAGAGTCGGTAGCGCGTCGAGATGGTTTCCCGGGATGTGCCGGTCCGTTCCCGGTAGCGTTCGATAAAATCCTCCAGAAGCGCCTCCTGAACGGCTTCGGGAAGCGCGACATAAGGGTCGATCAGAAGCGAAGCCAGATCGTATTCGGCCGGGCCCCGCCGCCCCCCCTGGTAGTCGATGATCCAGGGGCGGTCCGCGGCGATCAGAATGTTGCGGGACTGAAAATCCCGGTGCATGAATCCCTCGGCGCGTTCCGCCAGGATGCCGTCGGCCAGGCGATGGCTTTCGGCCTCGATGCGCGCGAAGGGGATCTCCCGGCCGCAGTAGTTCCGGACAAAGGCCTCGATGAAATAGCGGCACTCCTTCTCCACGATGACCTCCCGGTCGTAGGCCGCGGTCTGCCAGGTCCACGCCGGATCGAAGCCGTTTCCTCCCGATACCGACATCTCGATCAGAAGGTCAATGATTTTCCGGTAGAGGGCGGACACCGCCCCGGGAGACGCCGTTCGGGCGACATGGGTCTGCAGATGGCAATCGCCCCGGTCTTCCACGAACACAAGACCGGCAAACGGGTCGGCACGGAGGATGCGCGGCACCGGCAGCCCCCGGCGATGGAGATGGCGGCCGATATGGACGAAGGCATCAGCCTCGCCGGGCGGCGCACCGCGGCGCAGGCCATGATCGACCATGACGACCGACTGGTCGCCCCGGCGCAACCGGTGCCATTGGCGCTCGGACCCGTCACCCGCCAGCGGCTCCCATGTGATGCCGGCAGCGCAATGCCCAGGCGTCAGTTCCCGGAAGACCGCCGCCGCCATTAATTCGCGGGCGGTCTGCTGGTAGCGCCGCGGCGTGCCGATGTCGGCCCAGCGGCTGTCGGCGGCGATAAAGGCCTTGATCTTGTAGCCGGCGGCCAGCATGGCCTCGAAGGCATCGATACTGTGGGCAAAGCCTTTGGCGGGGATGAAATCGATCACCCGCGGATCGAGGACCTGGATGCCGGTGAAGGTCAGTCGCCGCCGGTCGTCCCGTTCAAGACCGGCGGCGGCGCTGAAATCCACGACATCCCCGTGCGCATCCACCGACACGGTGTTGAACGCCGGATCGTCACGCATCACCAGGGTGACCGGCTGCCCGTGTCCGGCATGATAGCGGTAGACGGCCGCCAGATCGATATCGGTGGCCACATCGCCGTTGACCACCACGAAAGGCGCCGTCCCCCAGATATCGGCCGTGTTGCGGATAGCCCCGCCGGTGCCGAGAATAGCGGGTTCGTGCCGCAGGATGATGCGGGCGGCAAATGGTTCGACCGCCAAATAGGCTTCGATCTGCTCGGCCAGATGGTGGGTATTAACCGCGATGGTCCGGGCACCGGCCGCAATCAATTGGTCGATGATCCGGCCCAGCAGGGGACGGCCGTCCAGCGTGAAGAGCGGTTTGGGGGTGTGTTCGCTGAAAGGCCGCAGGCGCGTGCCCAGGCCGGCTGCCAGGACAAGGGCTTTCATGGCATCACGGCAGAAATTTCAGATAGCGCTGGATGGGTTCACGGTAGCGTTCGATGGCCTCTTCGTCGTCCCGGCAGTGAATGCCCCGGCTCTGGAAAAAGGCCAGGGCATTTCTGAAATTCACGCGTGACAGGGCCTCATTGCTTTCGATTTCACCGTTTTTGGCCAGACGGTTGCCGTAGGCGGCAATTTTTTTGAGCTGCTCCTTCAAGTTCAGGTCCTTCTTTTCCTGGCGGGCCAGCTGATCCAAGGTGATCCGGTAGGACTCGAAATACGAGCGCAAAAAGCCCGAGAACAGTTTCAGCTTGCGAAAACCCAGCGAGGTGATGTTGTAGGTGTCCGGCAGATTGGGGTGGGGGATCAGGATGGCATCGTTGATGAATGCTTTGATATTCTTGCGGACATACCATTCCGGCGGATTTTCCAGATCGTAGGAGAACTCGTATTTGAAAAAGTCCTGCAGGAAACGGTAGCTGGCATGCAGGTCCGTGGCCACGAACTGGAAGGCATCGCGCTCGAATATCGACAGGGCCGTGTAAGCCGCCGGGACGAAGCAGGCCACACAATTGTTCTTATAGTACTCCAGGCTGGGGCGCTTTTCGTCTTGCACGCGATAGCGCGGCGTGTCTTCGGTGGCCGCGGCTTTCTTGTCGAGCGGTGCCACGAATTTGCGCTGCAGGTAGATGTGCAAGACTTGTTCGACGGCCTTGGCCGGATCGACCTCCAGTGTGTCGGCCAGCTTGTTTCCATGGAAATAGAGGTGGTTGAGGTAGGTCTCGGCGGTTTCCTGCAGCACGGGTAGCGTGAAAGCCTGGCGGGAGTGGTTGAGCAGGGCGGCGGCGGTGATCGCATGCGGGGTGATGACCGCCACGCGATTGATGGCATAGATGGTGCGGTGACCGATGTTGCGGCAGAACGCGCTGATTTCCTCGCGGGTCATGCCCGCCAGGTCGAGCGCGTTTTCAGCCAGCAGATCGACCAGCGAAAGCGGGTCGTGAAATTCGATGTAGATCTTACCGAAACGCTTCTTGAGCACCTTGTGCGCCCGAATGACCTGCTTCAGGCTTTCGGGTTCCTTTTTGCCGCCTTCGAGTTCGTGCAGATAGGCCTTTTCTTCGGGAACCTTGTCATAGCCGATGAAGATCGGGGCGAGAATCAGGTCCTCGCAGGCACCCTGCTGGTAGGCTTCCAGCAGGATGGATAGAAGGCCGGTCTTGGGGGATAGCAGTTTGCCGGTGCGGCTGCGTCCGCCCTCGATGAAGACCTCGATGTTGAAGCCCTCCTGCAGCAGCTTGTCGACGTAGGCGGCGAATACGGCGGCGTAAAGCGGCTGGCCCTTGAAGGTTCGGCGCATGAAAAAGGCGCCCGAGCTCCGGAAAATGGTGCCCAGGGGCCAGAAGGAGAGGTTCTTGCCGGCCACGATGTGCGGGCAGGGCATGTTGTTGTGAAACATGATGTAGGAAATCATCAGGTAGTCGATGTGGCTCTTGTGGCAGGGGAGAAGAATCAGCGGGCCGCGCTGGGACATGGTTTTCAGGCGGTCGAGGCCCTCATTGTCGACGATGACCCCGTCGAACATGGTGTTGATGATCCAGTCCAGGATCTTGGAAAGGAATTTGATCACACCGATGCGGTAATCGGCGGCAATTTCTTCAAAATAGGATTCGGCTTGCCGGTGCAGTTTGGTTGCCGGTTTCTGTTCGCTTTCCGCCTGATCGCGGATGAATTGCTGCATCCGGGAGCCGGTCAGCACCGCGTCCTTGATTTCCAGGCGGCTTTTGAGGACCGGTCCGAGAATGCTCTGGCGATGGCGGTTGATCTGCCGCAGAAGGTTGCGCCGCAGGAGAAGGGCCTGGTAGGTGCGGCTACGGTCGCGAACGTCGGGATGCCGCATGAAGATCTGGAGGTCCACCGGGGTGCTCAGTTCGACGAAGGTGCGCCCGGGTTTCTTAACGAGCGTGGTGATGCGCCGAAAAAAACCCAGCGCCTGTTCGGGCCCGAACAAATGCTTCCACAGCGAGGGGGTCGTTTTTTCGGGATCTTTTTCAAAAATCATCAGGTGTGGGACGAGGTAAATGGGGCGATCCGTGGCGGCCTGATAGTCCAGCAGGAATTTTATGGGATCGGTTTTCTCTTTGACAAACCGGCGGTAGAAACCGCCCGGTTCGACCAGGGAGAGGAAAAGGGTTTCACCCTGATCGAGCATTCGCCGGAAGTAGCCGGCGGTGTAGGGGTCGGGAAAACCGAAGTGACGGCAAAAATGGTCCAGACGCGCCAGCAGCATGCGGAAAATCCGCGAGAGCGGCTGGTAGAGGAATACGGTGTAGTCGAACGCCACCGTGGGCACGGGCATGCGTTTGCTGCCGTAACGGTTGTGATAGAACAACCACTGGAAAAGGCTCTTGTTTTTGGTGACGCAGACCAGAACGGCGTTTCGTGGCAGGGTTTTGAGCACCGCGGCCTGGCTGGGCGCCAGCGTGATGCCGCGATAGAAAAGCCTCTGCACGTGGGTTATCAGCCAACCGGGGCTTGGCGGCAGGTAGCAGGCGTAATGCTGATGGGTCCCTTGGAGCAGACACTGGATGACGCGATCGATACGTGCCTGGATGCGTTTCCATTTGGGGCTGCGGAAGATGATCATGCATGCGCCTGTTGGGCTTGAAACGGGCGCCGGCGGCGAACAGCGATGACGGCGGACCGTAGCATTTGAGAATGCGACCAGAAAAAAATAGCTACCAGAATGGCAGCGATGATGCAATCGGAAACCACCGGCCCGGCAGCGGAAGGCGCGGCGGGTCGGGCCGAGCCCGCCGCGTTGCTGGGGGGCTGCAACCGGGCCGTGCGACCAAAAATAACCTTGAGAAAAAAAAGTGGATATGTTATGCGGGGCTCAATTTTAACACTTGCCAACGCCGATTTGATTATCTAACATCGGTGCGTGCTGATGCAGCGGGCCTTTCGATTTGCCGAAACAATTCCCGTTTCAGATCTGGATCTCCAGGGGATGAACCTCCGGTGACCGCGGATAGCGCTAAGACAAGGGCAATAATCCCAGCGAATCAATAGTTCTGAAAACTTACTACAAGGAGGACGGTGTATATGAAAACTTTAGTTGGTGGGGCGGCAGCCGCTGTTTTGGGACTCATCGGGCTGGTGGTATGGTGGTCTCCTTTCATGACGCTTCTGGCCGGTGCGATTCCCCTGATGCTCCTTCTCGGGGGAGGCTTGGCGATTTACCTGGGATTTGACGAACTCAAGGACACATGGAAGAAAGACGATTCCATCGGTAGCCCGATCGGATCCGATGACGACGTCGAAAAGTATAAACAGGAGATCGACGAGCTCAAACAGGAAATTGACAACCTGAAAAAAGCTTAGATTCCGAACGCTTTACCGGGCCCTGCGGTGCCAAGCCGCAGGGCTTTTTTTTAGGGCGCAGGAACTACAGGGCGCCGCCCCCTCGGCCCGCCGCGTCGCTGCCGATCGTTCTGGACGGCCGCTTTCAAACACCGGCATAGAGCAGACTGGGTCTGCAGGCCTCCCGGAAAGCAAGAAGTTCTCCCTGCCAGCCCCGGGCCAGCATCTCGGGATCCTCCTGCGCTTCGATGCACCGTCGAAGGTCGGCGTCACCCAAGATGAGGTCGATGGGGCGTTTTTCAAACTCGTACTCATAGGGCGGGGCTTTCCACGCGAATGCATCGGGGTGACAGCGGATGATCGCCTGCAGCAGCTGGAGGGTGGTCAGATAAGGCTGGTAGCGATCCCGGTCGGTAATATGGAGCTGGAAGCCGTGGCAGGGGGTCTGGGCGTGTTTGCCGGAAGTGGGCTCGAAGGTCAGGGGGCGCAGGACGACGCCCGGCAGACTTTTATCGGCCAGCATTTTCCCCACCCGGGTCACGTCAAGATAGGGCGCACCGCAGATTTCAAAGGGCAGGGCCGTGCCGCGGCCCTCGGATATGTTGGTGCCTTCCCAGATCACCTGGCCCGGGTAGACCGCGGCCGTATCGGGGGTCGGCATGTTGGGCGACGGCGCGACCCAGGGCAGTCCAGTCTCGCCAAACCACATGGTCCGCCCCCAGCCGTCCATGGCCACCACCTCGAGTTCGCAGCCGATACCGAATCGATCGTTGAAGAGGCGGGCCAATTCCCCGATGGTCAGACCGTGGCGCATGGGCAGGGCGAAACGGCCCACGAAGGAGGACCACTGGGGCTTGAGCAGATTGCCTTCCACCTGGCGTCCGTTGACCGGATTGGGGCGGTCGAGCACCAGCACCTGTCGGCCGCAGTCCCGTGCCGCTTCCATACAGTAGGACAGGGTGTAAATGAAGGTGTAGACCCGGGTGCCCACATCCTGGAGGTCCACCAGGAGAACGTCGATGGGATCCAGCATTGCGGGCGTGGGAATACGGGTCTCGCCGTAGAGGCTGAACACGGGCAGCCCCGTAGCCGGGTCCGTCATATGGTCGGACTCCACCATGTTGTCCTGCTTCTCGGCCCAAAAGCCATGCTGCGGAGCATACAGGGCCTTGAGCTGGCCGGGGAAACATTGCATCAAGGCGTCGCGGGCGTGCGTGTAGCGGCGGTCGATCGAAGCCGGATTGCACAGAAGCCCCAACCGCCGGCCCCGTATCCAGGGATGCGCATCACGCAGGAGCTGCTCCAGTCCGGTCGTAACGGTTGTCATCGGCGGGAACCTCGCTGGCTTCGCTTGGGTTGGTGTCGTGCCGCCCGGCCGGGTAAGACGGCAGGGATGGCTCTGGTCTCATAGCGGACCTGGCCGCGATTGTAAACGCCCGGTGATGCGGTTGATGCCGCGGTCATCCATGCCGGCACGCATTCGGTGCCCAACCCCGCGTAATTCTTGCGTTGACGCCCCGATGCACCTTGACAAAAGGGGCCAGAATCAATAAACACAACCTCGTCAAATCCATCGTCGTCCCGAAGCGCCGCTTGCGATTTTCTCAATTCCCGCCTCGGCCGACGCCGTTGATGAGGGTGAATTGGGAGTCGAGCTTAACGGTATCGCTATTATCGTCGGTGACTATGGTAGCGGTAAAACCGAAGTGTCCATCAGCCTGGCGCTCGAAAGAAAGCGTGCCGGCGTTGACGTCCGGGTCGCCGATCTCGATCTGGTCAATCCCTATTTCCGAACGCGGGAAGCGCGCCAACAGCTGCGTTCCCGGGGAATCGACCTGGTTCTGCCGCCGCCGGCCTATCTGCACGCCGACCTGCCCATATTGAGCCCCGCCATCGCCGGTTTGCTCCGCAGCCCCAGCCCGCTGACGATTCTGGACGTCGGCGGTGACGACGTGGGGGCGGTGGTGCTCGGTGCGCTGACCGACGCCCTCGAGGGGCGAAACGTGCAGATGCTCCAGGTCGTCAATCCCCTGCGGCCGCAGACCGGAACGGTGGCGGGATGCGTGCGTATGAGGGCCGCCATCGAATCGGCCGCCCGGCGGTCCGTGGAAGGGTGGATCATCAACGCCCATTTGATGGATGAAACCACGGCGGCGACCATTAGCGAGGGCTACCGGTTCGGGCGGCAGCTCGCCGCGGCGACCGGGCTGCCCCTGGTTTGCGTGACAGCGCCGCAAACATTGCTGACGGTCGTATCCGCCGAGGTGGACGATTGTCCGGTCCTGCCGATTCGGCGGCAGCTCGTGCCGCCCTGGAGACATGCCGATCCGCTCGTGGACGACTGATACCCGCCGGCGGTTCACGCTGTAATCGCGAAGCGTCCGATTTACACCGGCAACGCCTCGCAGCAGGAGGTTTCGCATGACCTATAAACACATTATCGACAAAGATCGCTGCAAGGGCTGCGGCCTGTGCGTGGCGATCTGCCCCAAGAACGTGCTGGAGCTGTCGCGGGAAGTCAACACCAAGGGGTATTTTCCGGTCTTTCAGGCGCGTCCCCAAGACTGCATCTACTGCGCCATGTGCTGTGTCATGTGCCCCGACGTGGCCATTGAAATCGCGGAAGACGCGGAGGACTCCGCGGCCTGACCAACCATCACCCCCATCCCCGGAACCCGGCACAGAATCGCCTGCGGACAACCGCCGCGGCAGCCGCCAGGCGCCGGCGAGCCGGCCGCCGGCCTTGAAAAGGACCGCCGGTCGGCCCGGAGGGTGGGGCGAGCAGGAGGTAGCATGGGAAAAGTCCTCATGAAAGGCAACGAAGCCATCGGCGAGGCCGCCATCCGGGCCGGCTGTTTGAATTATTTCGCCTATCCGATCACACCGCAGTCCGAGGTGGCGGAGTACCTGGCGAAACGCATGCCCGAGGTAGACGGCGTTTTTCTCCAGGGGGAGAGCGAAGTGGCGGTGGGCTATATGATTTTCGGCGCAGCGGCCTGCGGCGAGCGGGTTTTTACCACGAGCTCCAGCCCCGGCGTCAGCCTGATGAGCGAGGCCTTGAGCTATATCACCTGCGCCCAGTGCCCGGCCGTCTTCGTCAATATCATGCGCGGCGGCCCGGGGCTCGGCGGGATCCTGCCGTCCCAGGGCGATTATTTCCAGGCCACCAAAGGCGGCGGGCACGGTGACTACCGTCTGCTGGTCATGGCGCCGGCCAGCGTGCAGGAGGCCGTCGAGATGGTGATGGAGGCCTTCCCGCTGGCCGAGAAATACCGCAACCCGGTCATGATCCTGGGCGACGGGCTTACCGGCCAGATGATGGAGCCGGTGGAATTTCCGGACGATCTACAGAGCCCGCCCTCCAACAAGGACGACTGGGCCACCAACGGGATGGACACGCGCAAGCGCCAGACGCGCAATCTGGTCAAATCGCTCTATCTGGACCCGGCGGAACTCAACGCGCACAACCTGAGGCTCAAGGAAAAATACGCCCGCATGCAGCGCGAAGACGTGCGCTTCGAAGCCCTCAACCTGGACAGCGACTACCAGGCCCTGATCGTCA
>CAYMAR010000038.1:0-17825 GCA_964388465.1 uncultured Desulfobacteraceae bacterium
CAGCGTGGCAGTCGCCAGAAGCAGCACCAGGATGACGGGGCGGCGAAAAGCAAGGCGCGCGACGGATCCGCGCCCCGAAGAAGGGTCTGGCGATAAGCGGGGGCGCGGTGGCATGAATGCGGGCATGTCCTCAATGGCGTTGACGTTTTGATAGCCGTCGGCCGCAGGCGGCGCTTCGACGGCCGATAAGGATCTGTTCTGGGACCATAGGCAAAACCGGCCCGCTTGTCAAAAGAAGTTCCCCCGGGCGCTAAAGCGGCAGCCTTGTCCCCGGCGGGAAGTGCAGGTCGAAGGTGTCGGCCAGCACCCCGAACAGTTCGGCCTGGTCTTCGAGGGTGCGGGTCTCGACGGATCCGCCCCGGTCGATGTTGAACGCGAAATTGTGCAGGCTGTAGCGGGCTATCGGGGTTGGACGCTGGACAATCAGATCCCGGGCAAACTGGCTGTCCGGATGCGTGGACACGTAATGGTTGGCCACCTTGTAGTCGATCCAGTATTGGGGCTCGAGTGTGAAGACGTACAAGTCGATCCAGCGGCCGTCCTGCCGGGACTGCAGCACCCAGGCCTCGTCTTCCGGCAGCACCCGGTAATCCCATCGAAACCGGCGGAAGATTTCGCCCGGGGCGAAGGGCAGGGGCCTCTGATAGCCCTGGGCCCCGAAGCCGACGTCCACCAGCAGCGGTTGTTCGTCCAGGTCGATCCGCAGGAGCATGTGGGTGCGGGCGCGCACCTGGTCGCTGCCCAGGCGGACCCGGGCGGCAAGCATGCGCACGGAAAACCCCAGTTGCTCCAGCACCGCCGCCATCAAAAGGTTGTGCTCGAAGCAATAGCCGCCGCGGCGGTGTCGAACGAGCTTGTTCTGGATGCTTACCAGGTCCACCTGAATGGGGCGGCCCAGGAGAATGTCCAGATTTTCGAACGCAATAGCGTTGGCATGCGCCTGGTGAAGCGCGTCCAGGCAATGGCGGTCCGTCTTCCGGCCGCCGCCGTAGCCGATTCGTTCGAAATAGGTGGGCAGGTCGATCATCGTGCCGTCGGATCCTGTTCGGTGGTGGCCAACGCTCGCCCAGGGGAGAGCGGCCGGTCGAAGACCGCCTGGGTCTTGGTCCGACCGAAGCCGCCGCGTTCATAAAACCGGTGGGCGCGCGCCCGCGCGACATCGCAGCGTACGCGCAGATCCGCAATGCCCCGGGCCTGCAGCCATTCGACCGCCGCCCGCACGAGGTGAGCGCCGATGCCCCGGCCGCGCTGGTCGGCATTCACCACCAGGCTGGCGATTTCACCACGATCGCCCTCGGCCAGGCGGCGGGTGACGACCGCCTGCAGGCAGCCGACGAGCCGACCGTCCGGCCAAGCCGCCACGAGGATGGCGCTTTCGGGGTCGGACGCCGAAGCCCGGATGCAGCGGCGGACCGCCGCGCCCGTGCGCACGTAGCCCAGCTGGCCCAAAAGCGCGGCCACGGCGCCGGCGTCTTCGATTCGGGCGGGCCTGATGTCCATCGTGGCCGGTTGCGGATGCTTCATGCTCATGGGCGATCACTGTATTGCATTTGGACGCTTATCTCAATCCCGACGGGCCGGGAAGTCTTGACCGCCCAATGGCCGTCGCGGGCAAAGTATGGTAAAGGCAGGAACATGGAATTCAAGCGGGCCGAAGATTACGAGCATCTCATCGCCGCGTTGCAGACGCGTCTGGCACGCTACGAAGATGCCCTCGAGGACCAGCGCGGCATGCGCCGCAGCCTGCGCCAGAGCCAGGACCGCTATCGCACGGTTTTCGAGAATACCGGTACGGCCACCTTTGTGATGCGGCGGGATTTCACCATCACCATGGTCAATACCGGTTTCGAGCGTCTGACCGGCCTGCGCAAGGAGGAGGTCGAGGGGCGCCTGAGCGTGGATCAGGTCATCTATGCGGCCGATCGTCGCAAGATGCGCCACTACCAGAACCACCGCGCGTCAACCGGGAGTGCACCCCGCATGCTGGAATGCCACGTCCAGGACGATCAAGGGCAGATCCGCAACGTGCTGCTCAAAATCGACGATATACCCGGCACCGACGAAAGCGTCGGATCGATGGTGGACATCACGCCGCTGAAAGCGGCCGAACACGAGATCGGGGAACAGAAGGCCCGGATGGCGGCCATCCTCAACGCCTTCGAGGGCCAAATCTACGTGGCCACGCGCGATTTCCGCCTGCGCTACGCCAACGAGCAGCTGGTGCAGCAGATCGGTCGCAACGTGGTGGGGCACCGGTGCTACGAGGCGCTCCACGGCCGCAAGACGCCGTGTCCGTTTTGCGTCATGGACCAGGTCCAGGCCGGCCAGACCGTGCGCTTCGAGGTCATGAACCCCAAGGACCAGCGTTGGTATTACAGCATGAACGCCCCCATTCGGCATGTGGACGGGGCCGTCTCCTGCCTGGCCATGATCATCGACATCAACGACCGCAAGACGGCGGAAATGGCCCTGCGGGAGAGCGAGATCACCCTGCGGCGTGAAAACATCCTGCTGCGCTCCCAGATCAAGGCCCGCCACAAGTTCGGCAACATCGTCGGGCGCAGCGCCGTCATGCAGCAGGTGTACGAACATATTCTCAATGCCGCGGCCACCGACGCCACCGTGGTGATCTACGGCGAGCCGGGCACCGGCAAGGAGCTCGTGGCCCGCGCGATCCACGACACGAGCGAGCGCCGCGACCGGCGCTTCGTGCCGGTGCACTGCGGGGCCATCCCCGAGAATCTGGTGGAGAGCGAGTTTTTCGGCTACAAGAAGGGCGCCTTCTCGGGGGCCAACACCGACAAGTCCGGCTATCTGGACTTCGCCGACGGCGGCACGGTATTTCTGGACGAGGTGGGCGAGATCAGCCCGCACATGCAGGTCAAGCTCCTGCGGGTCATCGAAGGCGGCGGTTTCACGCCGGTGGGCAGCAGCCAGGTCAAAAAGGCCCGGGTACGCTTCGTAGCCGCCACCAACCGGGACCTCAAAAAGCGGGTCGAGGAGCGCCGCATGCGCGAGGATTTTTTCTACCGTATCCACATTCTACCGATCTACCTTCCGCCGCTGCGCGAGCGCAAAGAGGACCTGAGGCTCCTGATCGACCACTTCATGGGGCTCTATGCCGGCAAGCGCAACCTGCCGCCCATTGCCGGCAAACTCATGGACAAACTCTACCACTACGACTGGCCGGGCAACGTGCGTGAACTTCAGAACGTGATCATCCGCTACTGCAACCAGAAGCGCATCGATCTGATGGGCTCCACCACCAAACCCGAAACACCGGCCGAACGGGAAGATTTCCCCGATCTGGCGGACCAGCCGGTGCGGGATCTCGGCGAGACGCTCAACCAGTATGAGAAGCACCTCATCGTCGCCGCCCTCAACCAGCACCGGTGGCACCGGCAGAAGGTGGCGGAGGCGCTGAAAATTGACCGCAAAACGCTCTTCAACAAGATGCGGCGCTACGGCCTGACCCGCCCTTCATAAAAAGGGGATATATTTTCCCATAAATAGCAATATTATTCTCAAAAACATATAATTGTATAAATTACAGCATTCTATTCCCCAATAAGCCAACTATTGGGGATATATTTCCCCATTTATTTTTTCTGCTTTTCCTCTGGCATTGATTCCAAAAAATCCAATTTCAGCAACAATTACAGGTGTTCAACGAAGACCGCGGACTTTGGCACGGTTATTGATCTAATTTCCTGAAATTGTGGCGGTATGCATTAAATTTTGAACAATTGGAACATTTGGCACAAAAATGAGCTTACCTTACCTCGAAAAAGAATGCCTGATTCTGGGATGCGGCAATCCGCTCCTGGGGGACGACGGCTTCGGCCCCGAAGTGATCAAGCAGCTGGAGACCCATTACCGGCTGCCGGATTTCGCTTTTGCCCTGGATGTGGGCACCGCGATCAGGGACATCCTGTTCGACATGCTCCTGGCCGCCGATCGCCCGCGGCAGCTGATCGTGGTGGATGCCATGGATTTGGGCGAGGCCCAGCCGGGCGCCATCCGCGAAATCCGCATCGACCAGATGCAGGCGGCCAAGATCGTGGACTACTCCCTGCATCAGTTCCCCACCACCAACATGCTTCAGGAACTGACCGAGGGCACCGCCATCGACGTACGCCTGCTCGTGGCCCAGGTGGCGCAACTGCCCGACGTGGTCCAGCCGGGTCTGAGCCTTCCCATCCGCCGGGCGGTCGATCGCATGTGTGCCAAAATCATCGGGCTCGTCAGCGGCAAGGCCATCCGGGCCGCTGGAGGTGGTTATGTATGAATTCAAGGTCGGCCATCTGGCCCGGATCCTGGGCGTTCACCGCAACACGGTCTCCAATTGGATCCGCAGCGGGCGGCTGGAGGCCCGGCCGGCGGCGGCCAAGCGCTATCAGATCGAAGCGGCGGCCCTGCGCCGGTTTTGTGCCCGGAACCACATCGCGGAAGACCGGTTGATTCCCCAGATGACGGTCTTGCCACAGGCCGCCGCGTCTTCCGCCATCGGAACGGCTGCTCGTTTTTCAACCACAGGAAGAGAGGAATATATGACCCAGACACCCATCGGTTCGGTAATGGTGGTCGGCGGCGGCATCGCCGGCATCCAAGCGACCCTCGATCTCGCCGATTCGGGCTATTTCGTTTACCTGGTCGAGAAGAGCGCCGGCATCGGCGGGGCCATGGCCCAATTGGACAAGACCTTCCCCACCAACGACTGTGCCATGTGAATTATCTCGCCCAAGTTGGTTGAGTGCGGTCGGCACTTAAACGTCAAGCTCATGACCCTTTCCGAGGTTACCGGTATCGGCGGTGAAGCCGGCAACTTCCGTGTTTCCGTCAAACAGAACCCCCGTTACATCGACATGAACCGCTGCATCGCCTGCGGTGAGTGTGCGGCCAAATGTCCCAAGAAGGTCGATGACGAGTTCAACGCGGGGATCAACAAGCGGCGGTCGGCCTATATCAAATACGGCCAGGCCGTGCCCCTCAAATACGCTATCGATCCCGCCAACTGTATTTACCTGACCCGCGGCAAATGCCGGGCCTGCGAGAAGTTCTGTCCGACGGACGCCATCGACTTCGAGCAGAAGGAAAAGAACGTCGACGTCAACGTCGGGTCGGTGATCCTGGCCCCCGGCTGGGAGCCTTTCGACCCCAAGCGCGTCGACTACCTGGGCTGCGCCCAGTCGCCCGACATCGTCACCAGCATGGAATACGAGCGGCTGCTTTCGGCCAGCGGGCCCTGCATGGGGCATCTCCAACGCCCCTCGGACAACCGTGAGCCCAAGAAGATCGCCTGGCTGCAGTGCGTGGGTTCACGCAATTTAAACCGCTGCGACAACGCCTACTGTTCCAGTGTCTGCTGCATGTACGCCATCAAGCAGGCGCTGGTCACGGCCGAGCACCTCGAGGGCGACGGCCTTTCCCAGACCGTGTTCTACATGGACATCCGCAGCCACGGCAAAGAATTCGACCGCTATTTCGAAAAGGCCCAGGCTGACGGCGTCAACTTCGTGCGTGCCCGCCCCCACACGATCGAGCCGGGAAAGGACGGCACGGGCGTTTCCATGCGCTACACCCTGGACGACGGGCAGATCGTGGTCGAAGATTTCGACATGGCCGTACTTTCCGTGGGTCTCGAGGCCTCCAAGGACGCCCTGAACCTGGCCGACACCTTCGGCATCGCCCTGGACGAGTTCCGCTTTGCGCAGACCTCGAGCTTCGAGCCGGTGGCGAGCAGCCGCGAGGGCATCTTCGTCACGGGCGCCTTCCAGGCCCCCAAGGCGATTCCGCGTTCGGTGGCCGAGGCTTCGGCCGCGGCCGCGGATGCCGCCCGCCTGCTGACGGCCGCCAAGGGCTCGTTGACCCGCAGCAAATCCTATCCGCGCGAAAAGAATCTCGCCGACCAGGATCCGCGGGTGGGCGTCTTCGTCTGCTCCTGCGGGATCAACATCGCCGGGGTGGTGGACGTCAAAGAGGTGGTGGCCTACGCCGAAGGCTTGCCCCACGTGGTCTACGCCGAAAACAACCTCTTCAGCTGTTCGGCCGACACCCAGGACCTGATCGCCAAACGCATCGAGGAGCACGACCTCAACCGCATCGTGGTGGCGGCCTGCACGCCGCGCACCCACGAACCGCTCTTTCAGGACACCCTGCGCGAAGCGGGACTGAACGCCTACCTGATCGAGATGGCCAATATCCGTAACCAGAACGCCTGGGTCCACCAGAACGCGCCCGAGGCGGCCACCAGCAAAGCCAAGGACCAGGTGCGCATGGCCGTGGCCAAGGCGGCGCTGGACTACCCGCTGGAGCGCGACGCCGTGCCCGTGACCCAGAAGGCGTTGGTGATCGGCGGCGGGCTGGCCGGCATGGGCGCGGCCCTGAACCTGGCCGACCAGGGTTTCGAGGCGGTGCTGCTCGAAAAGGCCGAACGCCTGGGCGGCAACGCCTGGGATCTGGACACCACGACCAAAGGTGAGCCAGTGCGGCCCATGCTCGAGGAGATGATCCGAAGGGTCGAAGGTCACGCGAACATCAAGGTCCTCAAGAAGGCGAGCCTCAAGACCGCGGTCGGGTCGGTGGGCCAGTTCGTGAGCAAGATCGCGGTGAACGGCGAAACGCGGGCCGTGACCTATGGGGCGGCCGTGTTGGCCACGGGCGCGCGCGAGTCCGTGCCGACCGAGTACGGCTACGGCCAGGACGAGCGCATCATCACGCACCTGCAGTTCGACCGCCGGGTGCGGGAGGATGCCCAAGGGCTGGCCAAGGCCGAGAGCGCCGTTTTCATTCAGTGCGTGGGATCGCGGGATGCCAAGCGACCCTACTGCAGCCGGGTCTGCTGCACCCACGCGGTCAAGGGCGCCATCAAGCTCAAGGAACTCAATCCGGCCATGAACGTCTATGTGCTCTACCGGGATATTCGCACCTACGGCCTGAACGAGATCCATTATCAGAAGGCCCGCGAGCTGGGCATCATCTTCATCCGTTTCGATGTCGACCGCAAACCGGCGGTGGCCATCGAGGGCATGGATCTCTCCGTGACCGTGGACGATCCCATCGTGCAGCGGCCGCTCAAACTGCATACGGATCTGCTGGTGCTGGCGGCGGCCATCGAACCCCACGCCAGCGACGAGCTGATCGAGCTTTATAAATGCGGGGTCAACGCCGACGGTTTTCTGAACGAGGCCCATCCCAAGCTGCGGCCGGTGGACATGGCCGTGGACGGTCTCTTCGTGGCCGGTCTGTGCAGCTACCCCAAACCCCTGGACGAGAGCATCGAGCAGGCCAAGGCCTCCGCCGCGCGCGCGGCGACCGTGCTCAGCCAGGAGGCCATGCAGCTCGACGCCATCAAGTCCTTTGTGACCGACGCCTGCGACGGCTGCGCCCTGTGCCTGGACGTCTGCCCCTACCGGGCGATCAAGCTCGAGGAGCAGAGCGCCGACGACAATGGCCACGGGCACAAGCGCATCGTCACCGACAAGGCATTGTGCAAAGGCTGCGGGCTGTGTGCCGCCACCTGTCCCAAGGGCGGGGTGCATGTCCACGGCTTTACCTTGGACCAACTCAAGGCCCAGGTCAGCGCGGCGCTGGCGGACGTGGTCTGATGTTAATCGCGCGGCGGGCCTCGACCAACGGGCCGCCGCGCCAAGGAGACGAATCAATGACGACGAATCACGAACCCGTTATCCTGGGATTTCTCTGCAACTGGTGCGCCTACGCCGGCGGCGATCTGGCCGGCGTGTCGCGCCTGCAGTACCCGCCCAACATGCGCGCGGTGCGCGTCATGTGCTCGGGCATGGTGCACCCCGACCTGGTGGTGGACGCCTTCGGCAAGGGCGCCGACGGCGTCATGGTCATGGGCTGACATCTGGGTGAATGCCATTACCTGGACGGTAATCACAAAGCCCTGGCCCGCGCCGACGTCATCACGCTCGTTCTGGAAGACAACGGCATCGACCCCGAACGTTTCACCATCGAGTGGGTTTCCTCGGCCGAAGCCCCCCGGTTTGCCGAAGTGGTCAGCCGGTTCACCGACAAGATCCGGTCTTTGGGGCCCAGCCCGCTGAAGCCCGCCCGTGCGGCGGCCAGCGGCTAACCGGTCCGACAATCTGGCCGCAACCGAAGATTTCTCCTGCGAGAGGAGCCTGACGCATGAATACCGCAATCGAACTTGGAAAGGCGTCGACGAGCCGTTTCAAGGACCAAGTGATGAAACTGCTGCCCGCGGGCGGCAACCTCAATGCCTGCCTGACCTGCGGGGCCTGCGCGGCCGGCTGCCCGGCCTCGGGGCTGGAGAACATGGACCCCCGCAAGCTGCTGCGCTTGGCCGCGCTGGGGATGGACGAGGAACTTTTGAGCACGGACTGGTGCTGGATGTGCTCCATGTGCCAGCGCTGCATCTATGTCTGCCCCATGCAGATCGATATCCCCCAGCTGGTCTTTCAGATCCGCAAGAGCCACCCCCGCGGGGAGCGGCCCAAGGGTATCATCAACTCCTGCGACATGGCGCTGCGCTATGACACCTGTTCGGCCATGGGCGCCTCCGAGGAGGACTGGCGCTTCGTGGTCGAGGACGTGGCCGACGAGGTCCGCGAGAGCCAGCCCGGCTTCGAGGACCTGCAGGTGCCCATGGACAAGAGCGGGGCCACCTATTTTCTCAACCAGAACTCGCGCGAACCGGTCACCGAGCCGGACGAGATGATCCCCCTGTGGAAGATCCTGCACCTCGCCGGGGCCGACTGGACCTACGGCAGCAAAGGCTGGGCCGCCGAAAACTACTGCATGTTCGCAGCCGACGAGGAGAACTGGGAGAAAATCGTACGCACCAAGGCCAAGGCCGTGGACGATCTGGGCTGCAAGGTTTGGCTCAACACCGAGTGAGGGCACGAACTCTTTGCAGTCCGGGCCGGACTGAAAAAATTCAACATCGCGCACAACTTCGAAATTCAGAGCATGATCACCTGCTATGCGGACTGGATCCGTGCGGGCAAGCTCAAGGTGAACCCCGACTGGAACAAGGACCGCAAGGTCAAGTTCACGGTTCAGGACCCCTGCCAGCTGGTGCGCAAGACCTTCGGCGACCCGGTGGCCGAAGACCTGCGTTTCGTGGTCAAGACCGTGGTCGGGGAGGAAAACTTCATCGACATGGTGCCCAACCGCTCCAACAATTACTGCTGCGGGGGCGGCGGCGGATTCCTGCAGTCGGGCTTTGCCGAGGCGCGGCGCCAATACGGCCGCCTCAAGTACGATCAGATCATCGATACCGGGGCGGAATACTGCATCACCCCCTGCCACAACTGCCACGCCCAGATTCACGATCTGGCCGAGCACAACAGCGGGCCCTACCACACGGTGCACCTGTGGACGATCATCTGTCTGGCCCTGGGGATCCTGGGGGAGAACGAACGAAGCTATCTGGGACCGGACCTGGCCGAAGTCGGATTGCCGTGAGGGCCCTATTTGCGCCGGACCGCCGCAACGGTCCGGTGATGGAGACGCGATCATGAAAACTTTCTTCAACCTGGTTCAGGAGGTTCAGAAGCCCGGCTTCTGTCATCACTGCGGCGGTTGCGTGTCCTTCTGCACGGCCATCAATTATGCGGCCCTGGAGATGGACCCCGACGGTAAACCGCGCTACCGGGACATAGAGAAATGCATCGAGTGCGGGCTGTGCTACGCCATCTGCCCCGAGATCGGGGAACTCGACGAGGAGATCAAACGCCAGGCGGCCTGGAGCGCGCCGGTGGGACGGGTGATCGAAACCACGGTCGTCCAGTCCACGCACGAGGCGGTGCGGGCTCAGGCCACCGACGGCGGCGCCGTCACCGCACTGCTGCTGCATATGCTCGAGCGCGGGCGGATCGACGGGGCCATCGTCACCCGCCAATCCGGCCCGTTTCAGCGCGAGCCTTTTTTGGCGACCAGCGCCGAAGAGATCATGGCGGCGGCCGGCTTTTTCATCGACACCTCCCACGGCATGCCGAGCTACGGGGAGCACTACCTGGAAAACGCCTCGATCCAGGCCTTCGATCCTATGGTTCAGCGGGGTTTGAAACGGGTGGCCTTCGTGGGGATGCCCTGCCAGATCAACGCCCTTCGGCGGATGCAGGCCCTGAGTCTGGTGCCCTCGGACAGCATCGCTTTCGTGGTGGGGCTTTTCTGCTCGGGCAATTTCCACTTCGGCGACGACGAAAAAGCAACGATCGCCGCGATGGGGGGCTTCGATTGGGAAGCGGTGGAACGGATCAACCTTAAGGACGCCTTCATCGCGAAATTGAAATCCGGCGAAACCAAGACCATCGATCTGGCTGATCTGGAGCCCATGAAGCGTTTTGCCTGCCGCTATTGCCAGGACTATTCGGCCGAATTCGCCGATATCGCCTGTGGCGGCGTGGGGGCGCCCGAGGGCTGGACCACCGTGGTCAGCCGCACGCCTCTGGGCCGCGCGGTGCTGGCCGATGCGCGCACGGCCGGCCGGCTGGCCCAGTTCGACCGGGCCGACAATCCCGAATACGCCAGCGAAGCGTCCCAGGCCCTTCGCAAGCATTCGGCCGCCAAGAAAAAAATGGCCCGTCACAACCGTCATGACCTGACGGACAAGGGCGTCCAATTCAACATTTGATCGCCGGCGGTCCGGGTGCGGCGACGCCCCGGTCCGATGGCACGGAGAAAACCCATGACCGTAAAAGTCGCAAGTGAATGGCTGAACAGCTGCTCGGGGTGCGAAGTGTCGATCATCGACATGGGCGAGCGGCTGCTGGACGTGCTCGCAGTCGCCGAATTCGTCCACCTGCCGGCGCTGATGGACCACAAATACTTCGGCCAGCTGGGGGACGGCAAACATATCGCGATTCCCGAAGCCGATGTGGGCATCATCAGCGGCGGCATCCGCAACGCCGAGCACCTCGAAGTCGCCGAGGCCATGCGCCAAAGCTGTAAAATCATCATCGCCCTGGGCACCTGCGCGACCCACGGCGGCATTCCCGCGCTCTCCAATTCCTTTGCCAACCAGGAAATCATGGAGCGCTGCTACCACACCGAAACCACGGACGCCTTCGAGGCTTATCCCAGCGAGGGGATTCCGGAACTTCTGGACACCTGCTACGCCCTGGACGAGAAAATCAGCGTCGATATCTGTCTGCCCGGCTGCCCGCCGCACTCCGATCATATTTTCGCGGCCCTGGTGGCCCTGGTGGAGGGGCGCACTCCGGAGCTTCCGGGAAAGAGTGTCTGCGACACCTGCCCCACCCGCCGCGAAGGCAAAGGCGAGCTCAAGCAGATGCAGCGGTTCCTACAGCCGCCGGTCTACGGGGCCCCGGACGAACCCCTCGACCAGATGCGCTGTCTGCTCGAGCAAGGTCTCTTGTGCATGGGACCGGTCACGCGCGCAGGGTGCGGCGGCGACGGCGTCAAACCGCGCTGCATCTCCGCCCGGGTACCCTGCCGGGGCTGCTACGGCCCGGTCCAGCCTGCCGGGAACCAGCGGCTCGACATGTTGAACGCCCTGGCATCCAACGGCATCGACATCCGCTCGCTGCCCGAAAGTGTATCCCTGCTGCGCTTTTCCGGCGCGCACCGCCGGCTGCGGCCGGCCCTGCAACGAAAGGAGGCCTAACCCATGCGTCAGGTCATCAATATTCAACCCATCACCCGCATCGAGGGGCATGCTTCCATCGGCATCCAACTGGATGACGACGGCAACGTCCAGGATGCGCGTGTGAACATCATGTCCCTCAGGGGGTTTGAAAAATTCGTCGAGGGCAAGCCGGCCGAGGAGCTGCCGCGCATCGTCAGCCGCATCTGCGGGATCTGCCCCTGGATGCATCACCTGGCCTCCAACAAGGCCGTGGACGGCTGTTTCGGCGCCCAGCCCACGCCGGCCGGACACAAGCTGCGGGAGCTCATGCAGACCATCGCCCACGCCGAGGACAAGCTGCTGCACTTCTTCTTTCTGGCGGCCGCCGACTTCGTGATCGGCCCCGAGGCCGACTACGCCGTGCGCAACGTGATCGGCATCGTCAAGACCCATCCGGAGCTGGCCCAGCAGGTGGTCAAGATGCGCCAGATGGCCAAGATGATCCTGGACAAGTTCTCCAGCAAGACCATCCACCCCGTGGCCGGCGTGCCCGGCGGCTTTGCCAAGCCGTTGCTCGACGAAGAGCGCCGCGACATCCTGGCCAAGATGGAGAAGCTCCTGGACTTCGCGCGCTTCACCATCGATTTCGCCAAGAAGGACGTCTTCCCCAAATACCTGGACGCCATCCAGACCCTGGGCGTGATCGATACCGGTTTTCTGGGGACGGTGGACAACGACGGGGCGCTCAACCTCTACGATGGCAAGCTGCGCCTGATGAAGGCCGACGGCACCTATTTCGAGTTCGAGGCCGCCAGCTACGCCGACTATCTGAGCGAGGCCGTGGTGCCCCACTCCTACGGCAAGATGCCCTACGCCAAGTGCTGGAACGAGGGCTTCTCCCTGGACCTGGAAAACCCCAAGGGCATCTACCGCGCCAACACCCTGGCGCGCATCAATGCGGCCGACAAGATGGCGACGCCCCACGCCCAGGCCGAGCTCGAGGAATTCCGGGCTGCTTTCGGGCGCCCGGCCCAGGCCACGCTGCTTTACCACTATGCCCGCCTGATCGAGGAAGTCTACGCCTGCGAGCGCGCCATCGAAATTCTCAAAGACCCCGAGATCACCGACCCGCACGTGCGCGCGGCGGTGGAGCCCAAGGCCGGCCGCGGCGTGGGCTGCGTGGAAGCGCCCCGCGGCACCCTGATTCACGACTACACCACAGACGAAAACGGCCTGATCACGAGCGCCAACCTGATCGTGGGCACCACCCACAACCTGGGACCCATCAACATGAGCGTCGAGCGCGCGGCCCGCGACCTGATCAAGGGCGGGGCCGTCTCCGAGGGGGTGCTCAACCAGATCGAAATGGCGGTGCGCGCCTACGACCCATGAATCAGCTGCGCAACCCATCGCCTGGATGGCGATAACGGCCTGACCATTACGATCCGTGATGCCCAGCAGAACATCATCTATCCGCAGTCCAAGACCTGATGCGGAAGACGCCGCTGAAGCGGCCCGTGGAAACGATTTAGCCGAAAGGACGTGACCATACGCGTTGACCAAAGCTTTCGATGGTAACCGCATCGAAGCCCACCGCCGGCGCCTGCCATCGCCGGCGGACCCCGTAACCTCGCCACCGGCCATCTGCCAGGCCAGGCGTGACCGAGGTTCACCTCACAGCCGGATTCCCTCCGACGCCGCCGATGGGCGGTCGGGGCGGACGAGGGAATTCCGGGGAGGGGCGGAAGGCGCGGTGGCCAGCGAAACCGCCTTGTAAAAATTCAATCGGGATCATCCCTGCGGCCGAGACACATCCAACTCGGGCCGGGCTGCGTCGAATGCTCCTCGTCGATACCGCGGTTTCAGCCTTTCTCCGAAACACGTTCCCTCGCGGTTCATTGGCGGCTAAATCCCCGGGCGCGCCCGGCCCCACAAATTTCCCCGGCGCCGCCGCGACTGCCACGCGGCGGCGCAACCTGGCCATCGGCCGACAGGGTTTAAAAAAAGACCTGCTTTCGAGCCAAGCAGGTCTTTTTTATCGGAAGCCTTCTCAATCAGGCGGATTGCCTGTTTCTTGATATGGGCGTGTTTCGTCACCCAAAAACGGTCATCTAAGTTTGTAGGCCCAACAGCCGTTGGACCAAACGTTGACCCTTGGAGGGCGCTTGCGTCTACTTCAACTGCGCTGTATGCAATTTCAAGGTCGCCTGGCCGGCTGTCCGAATTTCACCGCTTATCTGAACCGGTAGGTTTGAGGCCGGTTCCATGTAGAACACGATGTTCTTATGCAGCCCAAGGAATGAAAAGTTTTCCGTTTCTTCGAGATCCGATTTCAACGGCCGGGCTTCCAATTCAATTGCCTGGGCGCTGATATCACCTTGACGGTGGTGCTTGCTTCCGCGTTGATCGATGGTATAGTCGGTTTCAACCTCATGCAAACCGGCTGATTTGAGCGCTACCTGAAACAGTTGCCTTTTTCCAAAAATACAAAATAAATAAGGCTTATCGTCTTCCAAGCGGCCAATGGCGGAAACGATGTAAATTAAGGTTAAACGCTCGGAAACGTTCGGGCAGCCCAATCGGGCCAAGTCGTAAGAATAAAATGTGTCCCTGACATCCGTCCATTTTTCGGGTGCCTGTCGAGCTTCCTGCTGATCCTGGGGCTCGCGTCGATGCCGAAAAACACCTTCCTGCGTAAACCGGTAGACCTTTTGGAAATCATCATCTCCCCGACGAAGGCGGTTTCTTCCAAATACGGTGGCATCTTTCGGATCAAACCAGGTCTGGTTTTCGATCTTAACGGGTGACTGAAAAATGGAATCGATGATGGTGTGGTTGATCAGCCGATAGGCGCCCGCGGCCGGGATTCGGATCGCCGAACCTTGACGATTCTGAATCAATGCCGTTTGCACCTCTGCCTCCGAAGAAGACGTCAGATGCACGTCCGTGGTCACGTCCACCCATAGGTTTTTAGCGCGATAAGAGAGACCGGTCCAACGCACCGCTTTGGCGTCTAGCTGGGGAAGCATTATTGGCTGCGCCCCAATCAGACCTGGAACCAGGGCCTGCCAAACCATACCCGAACCAACCAAGGCCAGCAAAATCATACGCATCATCACTGTTTTGGGTCTCCTTTACAAAAATTTTATCGGCTATAAAATTATACGGAATTTATTTATCAAAAACCTTGCAAGGCACCAACCCTTTGTCAAGGCGACCGAAGGTTAATCGATTGAGCCCGAAACATGACATATTGGAAAGCCACGCCGTTTCGTCCTCAAACGGCAACGATCGCCTGAATGAATTGCGAACGCTGTCGGATGAACAGCTCGGAGAGAAGCTTGCGGCGCACCAACGATGGATCGCATCCAACGAAGACGAAGGCCGGCGGGCCGACCTCAGTTTCACCGATCTTGGCGGTGCGAACCTCAAGAATCAAAATCTTGCAAGGGCCATATTGCGGGGTTCAAACCTTAAGCATGCCGATATCTCTCTAGCCCGTCTGAATGGTGCTGACCTCGAGAGCGCCGATCTAAGCGGCGCCAACCTAAAAAATGCCCATTTGGGGGGAGCAAGCCTCAGAGATGCCATCATCCAGAACGCCGATTTTCTGGGAACGGAATTCGCCGGCGCCGACATGAGCGGGTCGAAGCTTTCCGATGAGCGTCGAATTGACGCGCCCCTCAAGGCGGTCGAAGAAATTTCTAAAAATGCACGGAATACTTTTTTCGTCCTGCTGGTTGCGTGCGTTTACTCCTGGCTGACGATCGCCACCACCATCGATGCCCGGCTGGTGACGGATTCGGCCTCCACTCCCCTGCCGATTATCGGGACCGCGATTCCAATTGTATCTTTCTACGTAGCGGCGCCCCTGGTCTTGATCGGCGTATTCATCTATTTTCATTTTTACTTACGTCGTCTGTGGATGGCTTTGGCCAAATTACCCGCCATATTCCCCGATGGAAGAACCCTGGATGAACGATCCTATCCATGGCTCGTGACCGCGATCGTTCGCCGCCACAATAAATGGCTTTCGAACAATCAGTCGCTGATGGACCGGATTGAGGGGTTTGGTACGATCCTGCTCGCTTGGTGGATCGTTCCGATTACGCTGGTGGGCTTCTGGGTAAGATATCTACCCAGCCACGAGTGGGTCGGGACAGGGCTGCATGTTGGATTTATCGTCACATCCGTATTGCTTGCGGTCGTCTTCTACCGTTCCGCGGGACAAACGTTGAGGTTAGAAGCGTCCGAACTGAGTGATCGGCGACGACTTCGTAACCGTCACAACCTCGTCCTTGTCGTATGTATCGTCATCATCGGTGTGATCCTTTGGCTCGTATCTTACGGTGCGATCAGCGGCGCACGCGCGGACAGTGATTTAAACATGGCCGATGTCGGCATGGTGGTGCCATGGTTGTTTGACAAGGCGGGGTATGACGTTTTCGCCGATCTAAGAGAGATTGATGTCTCTACCAAGCCGGCGGATTTCTGGAGGATTAAAGACGAGCAGGACCGGGTTGATTCCGTCAAAGGGGCCTTTTTGAAAAAAAAAGACCTGAGATATGCGGACATGTTTCGCGCCTTTCTTGTCAAGGCGATTCTGCGCAATGCCGATCTGGAAGGCGCTCGGCTTAGAAAAGTCAATCTGCAAGATGCGGACCTCAGAGGCGCCAATCTTCAAAACACCGATCTTCGGGGCGCCAATCTCAAAGCCGCCGACCTGCGGGAGGCCAACTTAACAGACGCCGATCTGGTCGGTGCTCAGCTTCAAGACGCCAACCTGGGGATAGCCGATATGATTCGCGTCGATTTTGATGAAGTCGATTTTCAAGGTGCTGATCTGCGGTGTGCCGATCTGACCGACGCCAAAAATTTGTCGGTCGAAACGCTATCGAAAGTGAAAACGCTGTATAAGGCCACTCTGGATCCATCGTTGCTCGAGGAAATCAAAGCGGATTCACCGCATCTCCTGGCGCCACCGGAGGACACCTGGGTGGAATCTAACGCGCGCAACAAATGTCCCACGAACCGCCCATTGGATTCTGAGATGGCGCCTACCGATCAATTGAGATCCGATTGAGCCAGACGGTTTCACCGGGCAAACCGGGCCATTCAACCTTGTAATCAATACTTTTGGCATCAATCTGTTTTGAATGCGCACGACCGGCCGCCAAAAACAAGACCGTCCATACATTGGCCTTGTTGTTTTCAGCGGGATCAACAGGCAGGATCAACCCTGGATTCCAAAAATGTAACCGTCTTTTCCAGGATTGGACTTGTCAATTTCAAGTATTTTCACGGTTTGATTAAGGTAGAATTGCAGTTGTCACAAGTTAGGTGATTTTATTGACTGGTTTGAGCTATACGTAAATTGGATGGATTGGTTGAAACTGCGATTAACAGTAGTAGTCGCAACTTTTAACGAAGTACAGGTTGAAAGTATCACAGCTTTAAAAAAACACGAGATCGATCCTTCTCGCTATTCTTTCCCAATGTATTTGACAATCTCCGCCTTCCATTCAGAAGTATCGCGGACAGATAACAAAGCTTGATTTAACTTTTCTAAGTGTGGACTTTCATCCGGTAGTGCGAATGCGTAGTTCTGTTTTTCAAAAACGAAGGGAAGAACCAACAGGGTCTCATATTTTCCTTCCGCTTGGGCTTCTTTGATCTCGTATTTCAAGACGGCATCGTCGCCTACCAGTGCATCCAGCCGACCTTCATCAAGGGCCGCATAGAGTTTTTGTCTGTCGCTGAAAGCGCGACTGTTGATGCCCTGCTCCTGCAAGTACTCAAAAGATGTCGATGCTTGCATAGCACCTACCCTGACTTTAGCCAAGTCTTGCGGTCCTTTAATCTCTGAACGCATTTGGTCGAGAGTGAAGGCGCTAGCTAGGAGGCCAGTAATGCTGGCAATCATAATTGTGCCGCCAACCGCCAGAAACGCTGATAGTGTCCGCCCGCTCAGCGTCTTAAATTCATAATATCGTATGGGACCTGAAGTGATAAAAAGCAGCCCGGCAATGAAGGCTTCCATCAGCCTACCGCCTTCGTTTTTCATCGAATAGAGCTTATCATTTACCTTGTGCTCCAATAAATAAAAGATACCACCGATCAAGGCTGCCACGCCGACAATCAGTCCCACGACGATAAGCAGTCTCTTATTGTAAAAAAAGTTTTTGAGTGTATGCAGAAATCCTTGCTGCTTCACCGCAATGGAAAGATGCGTCTCGAAAAATGGATG
>CAYMAR010000039.1:0-17536 GCA_964388465.1 uncultured Desulfobacteraceae bacterium
GCGCACGGCCTGGAGCACGCCCGCCCCGTGATCGTCCCCCCAGCTGAAACCGCCCCCGAAGGCCATGATCTGGTAATCCGCGAGGCGAACCCCGCCGTCGATAAGGGTATTGATGTGCACACGGTCGGCCGCCGCCCCGGCCAGTTCGAGACTGTAAGCGGTCTCCAGGTCGCAATTCAGACCGAAACCGGTCAGGACCAGTGCCC
The DNA here is from genome assembly GCA_964388465.1 of uncultured Desulfobacteraceae bacterium. GTDB lineage: Bacteria > Desulfobacterota > Desulfobacteria > Desulfobacterales > UBA5852 > JABZFP01. Next base: position 207 of record CAYMAR010000039.1, read on the forward strand.
GTACGTTGGTGCTCATATCATCCCTCCGTAGGTGTTTTCCCAGGCCGCCTTGAGTTGGTCGCGATCGAGGGTCAGCAGTTGACGGCCGTCCCGTCCATTGATGGTCAAGCCGGACGAAGCCGTCACCGACCCGATGCGTGCCAGGGGCAGATCCTTGAACAGCGATTCGAAGGCATCCTGCCGCTCCGGGGCGACGGTCGCCAGAAATCGGCCGGCCGATTCCGAAAACAGGATGCGATCATCCGTTAATCCGGCGTCACAGCAGACGTTGGCCAGGTCGAGGGTCAGACCCAGGCGCCCGCCCATGGCCACCAGGGCGGCGTGCACGGCCAGCCCCCCGCGGTAGATGCCGCGAACCGAAGCCGTCAGCGAACGGCCGATAGCGGTCTCCAGGGCACGGTAGACCGGCAAAAAGTCTTGTGGATGCACCCGAGGCACGTTCAAGCCGGTGTAGCCCAGATGCTCGTAGTATTCCGAGGCACCGAGTTCGTTGCGCGTCAGGCCGATCAAGTAAACCCGGTCCCCGGCCTGCTTGGCCTCCAGGCTCGTGCAGACGCTGATGTCCGGAACGCGTGAAATGGCGCTAAACTGCATGGTTTCAAACGCCGAAACCTTGTGGGTGATCCCGTAACGCCCCGGGAGGTTGCCGTCGACATACATGCTGTCCTTGCCGGAGAGCAGCGGGATCTCATAGGCCAGACAGATATCCTTGAGGGCCCGGCAGGCACGCACCAGTTGGGCCGCCTTGAAGCGCCCGTCCGGATTCTTGACCGGGTCGTACTGGATATTGGGCCAGCAGAAATTGTCCACACCGCCCACGTGATCCAGAGCGCCCCCGACGGCAATGACCCGGCGCAGGGCCTCGTCAATGGTGGCGGCAATCATGTGGTAGGCGTCGATGGCGGAGTAGGTCGGCAGAAGCGACTGGGCCAGCGCCAGACCGGCCTTGCTGATCAGCACCGGGCGGATCACGCTGGCGTCGCTGGGGATATTGCGGTCGATGCCCACCAGCGGCTTGATGACACTGCCGCCCTGAACCTCGTGGTCGTACTGCCGCGGCACCCATTCGCGCGAACAGATGTTGGGCCGCGCCAGCATATCGAGCAGCAGTTGGCCGCAATCGGCGGGACGCCCGATGGCGGGTTCGCAAAGTCCGCGCTCCTCGGGCGTGCGCCAGACGGCGTCGAACTCCCACTGCGGAAACCCCGATTTCAAGAGGTCCAGATCGACGTAGGCACAGTTGCGCCCCTCGTAGGCCACGTGCAGTTTGCCCGTGTCCGTGTAGCGGCCGATGACCGTGCTTTCGACGGCGTGCTTGCGTGAAAGGGCCATGAAACGGTCGAGATCCTCCGGCCCCACCGCCACCGTCATGCGCTCCTGGGATTCCGAGATCCAGATCTCCCACTGGTCCAGCCCGGCGTATTTGAGCGGCACCTTCTCCAGATCCACCTCGCAGCCGTTCGAGAAAAGGGCCGACTCCCCGATGGAAGAAGAAAGCCCCCCGCCGCCGTTGTCGGTGATGAAGCGGATCAGGCCCTCGTCGCGGGCCTCGAGCAGAAAATCGTGCATCTTCTTCTGGGTGTAGGGGTCGCCGATCTGGACGTGGCCGGCCGGGGTATTCTCCGAAAAGATCTCGGAGGAGGCCGTAACGCCGTGGATGCCGTCCTTGCCCACCCGGCCGCCGCACATGATGATCAAATCACCGGGCGAGGTCGTTTTCTTCTCCGCCGCCTCGCCCTTGACGACGGAGGGCATCAGGCCGACGGCGGTCACGAAGACCAGGCACTTGCCCAGGTATTTGGGATTAAACAGAATCTGGCCGCAGGTGGTGGGAATACCGCTCTTGTTGCCGCCGTCGCGCACACCCTCGATCACCCCGTCCAGCAGGCGGCGGGGGTGCAGGTGCGGTTTGAGATCGCCGTCGTATTCCCGAGGACCGACGCAATAGCCGTAGCCGCCCATGAGCAAACGGGCGCCCCGGCCGGTGCCCATGGGGTCGCGGTAAACGCCCACGATGCCCGTGATGGCGCCCCCGTAGGCTTCCATATTGGACGGCGAGTTGTGGGTCTCGCCGGTGATCACGTAGTAGTGATCATCGTCGAAGCGCCCCACGCCGGCGTTGTCCCAGAGCACCGAGACGACCCAGTCCTTGCGTTCCTGCAACGCTAGGGTCGGGGCCTGGATGCAGGTCTTGAACAGGTTGTCGACGGTTTCCTGGTGCCCGCGGCAGGGTTCGGTGTAGCGAAACAACCCCTGGAAGGTGTTGTGGTTGCAGTGGTCGCTGCGGGCCTGGGAGATGTACTCCAACTCGAGATCGGTGGGATCGTCCAGGCCGACCGCGGAGCGCTGCTGGCGGATTTCGGGCTGGAGGAAATACCGGCGGATCGTGGGGATGTCGTTGGGGTTCAGGGCCAGGTTGCGCCGGTCGCTGATGGTCCGCAGGGTCTCGTCGCTGTCGATCGGCAGCGTGGTCACCGTGGGCATATGGTCCAGGCGCACCTTGGGAATGATGATGCCGATGCCCTCCTCGGGGCGCCAGTCGGCCGCCGCCGTCACCCGCCACTGCTGGATGATGTCGTTGGCCAGGAGTTCGCCGGCGATCTTTTCGGCGTCGTCGGCTTCGAGGGCCGAGCCGGCCAGGCAATAGCGCTTGGAGGTATAAATCCCCTCCTCCGGCCCCAGCCTGACGCCCAGCATGTCCTCGATGGCCTCGACCGCCGTGGCGCCGGCATTGTCGCGCACCCCCGGCCGGTAGCCGATCCAAACCATCCAGTCGAATGCCACCGGCAGCGGCGCATAGGAGGAAATCTGCGTCACCGGGTTGGTGAAGATTTCCGTGCGCAGTGTTTCCAGCTGCGCCGGGGTCAAATCGGCGTCGATCGTAATCACGGCCACCGTGCGGACACCCTCCACGGCAATCCCGAAATAGTCCATGGCCTTGCGTCGCAGGGTCTCGCCCTCGGCGTCGATCAATTCGGGTTTGAGCGTGATTTCCAGGCGATGCGGCATGATGCGGCCTCCCCTCGTAAATGAAGATTTCCGCTCCGGCCGGCGGCGGCGGGCGGTGGCGCCGCCCAGCGTATTAGGGATTCACGATATCGTTGAAAATGACGAAGATCATCAGCGCGATCAGAAGAAAAATCCCAATTTGCTGGGCGATTTCGCGAATCTTGATGCTGACCGGCCGCCGGCTGATCATCTCGATGGTAAAAAACATCAAATGCCCGCCATCCAATACCGGGATGGGTAGAAAATTGAGAATCGCCAAATTGATTGAAATCACGGCGATGAAAATCAACAGGGCGGTTACACCCTCCCGGGCCTGCGCCCCGGCCATCTTGGCAATTTTGATCGGTCCGCCCAGTGTTTCGGCGGGGAGTTTACCCTGGATCAGCTTGACGACGCTCAATACGGTGAGTTCGGTGATTTCCCACGTCCGGCTCACGCTCAGCGCAAGCGACTCGGCCAGGCCGAGCTTGCGGGGCAACCAGTCGCCCAGCGGCCGCACCCCAATGAGATAACGTTCGATTTCCTCGCCGAAAAGATTTTGGGTGGTCTTGAGCTCCGGCTTGATCCGGGCCGTGCGCCGCCGGCCGTCGCGTTCGAATCCGATCTCGAAGGCCTGGCCGCCGGTCGCTTTGATCATCGCCGACATCTCTTCCCAGCTGTCGACCGCCGTGCCGCCGATGGAAACGATGAGATCTTTGGTCTGGAGTCCGGCCCTCTCGGCGGGCGAGGCCTCGTCAACCTCGCCCACGACCGGGCGCAGCACCGAAATGCCCGACGTCATGAAAACCGCGAAAAAGATCAGCACCGCCAGCAGCAGATTGAAGAGGGGCCCGGCGGCCACGATTGCAAAACGCTGATAAACGTTTTTATGGGTGAAGGAAATCGGGATCAGGTCGGGGTCGATGTCGGTGTCCGGCTCCTCCCCGACCATCTTGACATAGCCGCCCAGGGGAATCAGGGACAGGCGGTAGTCGGTGCGGCCGATGGTTTTACCGACCAGCCGCGGCCCGAATCCCAGCGAGAATTTCTCGACCCCCACACCAAAGAAGCGCGCCACCAGGAAGTGGCCGAGTTCGTGAAAGAAAATGAGGACGCCCAGTACGACGATAAATGCGAAAATATTGCTGCCCATGGATATGCTGGAACGGCTTTCAGGATAAGCGGATTGAAAAATGGAACGGAAGTTTTGCCGGCCTTCAATTTGCGGGGGATCATAAGGGAATTGGCGTCAAACTGCAAGCCTTCATCTCCGGGCCGGATGATTTCACCAGACCCGCGACGGCGCTTATCCGCCCCCGCGGCGGGCGGTGAAGTCGGCCGCGGCGTTTCGGGCCCAGCGGTCCGCCGCGCGGATGTCATCCAGGGTGGGCCGGCCGATCGGTGCGTGGCGCTCGAGGGTTTCGGCGATGGCGGCAGGAATGCCGCTGAAATCGATCCGCCCGTCGAGAAAGGCGTAGACGGCCACCTCGTTGGCCGCGTTCAGCACGGCCGGCAGCGTGCCGCCGCCGGCGCAGGCCTCGAACGCCAGCCGCAGGCAGGGGAAGCGTTCCAGGTCCGGGGCCTCGAAGGTCAGGCGCGCAAGGTCCGCAAAGTCCGGCAAGGGCAGGTCCAGGGGCAGTCTTTCCGGGTAGGACAGGGAATAAGCGATCGGACCCTGCATGTCGGGCACACCCAGCTGGGCGATGATCGAACCGTCCACGAAGGCCACCATGGAGTGCACGATGCTCTGGGGATGGACAACGACTTCGATCGCATCAGTGGCAAAGTCAAACAGGAACTTGGCCTCGATGAATTCAAGACCCTTGTTCATCAGCGTGGCCGAATCGATCGTGATCTTGCGGCCCATTTCCCAGTTGGGATGGGCCAGCGCCTCCCGGGGCGTGATCGCGGCAAATTCGTGCCGGGGCTTGGTGCGAAACGGACCGCCCGAGGCGGTCAGGTAAATGCGTTGCACCTCTCCGGGAGGATGCCGTCCGATGGATTGGAAAATGGCGCTGTGCTCGCTGTCCACCGGCAGGATCGCGCTGCCCGAGGCCCGGGCGCGGGCCATGACGATCTCGCCCGCCATGACCAGGGTTTCCTTGTTCGCCAGGGCAATGTCCTTGCCCGCGTCGATGGCCGCCAGCGTCGGCATCAGACCCGCCGCGCCGACGATCCCGGTCACCACGGTCTCGACCTCCGGGTGGCGGGCGGCGGCGTTATAGCCGGCCTCGCCCCACAGCAGTTCGGTGGCGCTGCCGGACCCCAGGCGGGTGTGAAGGGCGTCGCGGGTTTCGCGGTCGAGCACCACGGCCACCTCGGGGGCGAAACGCTCGATCTGTTCGGCCAGCCGATCGACGTTGCGGCCCGCCGTCAGCGTCCGGACCGCAAACCGTTCGGGAAAACGCGCCACCACCTTGAGTGTGCTGCGTCCGATGGAACCGGTCGAGCCCAGCACGGCAATCGGTTTAGGGGCCGTGGTCATCAGAAGGCCCTCAGCAGCAGGTAGGCCACCGGCGTCGCCAACAGCAAGGCGTCGATGCGATCCAGCATGCCGCCGTGTCCGGGCAGAAGCCCCCCGGAATCTTTGATGCCGGAGACGCGTTTCATCTGGGATTCAAAGAGGTCGCCCATCTGGGCCGAGGCACCGCACAGCAGGCAGAACAGCAGGAGCTGCCCCCAGCCGACATCGGGGGGGAAAAAAGGCTTCATGATGATCGCCGCCAGAGTGTTGGCCGCCACGCCGCCCACCGAGCCCTCGATGGTCTTGCCGGGGCTGATGGACGGGCAGAGTTTATGACGCCCGAAATAAGTCCCGGCATAAAAGGCCGCCGTATCCCCGGCAAAGACCGTCAGCACCAGCGTGAAAATCCACAGGAAGCCGTCGGGCACCTGGCGGATCAGAATCAGCAGGGCGAGCAGCAGCGGGATGTAGAGCACGCCCTGGATTTGCTTCTGCACGATTTCGAGCACCCGCGCATCCCGGCCAAAAGAAAAAAGCGACAACATGGCCGCCAGCAGAAAATTGACCAGAAGCACGGCCAGCAGGAGGTCCGGCCGGCCCACGTGCGCCGCCCCGCAGAGCAGCGGAATGGTCAGAAGCCCCACCAGCGGAATCGGCCCCGGCAGCGCTCTCTTCCAGGCGTGATAAACGATGCGATTGTATTCCAGCAGCGCAGCCAAGGAGGCCGCGGCCACGAGGACGGTCAGCCAGATGCCCCCCGCATAGATAATAAAAATCAGGAGCGGCAAGGCCAGCAGGCCGGTGATCCAGCGTTTTAAATGCATAGGCCGATTCCCTGTACAACGCGCGGCAGCACAAGCGATGGCCCCAGCGCCGGGAATCAGGCCGTATCCATCCCGGCGCCCACCTTGCCGTAGCGGCGTTCGCGCTGCTGATAGTCCCCCAGAATGCGGTAGAATTCATCCTTGCCGAAATCGGGCCACAGGGTGGGGGTGAAATGCAATTCGGCGTAGGCGATCTGCCACAGCAGAAAATTACTGATACGCATCTCGCCGCTGGTACGGATCAGGATGTCCGGGTCGGGCAGGTCGGACGTGTAAAGCTGGCGGCCGACCCAGTCGTGGTTAATTTCGTCGGCCCGCACTTTTCCGGATGCGGCGGCTTGGGCCAGACGGCGCGCCATGCGCACGATCTCCGCGCGCCCGCCGTAGCTCAGGGCCAGGATCAGCCGCAGCTTGTCGTTGGCGGCGGTCGCCGCCATGACCTCGTCCAGCGCCCGGCGCACTTTCCCGGGCAGGCGTTCGATCTCACCGATGGCGGCAAGCCGGATGCCGTTTTTCTGCAGTTCGTCGCGCTCGTTTTCCAGAAACTTGATCAGCAGCGCCATCAGGGCGTCCACTTCCCGTTTGGGGCGCTGCCAGTTTTCGGTCGAAAAGGCGTAGAGCGTAAGAAAGGGAATACCGATTTCACGGCAGACCTCGACCATGGCCCGCACCGTATCGGCGCCCTTTTCGTGACCCTGAATCCGGTTGAGCAGGCGTTTCTTGGCCCAGCGGCCGTTGCCGTCCATGATCATGGCGACGTGCCGCGGTAGGCGGCCGGGATCGAGTTCGACTCCATCCCGGGAAATGCGCTCAGAACTCAAGGATTTCCTTCTCTTTTTCTTGGTAGATCGTATCGATCTGGGCGATGAATTCGTCGGTGATCTTCTGGACCTGGTCCTGTCCCCGGAAGGCGTCGTCTTCGGAGATGTCCCCGTCCTTCTTGAGCCCCTTGAGCATCTCGTTGGCATCGCGGCGCAGGTTGCGAATGGCCACCTTGTGATCTTCGCAGGTCTTGTGAACGCTCTTGGCCAGCTGTTTGCGGCGCTCTTCGGTCAGCGGCGGAATGGCGATGCGGATGATCTTGCCGTCGCTCGAGGGGGTCAGCCCCAAATCCGATTTGAGGATGGCTTTCTCGATCGCCTTGATCACCGTCGCATCCCAGGGCTGGATCGTGATCAGGCGGCTTTCGGGCACCGAAAGAGACGCCATCTGGTTCAGCGGGGTCAGGGTGCCGTAGTAGTCGACCCGAATACCGTCCAGAAGGGTAAGGTTGGCGCGCCCCGTTCGCACGCGGTTGAGTTCCTTGTTCAGGGACGTGATGGTTTTTTCCATGCTTTCACGGGTATCTTGGTAAATGTCATCTAACATGGCGATCACCTGTTCATATGGGGTTGCCGGTTGGATCGGAATCAATCAAAGGCGGGGAAAAGGCCGGGCTTAGTTGTGGATCAGCGTGCCCACGGGTTCCCCGCACACCACTTTATGGATGTTGCCGGGCTGCGTCAGGTTGAAGACGGACAACGGCAGTTTGTTGTCCATGGCCAGAGAGATGGCGGTCATGTCCATCACCTTGAGCTGCCGTTCCAACACTTCCATGTAAGTCATGTCATTGAAGAAGACGGCATTCGGGTTGGTGACCGGGTCGGCTCCGTAGACCCCGTCGACCTTGGTTGCCTTCAGCAAAATCTGGGCGTGGATTTCCTGGGCCCGCAGGACCGCGGCCGTATCCGTCGTAAAGTAGGGGTTGCCGGTTCCCGCCGCGAAAATGACCACGCGCCCCTTTTCGAGGTGGCGCACGGCCCGGCGGCGGATAAAGGGCTCGGCCACTTCGTGCATTGAAATAGCCGACTGTGTCCGGGTGGGCATGCCTCTTTTTTCGAGCGCGTCCATGAGGGCCAGGCTGTTGATCACCGTGGCCAGCATGCCCATATGGTCGGCCGAAGCCCGGTCCATGCCGTAGGAGCTGGCCGCGATACCGCGAAAAATATTGCCGCCGCCGACCACGACGGCCACCTCGACGCCCTTGTCGACGATGGCCCGCACTTCTTCCGAGACATACTTGAGCATGTCCGGGCTGATGCCGAAACCCTGATCACCCATCAGGGCTTCACCGCTCAACTTGAGAACGACACGTTTATATCGGGGGGTCAAATCAAGCCTCTCCGATTTGATACCGAACGAACCGCTTGATCGAAATGTTCTCGCCGATCTTGGCAATCAGTTCGTTGAGCAGATCCGCGATGGTGATGTCGGGGTTTTTCACGTAGGGCTGGTTCATCAGGCAGCTTTCCTTGATGAATTTCGCCATCTTGCCCTCGATGATCTTTTCGATGACGTTGTCCGGCTTGCCGGTTTCACGGGCCTGGGCGATATAGATCGCCTTCTCGCGGTCGATCAGCTCCGCCGGGATGTCCTCGGGGCTGATGCCGAGGGGATTGATGGCCGCGATGTGCATGGCCACGTTCTTGGCGAAATCCTGGAAGTCGTCGCTCTTGGCCACGAAATCCGTCTCGCAGTTGACCTCGACCATCACGCCGAGTTTGCCACCCGTGTGCACGTAGGGCATGACCACGCCTTCGGTGGTGGCCCGGCCGGCGCGCTTGGCCGCGGTGGCCAGACCTTTTTTGCGCAGGAAGTCGACGGCCTTCTCCATGTCGCCGCCGGTTTCGGTCAGTGCCTTTTTACAATCCATCATGCCCGCGCCGGACTTCTCGCGGAGCTGTTTAACCATGGCTGCCGTAATCGTGGACATGCTTATTCTCCTGTCTGCTCGGATGTCTGCTCGGGAACGGTGGCTTCGACGGCGGGCTCGGCCGCGTCCGGGGCTTCGCCTTCTTCGGGGGTGGCCCGCCGGATGATTTCGACCACCGGGCCCTGGGTGCCGTCGGAAATCACCTTGCGCTCGCCGGGCTTGAGATCGGCGCTGCCGGGGATTTCCTCGACGGCCTCGTCCTGGGCCTTGTCGGCCGCAGCCTGCTGCTTCTCTTCGTAGCGCTGACGGCCTTCCACGCAGGCATCGGCGATGCGGGCGGTGACCAGACGAATCGCCCGGATGGCGTCGTCGTTGCCGGGAATGACGTAGTCGATTTCGTCCGGGTCGCAGTTGGTATCGACGATGGCGACGATCGGGATTCCCAGGCGCCGCCCCTCGCGCACGGCGATGGCTTCGTTCTTGGGATCGACGATGAACATGGCGCCGGGCAAACCGCTCATGCTGCGAATGCCGCCCAGGTTGCTGTCCAGTTTGCCGCGCTCCTTGCCCAGTTTGAGCCGCTCCTTCTTGGGGAACATGTTGATCGTGCCGTCGTTTTCGATCTCGTTGAGGTAGTTGAGACGATCGATGCTCTTCTTGATGGTTTGGAAATTGGTGAGCATGCCCCCCAGCCAGCGGTTATGGACATAGAACATCTCGCAGCGGTTGGCTTCCTCGTAAATCGATTCGCGCGCCTGTTTCTTGGTGCCCACGAAGAGAACCGGCTTGCCGCTGGCGACCGTGTCGACAATAAAACTGTACGCCCCTTTGAACATGCGGACGGTTTTCTGCAGATCGACGATGTAGATGCCGTTGCGGGCCCCGAAAATGTAAGGCTTCATTTTCGGATTCCAGCGTTTGGTCTGATGGCCGAAATGAACGCCAGCCTCCAAGAGTTCCTTCATTGTGATGTGTGCCATGTTTGACTCCTTCTACTTTTCGGTTGAAGCTACCGCTTTCATCTTCCCCGACTCCGACTTTCCATAGGAAAAGCACCGGGAGCCCGGTCAGAAAGCGTGCGAATTAGGGGCGCGCGTTGATCGCCCCCCCATGTCGATGGACCATACAAAGGCGGCCGATCCTCCAGGCCGCCTTCGAAATCGGACATTACTAACAGACTCGATGGCGATCTGCAACCTCTTTTTCCGTCCGGTCCCGGGCGCGGATCAGGCCCGCGCCAGACGGACCACGCGGTCGCGGCCGCCGTAGTCCGCGACACATCGGATGTCGCGGTACAGGCCGGTCGACCGCGCCAGTTGCGTCACCGCCGCGCACTGATCCCAGCCGATTTCGAGGATCAGTTCCCCTCCGGGCCGGAGGCAGGCCGCGGCCGCGGGGACGACCCGCCGGTACACCGCCAGGCCGTCCGCACCGCCGTCCAGGGCGCCCCGCGGTTCGTAATCCCGCACCTCCGGTGCCAGCGTTTCGATAGCCGCGGTCGGGATGTAGGGCGGATTGGAGACGATCAGATCGAAGCGGGCACGCGGCGGCGCGATCATTTCCAAATCCTTTCCGGCCGCCAGCTGAACCCGGTCGGCCAGGTCGTGGCGGAGGGTATTCTCTCGTGCCGCCGCCAGGGCCGGACGGGAGACGTCGGTGGCGAAGACCCGGGCCCGGGCACAGCTGTGCGCCAGCGCCAGGGCGATGCAGCCCGACCCGGTGCCCAGATCCAGGACCCGCGGCGTTTCGCACCCGCCCAGGAAAGCCAGCGCGGTTTCGACCAGCCGTTCGGTCTCGGGGCGCGGCGTCAGCACCTCGGGCCCCACCCGCAGATCCAGGCCCCAGAATTCCCGCCGGCCGACGATGTAAGCCACCGGCTCGCGGGCGGCCCGGCGTTTAACGAGGGCTTTGAAGGCGGCCCGTTCGTCGGCCCCCAGGGGCTGGTCGTAGCGCAGATAGAGATCGATCCGCCGCAGGCCCAGGCTGTGGGCCAGAAGGATTTCCGCGTCCAGCCGCGGGCTGTCGATGGCGTGTGTGCGGAAATAGCCGGTGGTCCATTCCAGAATCGAAAGAATGGTCCACTCAGGCCGAGGCATTCTGGAGGGCCTGGGTCTGGTAGTAGGTCGCGAGCTCTTCGATGATCGGATCGACCTGGCCCTGCATGATCTCGTCGAGCTTGTAGAGTGTCAGCCCGATGCGGTGATCGGTGACCCGGCCCTGGGGAAAATTATAGGTGCGGATGCGCCCGCTGCGGTCGCCGTCGCCGATCTGGCTCTTGCGCTCGGCCGAACGCTTGGCGTTCTGTTCCCGGACCATCTGGTCGAGCAGGCGGGCCCGCAGCACTTTGAGGGCTTTGGTCTTGTTCTTGATCTGGCTCTTCTCATCCTGGCAGGTCACCACCAGCCCGGAAGGCCGGTGGGTGATCCGTACGGCGGAATCGGTGGTGTTGACGCTTTGCCCGCCGGGGCCAGTGGAACGGTAGACGTCGATCTTGAGTTCACTGGGATCGATGGCCACATCCACCTCTTCGGCCTCGGGTAAAACGGCCACGGTGACCGCCGAGGTGTGGATCCGCCCCTGGGTCTCTGTGGTCGGCACGCGCTGGACGCGGTGGGTGCCGCTTTCGTATTTAAGGCGGCTGTAGGCACCCTGCCCCTGGATCATGGCGATTACTTCCTTGAAGCCGCCCACACCAGTGTCGTGCTGGCTCATGATTTCCACTTTCCAGCGCTGACCCTCGGCATAGCGGCCGTACATCCGGAAAAGGTCGGCCGCAAATAGGGCGGCCTCGTCGCCGCCGGTGCCCGCCCGGATCTCGACGATGACGTTCTTGTCGTCATTGGGGTCCTTGGGTACCAGCATCTTCCGGAGTTCGAGCGCCAGGTCATCGCGCCGGGCCGTCAGCCCGGCCACCTCTTCGCGCGCCAGCTCTTTGATATCGGGATCGCCGTCCTTGAGCAGTTCCTGGCTGTCCGCCAGCTGGCCCAGGACCTGTTTGTACTGGCGAAAGGATTCCACGACCCGGCTGAGGTCGGCATGCTCGCGACTCAATTTTTCGAATGCACCGCGATCCTTGACCGTTTCCGGATCGCTGAGCAGTTTTTCGACTTCCAGAAAACGCTTTTCCACGCCGTTGAGTTTGTCTAACATGAATTCCCCCCGGCCGTTGGCCGGCATCGTCGGCAGGCCCGTCGGATTCCCGCGCGGTCTTTACCCCTATCCTGCCCGGCGGATTCAAACCAACGCCCGCCACCACAACCAACGGCCCCTCTCCACCGCATTGGCGAAAAGGGGCTTGAGGTCGTGCCTGCCCGCGCACCTTCACGCCGGCAGAAATGTCGGCGCTTCGTTAAGCCTGGGCTTTCTGGAATTTTTCGTATTTCTTGCGGAAGCGTTCAATTCGGCCGGCGGTGTCCACCAGCTTCTGCTTGCCGGTAAAAAACGGATGGCACTTGGAGCAGATTTCCACCGTGATATCCTTGCTGGTCGAACCGGTTTCAAATACCGCCCCGCAGTGGCATGATATTTTGGTCTGTCCGTATTTCGGATGAATATCGTTTTTCATGATAAATCCCCATTGCCAGATTGGCGTTAAGTGTTCATCGATTGCAGAAAATCATTATTATCAACCGTTCCGCCAATTTTTTCAAGTAAAAATTCCATGCTGTCCACCGGGTTGAGCGAGGCCAGCAGCTTACGCAGAATCCAGACACGGTTGAGGACGTCGGCCTGCATCAGCAGTTCCTCCTTGCGGGTGCCGGACTTTTTGATGTCGATGGCCGGGAAGACGCGCTTGTCGGCCAGACGACGGTCGAGGACCAGTTCCATGTTGCCGGTTCCCTTGAATTCCTCGAAAATGACTTCGTCCATGCGGCTGCCGGTATCGATCAGCGCCGTGGCGATAATGGTCAGACTGCCGCCCTCCTCGATATTGCGAGCCGCGCCGAAAAAGCGTTTGGGCCGCTGCAGGGCATTGGAATCCACGCCGCCGGAGAGGATCTTGCCACTGGGCGGCACCACCGAGTTATAGGCCCGCGCCAGGCGGGTGATGCTGTCCAGCAGGATCACCACGTCCTTTTTGTGCTCCACCAGGCGCTTGGCCTTTTCGATCACCATCTCGGCCACCTGAACATGGCGTTCGGCCGGCTCGTCGAAAGTGGAGCTGATCACCTCGGCGTCCACCGAACGCTGCATATCCGTGACCTCTTCCGGGCGTTCGTCGATCAGGAGGACGAACGGCACCACGTTTTTATGGCTGCCGATGATACTGTTGGCGATGTTCTGCAGCAGCATGGTCTTGCCGGTACGGGGAGGGGATACGATCAGGCCGCGCTGGCCGAAGCCAATGGGCGTCATCAGGTCCATGATGCGCGTGGAATAGTTGTCGGCCTCGATTTCGAGACTGACCTTGCGCTCGGGGTAAAGCGGCGTCAGGTTGTCGAACAGGATTTTCTCGCGGGCCACCTCGGGGTCTTCGTAGTTGACGGCCTCCACCTTGAGAAGGGCGAAATAACGCTCCGACTCCTTAGGCTGCCGGATCTGCCCGGACACCGTGTCACCGGTGCGCAGATTGAAACGGCGGATCTGGGAAGGCGAGACATAAATATCATCGGGCCCGGGGAGATAGTTGTAGCTCGGCGAGCGCAAAAAACCGAATCCGTCCGGCAGAATTTCCAAAGTGCCCACGCCGTAGATCGAACCGTTCTTCTCGATATGCGCCTGCAGCAGGGCGAAAATGAGTTCCTGTTTGCGCATACCGGCTGCTCCCTCGATTTTGAATTTCTTCGCCATCTGGGTCAGCTCTTTGATTTTCATGTCTTTTAATTCACTGATATTCATTCAAATATCGCTCCTGAAGGTAAAATTAGAGGCCACACCCTTATCCAAGTCCTTCCAAATCGATCCCCACCACAATCCCCCCGCCAGTTACCGGAGGCGGCACTGCAGTGTTAGACGAACGCAAATAATTTTTGAATGCGACAGGCGCTTTGGTCGTAAGAACGGATTCAGTATCCCTGAAGACGCTAGTATGCTCTGGTGCTTAGAATAGGATCCTTCGCTGGTTGTGTTGGAGGAACAGAATTTAATTGGTTGTTTGAAGAAATCGTTTGAAGACTTCAATAAGGCGGGCCCCATGCCTTTCGATAGAAGCAAAATTAAATCATCGCTTGCGACCTGTCAAGGTTTTTGAGACCTTGCAACTGCTTTTGTCTTGATTTCATTGCCTCTGCGCCTTATGGACGGAAAAAGTGCAGGATGGCCGCCGGTAGAATTCCAGGCCACCCAGAATGACCAAAATTAACCATATCACGCAACCGGCCCCGGCAGGTGGTGCGCCCGGACGGGTATTATCCTCCGCGTCCCGGACGCCTTGAGGGGGATCGCATCGACAAACGCTTTGGCATACCGGCTCTCGCGCGCCTTCCCGCGACAGCTGACACTTATCTTGTGGGCGGCAGTGTGCGGGACCTTTTGCTGGGGCGCTCGCCGGCGGACCTGGATATCGCCTCGGCCGCTGATCCCGCCGGCTATGCCCGGGCCGTCGCCGCAGCCAGCGGCGGCCGCGTGGTCGTCATGGGCAGACCCGGCCAGAACGTTTTTCGCGTGGCCACTCAAGGCACCCTGATCGATGTCACGGCGCTTAAAAACAATCGGATCGAAGACGACCTCAGGGCCCGGGATTTCACGGTCAATGCCATAGCCTGGGACCTTCAGACGCGCACGCTGATCGATCCCCTGGGCGGATGCGACGATCTGGCCGCGCGACGCATCCGCATGGCGTCTCCCGGCGCTTTCGAAAACGACCCCCTGCGGCTATTGCGGGCCTACCGCATGGCGGCGGTCCTCGACTTTGAGATCGAGGACCAAACGCGCGGCGCCATCCGGCGGCTGGCCGGGCTGATCACCCAGCCGGCCGGCGAACGCATCCGGGTCGAACTCCTGCAGCTTCTGGCCGTAACGGATGCCATGCGGCTGATACGGATGATGGCCGCGGACCAACTGCTGACGGCGCTCTTGCCCGAGATGCGGGCCATGGCCGGCTGCCGGCAGAACACCCACCACGACTTCGACGTGTTCGAGCACACGCTCAAGGCCGGCGAGGCCCTTGAACGCCTGATCCAATCGGCCGGCTCGGTCAACCCGGCGCTGGCCGCACACTACCGCCGCAATGCCCAAACCGCCGCCGTTCTGAAATACGCCCTGCTGCTGCACGATATCGGCAAACCGGAGACCCGGCGTGTCGATTCGAGCGGGCGCGTTCGCTTCCTGGGCCATGCCGAACGCAGCGCCCAGATGGCGGCCGCCGTCAGCGCACGCCTGCGGCTGTCGCGCCGGGAGGCCCGGCAGTCTGAAACCATCATCCGGCTGCACGTCCGTCCCCTGGATCTTTACACCGCCGCGGGCGGCGGGCGTTTCAACCCGAGGGCGATCCAGCGCTTCTTTCGCAGCGGCGATCCGTGGAGCGTGGACATCCTTCTCCATGCCTTGGCCGACCGGCGCGGCAAACGCGACACCCCGACCGCCGACGACGAGCGCTTCGAGGCCTTCATCACCGGACTGATGCGGTACTATTACGACACCTACCGCCCGGCCCTTTCCGCCCCACCGCTGCTCGGCGGCCGTGAACTGATGCGGCATTTCGATCTCGCCCCCGGCCCCGTCATCGGCGAACTGCTGGAGCGCATCGAGGAGGAGCGCCTGGCCGGCAGCCTCGCCACCCGCGAGGACGCGCTGGAGTTCGCGCGCCGAAAGCTGGATAGGTGACGGTTCGGGTTTCGGGGTTGAAGGCGTTCAATTATGGGGCGTCGGGAACCGGGGACCTGGACAGGGTTCAAGGTGCCGGGAGGGCAAGTTGGCAATGGTTCCAGAGTTTCTCAGTTCTCGTTACTGTTTTTGGCTTTTTACTCTGATCCTCGGATCCTATAATCCTCGAATCCTTAAAAAACCCGCTATTCATATGTCCGGCTGTACGCCCTGCCAAACAAAAAGAAAACCCGCCGGGTTCGATCCGGCGGGTTTTGAAAGCTACCGTTGTGTGCCTGGAGTTATTTCACATTGTCTAAGGCGGTAAAAATCTGCTTGGTAATGTCTTCCAGGCTGCCCACGCCGTGGATGTGGCAGTATTTGGGGGCTGCGGCTTCGCCGGCGGCTTCCCACTTCTTGTAATAGTCGATCAGCGGCTCGGTCTGCTCGTGGTAGACGTCCAGGCGCTTCTTGACGGTTTCTTCCTTGTCGTCGTCGCGCTGCACCAGAGGCTCGCCGGTCACGTCGTCCTTGCCCTCTTCCTTGGGCGGATTGTAGATGATGTGATAAGTGCGCCCGCTGGCCAGGTGGGCCCGGCGACCGCTCATGCGTTTGATGATTTCCTCGTCGGGCACGTCGATATCCACCACCGCGTCGATGGGGACCCCGGCGTCCTTCATGGCGTCGGCCTGGGGGATGGTGCGGGGGAAGCCGTCGAAAAGGAAGCCCTTCCCGCAGTCCGGTTCCTGGATGCGCTCTTTCACCAGCCCGATGATCACCTCGTCCGGGACCAGTCCACCAGAGTCCATGTAGCCTTTGGCCTCCTTGCCCAGGGGTGTGCCGGCCTTGACGGCGGCG
This sequence comes from uncultured Desulfobacteraceae bacterium, assembly GCA_964388465.1. Taxonomy (GTDB): domain Bacteria; phylum Desulfobacterota; class Desulfobacteria; order Desulfobacterales; family UBA5852; genus JABZFP01. Next base: position 16,777 of record CAYMAR010000039.1, read on the forward strand.
CGCAGCATGTCGCCCGTGGAGATCTGGGGAATGCCGTACTTTTCCTTGATGAAGTTGGCCTGGGTGCCTTTGCCCGCTCCGGGACCTCCCAAAAGAATCAAGCGCATAGAACCTCCTCCTTGTATATCGGGTTGTGATAAAGTGAACTCGTGCCCTTCCAGAACAGGCCTCTTTCAGTCCGGACCGGCGTTCGCGCGCTCCTGAAATCCCCCATGTAGCGATAGCTACGTCTGCGGTATGAACAGCGCGGCGGCCTTGGCCGGAGCCGAAACCTGCCAATTATAGACGGCCACGAACTAGCGGTTTTCAATCGAAAATAGCACTATCGCCTAATGGTCTGGGCCTGTCAAGGCCATATAATCAGGTGCGCTTCACCGGCGTCGGTGCCGGGCGATCCCGGGTGCGGCCGGGCAGTTTGAAAGTCGGTGGATTTGAAAAATCTGGCGCCGTCATTATGATGACCACACAAAAGACTTGATTATGGCGTGCCAAGACTGTATAAAAATTTTTTTAATTTACACGGGTTCAAAATTATCAACATCGGAACCGATTGCATTGATGGAATCGCCGGTGGCCGGAAGGGGGCGAGAAACTTGAAGGAAATCACGGTCAAAGTCTACGACAACGACATTGAGAAGGCCATTCGGATCCTGAAGAAAAAGATCCAGAACGACGGTCTTTTCAAACGCCTCAAGCTCAAGAAGAGCTACGAGAAGCCGAGCGAGTTCCGGCGCCGCAAACAGCGCGAAGCGTTGCGCCG
>CAYMAR010000040.1:0-17534 GCA_964388465.1 uncultured Desulfobacteraceae bacterium
ATTTTCAGCTCGGCCCTGGATTTCGAGGCCGGAAAACCCACGGCCTGGCGGTCCAGGTGCTGCTGGAGATCGATGTAGACCTGGTCTTGCGGTTTCATTGTGTTCCTCATCACCGTCGAGCCTTAGGCCGACCGCTCAAATTCTAAAATACCATGCTGATCATGCGCACCGGATTTGGCAAGTCTTTTCCTGAGAGCGGGTGTCGACCCATTGGCTTCGCCGCGCGCCGCAGGACCACGCAGTGGCGCGAGGCAGGCCTTGACCGTGAATGTATAGCGAATCGTGATTATGGTAGCAATTGAAGTCAACCCGAAACACGCTCGCAATACATGGGATGCATCCGGAAAAAGGCGCGAGCGTCTGGCGCTTTCAGTTGACTGGCCGCCGCATGGCAGGCGGCGGTCACTCTCTTTAAGTTCCTACGAAGGGGCTTGCCATGGAAGCCATCGAAAAACGCGTGGTTGTTGTCGGCGGCGGCATTGCCGGACTGAACTGTGCGCGCCACCTGCTATCCCGTGGGTTTGTTGTTCGGCTGCTGGAAGCTTCAGACCGCATCGGCGGGCGCATCCAAACGGATCGCCAGGACGGTTTTCGGTTCGACCGGGGCTTCCAGGTGCTGCAGACCGCCTATCCGGAAGCGCAACGGGCCCTCGACTATGCGCGCCTGGATCTGCGTTGTTTCGCCCCCGGTGCCATGATACGCATCGGCGGCCGGTTTTACACGATCGCGGATCCACGGCGACGCCCCGCCCATGCATTTACGACCCTTGCCGCCCCGATCGGGTCGCTGGGCGACCGGCTGCGCCTTCTACGCCTGGCCCGTCGGGTCGTCCGTGGGAGCCTCGCGAGCATCTTCGAAGGACCGGAACAAACGTCGATGGCGTTCCTGCAGGCCGAAGGGTTTTCGGAAACCATGATCCGGCGCTTTTTTGTGCCTTTTTTCGGAGGCGTTTGCCTGGACCCCCAAATCCGGGCCTCCAGCCGGGTGTTGGCCTATGTGCTGCGCATGTTCGCCACCGGCGAAGCCGCCCTGCCGGCAGGGGGCATGGCGCAGATCCCCGCGCAATTGGCCCGCGACCTGCCCGAAGACTGCATCCGCACCGGTGTCCGCGTCCGCTCTGTCGAGGCCGGCGGCGTCCACCTGGAGGACGGCGCACGGCTGCCGGCCGGTGCGGTGGTTGTGGCCACCGAAGCGCCGGAGACCGCGCGCCTCCTCGGCCGGGAGGTGGAAGCGCGCTCCATCGCCGAGACCTGCATTTACTTTTCCTGCCGCCGCGAGCGCTGGCACCCGCCCTTTCTCGTGCTAAACGGTGAAGGCCGCGGACCGATCAATAATGTTGTCTTTCCAAATATCGTTTCCGCGGGCTATGCCCCCGAGGACCGATCCCTGGTGGCCGTGGTCGTTCTGGACGACCCGGGCCGGCCGGACGCCAATATCGTCGATCGGGTCCGTTCACAGCTCGTGGAATGGTTTGGCGCGCAGGCGGAAACCTGGGAACACCGGCGCACCTATCGCATTGCCCACGCCCTGCCGGACCAGTCGCCCCCGACCCCCGATCCCAACCGACCACCGACGAGGACAGCCCCCGGCCTTTTCGTATGCGGCGAGTATGGCAGCCTGCCGGGAATCCAATGGGCCCTGGTGTCGGGTCGCCGGACGGCCGATAGCGTGGGGGACTACCTGGGGAAGAAAATCGGCCGGGCCAATAACGCCGAACGGCGCCGATCGGCCCAATCGCTTTTTCGCGCTGGCAGGACCACGGATGAATGACGACCTGACGGCATATCTAATTCTCGCGTTGGGGTGGAGCGCTTACTGCGCGGCACACAGCCTGCTGATCGCACCGGCTGTCGTAGACCGCATCCGCAAGCATTTTCCCGACGGCCATCGTTTCCACCGGTTGTTCTTCAATGTCTTTTCAACCCTCACCCTCATACCGCTCGTTCTGTACACCCTGGCTTTAAGAACGCCGCCGCTGTGGTCCTGGGAGGGGCCGCTGCGCGGGTTGCAAACGCTGTTCATTCTGAGCGGTATCGCGCTGATCGTTGCGGGTGCGACCCACTATGACTTCCGGGAATTTTTGGGACTGGCCCAGATTTCAAGACCCGACGCCTGCGAGGGTATCGGCGCGGATTGCGAACTGAATACGGCGGGCATCCTAGGCGTCGTGCGCCACCCCTGGTACAGCGCTGTCTTTTTTCTGCTGTGGGCCCGCGACCTGGACCCCGCGGCCATCATCGTCAACACGGTCCTCAGCGTCTACGTCCTGATCGGCACGCATCTGGAGGAGCGCAAACTGACGGCGGCCTTCGGACCGGCCTACCGCGACTATCAAAGCAAGGTCTCCATGTTCTTGCCCGTCAAGTGGCTGGCAGCCAGATATCGCGGCAACACTTGAAGCGAACGGTCGACGGTCCTCGTTGTCTCTGGCCTTACGCCCCACGAGAAAACCGCGGAGCGCAATCAGGGGGGCTTTCCTCCCGACGCCGGCTGAGAAAAAAAAGGCCGCGGCGCAATCCGCCGAAGCCCCGGGGAGATAATTAGGCAGGCTACCCCTCGCTTCGGGCCAGGTACGCTTCCAGCCTGCGCACCCCCATGGATAAACTGAAGCAAATGATCAGGTAGATCGCGGTGATGGTAATCCAGACCTCGATGGTCACATAAGTCGAGGCCATGATCTGCATGCCCTGGAAGGTGAGCTCCTGAATCGAGATCACCGAAACGATGGCGGAGTACTTGATGGTGTTGATGAACTCGTTGGTCAGCGGCGGCAGGACGCGTTTCAGGGCCTGCGGGAGGATCACCCAGCGCATCTGCTGGCCCCAACTCAGACCCAGGGCATAGCTGGCCTCCCACTGGCCCCTTTCGATGGACTGGATGCCGGCCCGCACGATTTCGGTGATGTAGGCCCCCTGGAAGATCGCCACGGTGATCACTCCGGAAACGAAGGCCGTGAAACGCTGGGGGGATGCAAACAGAAGCGCCAACACATCCTTGACACTGTCCGGGCGCGAGCGCACGAAATCCTCCACGCCGAGAAGCGGCATGATCTGGTCGCTGACAAAGAAATAAAAGATAAAGACCAGGACCAACGGCGGCATGTTGCGGATCAATTCCACGTAGCTGCCGCCAATGAGCCGCCAGAACAGCCGTGCGCTGACGCGCATCAAGCCGGTGACCGCGCCGAACACGACAGCCAGCAAGGTGGCCCAGACACTCAGCCGAATGGTCGTCGCCAAGCCTTCGACAAGAATATTGGCCACCCAGCGGCCGGCATCTTCATCGAAATAGAAAAAATACTGCGGCAGGATGCCCCAGTTCCACTTGTAGTTGAGCTGCGTGGTCAGCCGGTAGACCACGTAGCCGACCAGCCCCAGGAGCAACAGCGACACGACGACATCGAGAAGGGATATTTTCCGTTTAGGGTTCATGGTCATCGGGTACATGACCGGCGGCGGCCGGTATCCGAGGCCATCCGCCGCCGGCGCTTTCCTGTTGCCCGGCCGGAAAGGCGCCTACTGGACCAGAGGCTCCCAATCCTTGCTGCGGAACCAGTAGTTGTAACGCTCCTGGAGCCACCCGGTCTCCCATTTCAAATTGATCCAGCTGTTGAAGTAGGCCAGGGTGTCGGGGTCGCCTTTGCGCACCGCGAAACCAATGGGTTCTTTCGTAAAGGTACCTTCCAAAGGCAGGTAGAGCGTTTGGGGGTAAGCCGCCGCCTCAAAGGCCGGCCGGGGCGCGCTGCCCACGACGGCATGGACGTTGCCGTTACGCAATTCCTGGTAGGCCTGGGCCTCATCCTGGAACCGGCGCAGCTTGGCCCGGGGGATCATTTTCTTGGCCGCCGCCTCCGCCGTGGTGCCCAGTTTGACGGCGATCTCGACTTCGGGTTGATTGAAATCCGCCAACGATGTATACCCCGGAGCCTTGGTCTTATGCGCCACGATCCCCATGCCCGAATACTCGTAGGGGACGGTGAAATTCACTTGCAGGGCACGCTTGGGCGTAATCCCCATCCCCCCGATAATCACGTCGAATTTCCCGGTTAACAGCGCGGGGATAATGCCGTCCCATTTGGTGGGCACGAGTTCCACTTCAAGCCCCATGTCTTTGGCCAGTTCGCGGGCCACGTCCACTTCGAATCCCACCAGGTTGCCCTTTTTATCCTTCATGGCCCAGGGCACAAAGATATCCAGCCCCACTTTGAGCGAGCCGCGTTTGACCGCTTGGGCAACCGTACTCTCCTGCACAAGCTTTTTTTGAAGTTCGCCCCCCAGCGCGGGGGCCGCCAGAGCCACGGTCAGCATTGCGGCCATCATCATGGTAAGCCAACGGTTTGTCTTCATCGTTTTCTCCTCTTCCGTTACTTTAGGCGGTTGAAACCAGAGCGCGCTCGTTGGCCTGCAGGTCGCCATTTAAACTGCAAGGCCTATCACACTACAGAATCTGGCCCAGAAACAGCCGGGTTCTTTCCTTCGTCGGATGATTGAAGAAGTGGTTCGTCGCACCCATCTCTACGACGGCGCCTTTCTCCATGAAGATCACGCGGTCGCTCACCTCGCGGGCAAAGCCCATCTCGTGGGTGACGCACACCATGGTCATGCCTTCCCGGGCAAGGTTTTTCATGACGTCCAGCACCTCGCCGATCATTTCCGGGTCCAGGGCGCTGGTGGCCTCATCGAAAAGCATGACCTTGGGCATCATAGCCAGCGCGCGGGCAATCGCCACCCGTTGCTGCTGGCCCCCGGAAAGCTGGTTGGGATAGGCCGACGCCTTCTCCGCGATACCAACCTTTTTGAGCAGGCCCATGGACGTTGCCGTGGCCGCTTCCTTCGATTTGCCGCGCACCCTGATTTGAGCGAGATTGACATTGTCCAGGACGCGCATGTGCGGGAACAAATTAAACTGCTGGAAAACCATGCCCACTTCCTTGCGGATCTCCAACCGGTTTTGCTTTGTGTCATCCAGGGAAATGCCGTCGATGACGATGGCGCCACTGTCGATCTCCTCCAGTCCGTTCAGGCAGCGCAAAAACGTCGATTTGCCGGCACCCGAGGGCCCGATGACCACGACCACTTCGCCCCGGTCAACATGCCCGGAAACATCGATGAGGGCGCGGACACCGTTGGAAAAGGTCTTGTTGACCTTATCGACCCGGATGATGGGATCGTCGTCCGCTTGGAAATTCACTGTAATCCTCCTGCCGATCTGACCCGGGTCATTCTCATTCGACACGCAACCGCGACCGCGGATGACCGCGGATGACTGAACGCCAACGGCCGGGCCCCCCACGGTCGCCCGCCCTCGCAAACGCTCCTCAGGCGGCGACCCGCAAACGGTTTTCCAGGTAATTCACCACAAGCGACAGCGCCGTCGTGACGACGAGGTACATGCCGCCCACCGTTAGCCACAGCTCAAAGGTTAGGAATGTTTCCGCAATCAGCGTTTGGGCCTGCATGGTCAGATCGTAGATCGCAATGGTACTGACCAGAGCGGAGTCCTTGACGAGGGATACGGCCTGACTGGTTAGGGGCGGCAATACCCGCCGGACCGCCTGGGGCAGGATAACAAAACGGTACGTGTCCCAGCCGGACAATCCCAGCGAATAAGAAGCTTCGCGTTGTCCCCGATGAATGGAAACGATCCCGGCACGGAAAATCTCGGAAGCATAAGCCCCTTCAAAGAGGCTCAGGGCCAAAACCGCTGAAGGGAAGCGCCCCAGGCCGATCACCGGGCCGACAACGAAATAAATAAAAAAAAGCTGAATGAGCAATGGCGTATTGCGGCTTGTCTCCAGATAGATCTGGGCGACCGTGCGGGCGACAAACGAATCGGACAACCGAAAAAGCGCGGTGGTGAGACCGATGATGAACGCCAGCACGAGACTGATGCCGGAGATTTGGAAAGTCACCATCAGGCCGACCATCAAGGGCCCCCAGGTGAAACCGTCCGCGTTGAAGTCGTAAAGGAACGAGGGGATACGTCCCCACTGCCAGTCGTATCCCAAACTCTCCGTGCTGCGGACAAAAAACCAGACGACCAACAGGGCCAGCAGGATAAACTGGATGATGTCGGCCAACGGCGATCGATAGATGCGCCGCCAGACAGCGCGCCGGGTACCACTAGTCGGCATGGCGGCGTTCCTGTCGGCCGGCGCGGCGGCGGTGAGATTTGATCGTTTGGGCGTCCATTCGGCGGGTCCGACTGTTGTCAAAAATGATATCGAAAATTGGGCTGAACCTAAAATCCGGGATTTCGCTTGTCAAGCCGGGGCGATCGACCGGCTCGCATCACGGCCGGCCCGTAGCGTAGGCCCAACGGAGAGGCTCGTCCGACCCATCGGCCTCCCTGCGGCCGAGGCTGCCGCCATACGTGCATCGGCTTCAGATTTCACATTGACTGGGGGGTGTGAAGCTGGAAACGGGCGGCAGTATTTTGGTGATCTGGGGGCGGTAGCGCTTTTGGGCGGCCATTCGGCGACCGGCTGCACGAATGACGAAGACCGAGGCAAAAAAGGCCATAAACCCCATCAGGGCCGAGCAGGCCGATGGATCGTAGCCGTATTCCCCGGCAAACTCTAGCCCCAGCATGGCGCCCAGCGTCAGGCAGATGATGGGGAAGATGTAGAGCATAAAGGTGATTTTGATAAAAGCCGACGTCTTGAAGTCGATCAGGATGCGATCGCCCGCCTTGGCGCCCACTTCGTTGATGACTTCCACCTCGCTGTCCGGGCGCTGCGCGTTGCAGGTGCCGCAGGAGGAACAGCCTTCACAGGCTTCGGATTGCATGGTTTTGACCCAGGCCGTACCCAGCCCGGTTTTGATGACGATCGCTTTTTCAGTGGCCATTGTTGGATCGTTGTTTGGTGTCGCGTTCAGAAAAAGGCGTCCCCCAGGCCTGTATCTTGATGCGGTCGCCCATCACGGGGTGCGGCGGGATAAGCCACGTCCCTTCGAGCGACCAAGAGCCGTCAGGCGATCCGCTTCGCCTCGTCGACATCGGCCGCCCCCGCCGCCATCGTATGTTCATAGCAGATCAGACCGCACTGAAGACAGCGCGCAGCCTCCTGGCGAGCGGCATTTTCATCGAATCCCAATTCGAGCTGGCCTGTCCGGTCGAGTTCCCGGGGCGCGGCCATGGGCATGATCCGGCGCGGCGCATTCTGGACGTCTTCAACCGCATCGACGTTCTGGATGACGCTATCCGAGCTGATCGCTCTGAGAGGGGCGTCGATAGGGATGCCGTACATCAGCTGGTGCATGGACGCCGCTGCACGGCGCCCCCCGGCGATGGCCTTGATGGCGCCGCTGAAGTCCGTGATCACATCGCCCCTGGCGAAAAAACCGACTTCGCTGGCAAACTCCGGCTGTTTGTAAGGCTGGGTTGCACGCCAGGCGATGGTCTCGGTGCCGGAGGGCTGATTTTCCGCCTCCGGCGCTGCCGCGGGCGCCCGGCTGAAAATCAGTTCCGGATAACGGCCGGCCGCCAGAACGAGATTGTTGGCCGGGATTTCCGTCTGATCCCCGCTTTGGAGGTCCGTACAGGTCACTGTTTGGAGGTCGTTGCCCTGGCCGTCCAATCCGGAGATACCCACACCGTAGACAACGGTGGCGTTGACCTTTTCAAGCCGTTCAACGGCCTCCCGGTCCAAGCGGGCGTTTTCGAGGTCTTCGCGCAGCAGCACGCTGATGGTGGTGGCGCCCCCGGCGGCGGCCAGTTCAGCCGCCTCGGCGGCCAGGTTGTCCCCGCCGCAAATGACGACCTGGCGGCCGAGCTTGATGCGGGCGTCCTTTTTCCGTCCGGCCCGGATAAAATCGATCAACAGGTAGGTGCCGGGAATGCATTCGTTGACGGCGTCGGCTTCGTTGCGTGCCAGTCGGCTGTCCCATCCGCCCGAAGCCAAAAAAACAGTCTCGTAGTCTTCTTCCAGCAGGTCGGCAATACCGAAATCGCTTCCCAGGGTCTGGTTCATGCGGGCTTCGACCCCCATTTCGAGAATGCCCTCGATGTCCCAGTCGAGCACGTCGTGCGACAGACGATAGCGGGAGATCGCGCTGCGCAGCAAACCGCCCAGACAATCCGCCGCTTCGTAGACCACCGGGGCGTGTCCCAGTCGGGCGGCAAAAAACGCGGCGGAAAGTCCCTCGACCCCGCCGCCCACGACCGCGATCTTGCGCCCGGTGTCGGGGGCCTTGTAGGGCTGGATGCGCGTGCCGCTTTGCATCTCGTAGTCGGCGACGAAGCGCTTGATGAAGTTGATGGCCACCGGCTCCTCGGCGTACTTCCGGCGGCAGTCGTCTTCGCACGGCCGCGGGCAAATGCGGCCGATCACGGTGGGGAAGGGGTTGCGCTCCTTGATCACCTGAACCGATCCGGCGTAATCGCCGACGGCGGCCCGGCGCATGTACTCGCGGATATCGATCCCCGCCGGGCAGGTGCGCTGGCAGGGGGTGGTGCAGTCGTCCGTGGTGTATTCCCGCAGAATGCGCCGGGTAATCGAGGAGAGGTTGATGATAGCCTTGGGGCAGACCCGTTCACAGGTGCCGCAGCCGGTGCACTTGATCTCATCCACCACCGGCAGGCCCTCGGGGCCCATGGCAATGGCGTCGAACGGGCAGGCGGCCGCACAGGTTCCCAGCCCGAGACAACCAATCGAACAGACTTTCATGCCACCGCCCAGAAGGGCCGCCGCCCGGCAGTCGTTCAGACCGTCGTAGTGGTATTTCTGGTCGGCTTTGGCCACACCGTAATAGCAGCCGGGCCGGGCGATGTCCGGTTCCTTGGCTTCGATGCTCAGCCCCATGATGCCGGCGATGGATTCGGCCACGTCCGAACCGGCGGCGACACACGAATTGGCCGCGGCCCGTCCGGCCACGATGGCCTCGGCGTTGGCGCTGCAGCCGGGAAGCCCGCAGCCGCCGCAGTTGGCCCCGGGCAGGACATCTTCGATGGCCAGGATTTTGGGGTCGACATAGACGTAGAAGATCTTGGATGCCGCCGCCAGAACGATGCCGACGGTAATCCCGATGCCCCCTAACATGGTCAATGCGGGTATGATTGACTCTCCCATATCCTGTTTTCCTCCGGTCGGGCGATGCCGTAGGCTTCGCGAGGGCGATTAACAGCCATCCCCCTGACGGTTGTGTTGGGTGAACCCGCGCCGATCCCGGGCGGCGGATCCTAATCGATGGCGCCGAACTTGCACTTGTCGTAGCAGGTCAGACACTCGATGCATTTGTCCTTGTCGATGCGGGCCAGCTGTTTTTTCTCCCATTCGATGGCTTCCACCGGGCAGGCCCGGGCGCACATCCCGCAGCGGGTGCACAGATCGACGTTGACTTCGAACTTGAGCAGGGCCACGCAGCGCTTGGCCGGGCAGCGCCCCTCGTGAATGTGGGCCTCGTACTCATCGCGGAAATAGCGCAGGGTGGACAACACCGGGTTGGGCCCCGTCTGTCCGAGACCGCAGAGCGCCGTCTCCTTGATGACGGCCGAAAGACGCTCGAGCTCATCCAGGTCGCGGGGCTCGCCATGGCCGTTGCAGATCTTTTCGAGCAGCTCCAGCTGGCGGCGGGTACCCTCCCGGCAGGGGGTGCATTTGCCGCAGGACTCATCCTGGATAAAGTCCATGAAAAAGCGCGCCATGTCCACCATGCAGGTGTTCTCGTCCATGACGATGGCCCCGCCCGACCCCATGATGGCCCCCACCTTGGCGATTTCTTCGTAGTCCACCGGTGTGTCCAGGTATGCCTCGGGAATGCAGCCGCCGGAGGGCCCGCCCAACTGAACCGCCTTGAACTTGCGTTTCTTGGGGACACCGCCGCCGACATCGTAGATCATCTGGCGCAGGGTGGTTCCCATGGGAACCTCCACCAGGCCGATGTTGTTGACGTCTCCGGACAGGGCAAAAACCTTGGTCCCCTTGCTGGTCTCGGTGCCCACGCTGGCGTACCACGCCCCGCCGTTGAGGATGATTTGGGCGACGTTGGCAAAGGTTTCCACATTGTTGAGAATGGTGGGCTTTTCCCACAGCCCCTTGTGGGCCGGAAATGGCGGGCGCGGGCGCGGCATGCCGCGGCGGCCCTCGATGGAGCGCATCAGCGCGGTTTCCTCACCGCATACGAAAGCCCCGGCACCCTGGTAGATCTCCACGTGGAAATCAAACCCTGTGCCCAGAATGTCGTCGCCGATCAGGCCGCGCTCGCGGGCCTGATCGATGGCGATGCCCAACCGCCGGATGGCCAGCGGGTATTCGGTGCGCGCGTACACATAACCCTGGTGAGCGTTGATGGCCTTGGCCGCAATGATCATGCCCTCCAGCACGGCGTGGGGGTCGGCCTCCAGAATGCTGCGGTCCATGAAGGCGCCCGGGTCGCCCTCGTCGGCGTTGCAGAGCACGTATTTGACGTCCCCGGGGCTGGCCTTGCAGAACTGCCACTTCATGCCGGCCGGAAAACCGGCCCCGCCCCGGCCCCTGAGCCCGGAGGCCTTGACCTCCTCGATGATGTCGTCCGGACTCATTTCCAGAAGCGCCTTGGCGGTGCCCTGATAGCCATCCCGGGCAATATAGTCGTCGATGGATTCCGGATCGATGAGCCCCTTGTTGCGAAGCGCCCGCGGCATCTGATGGGCGAAGAAGGAAATCTCGTTCTGGGCGGGAATCTTCTTTTTGGTTATCGGGTCTTTGAAAAAATGCTTTTCGACCGGCTGGCCCTTGAGAATATGGCTTTCGATGATGTCGGGGATGTCGTCGGCCTTGAGCCGCTGATAGAAAATATCGCCGGGGTGGACCACCATGATGGGACCTGCGGCACAGAAGCCGTTGCATCCGGTTTCCACGACCCGGACCTTGTCCTTCAGATCCCGCGCAGCGATCTCCTCGCGCAAACGGTCGATCACCGCGATACTGCCGGTGGCGTGGCAGCCGGTCCCGCCGCAAACCATAAGGTGAATGATGTCCGGGTTTTCCAGAACGACCGCCGCATCCTTGCGTGCGGCCTGAAGCGCCTCAACGGTGAACCTCTCCATAGCCATATCCTTCCCGTGTTACCAGGACCCGTCCAGCCCTCGCAGTCCGTTCATATAGAGCTTGCCGATGGAGACAAACATGGAGTAGTCGGTGACCAGCAGGGGGAGATTGAATTTGGCGGCCTGATCCACTATTTTGGCCGGAGGTTCCTGCCCGCGGACGAATACGACCGCGCCGACCTGCGATATGATGGCGGTGCGCACCACTTCCTCGCTCATCAAGCCGGTAAGCAGCAGACCGTCCTTGGCCACGGCGGACAGGATCGCCTCCATGATGTCCGCCCCACCGCCGGCCACGATATTCTTGTCGAGCTGCTCTTCGCCCGTCATCACACGGGCCCGCAGAATGTCCTTGATTTCACTCAGCTTCATGCCAACACCACATTGCGCTTATTCGTAATGATGGAGGATATCGACCACTTTGTCGGAGCTGACGTCGCCGTGCGTGTCGCTGTTGACGACCATCACCGGCGCCAGGCCGCAGGCGCCCAGACAGCGCACCGGCTCAAGCGAAAAGCGCCGGTCCGAGGAGGTGCCTCCCTCTTCCAGATCGTATTCGTTGCAGATCCGCGAAATGACTTCCTTGATCCCCTTCACGTAGCAAGCCGTGCCGGTACAGACTTTGACGGTGTGGCGCCCTTTGGGCTCGAAGGCAAAGAGGGCATAAAAAGAAGCCACGCCGTAAACGTCGCTGCGGGCCAGATTCATGCCGGCGGCGATGTATTCGATCAGTTCCACCGGCAGATAGCCGACGACGTCCTGGCACTGGCGCAGCACCGCGATGACCGACCCATTGACAAAGCGGTTGGCGGCAATGATGTCATCGATTTGGTGCCACATATCTGGGTTGATATCGGGGTGCTCGGGACGGAATGCGAGGCTCATTGGCAGTCTCCACAAGCTGAGATCCGGTTAGGGTATGCGAAGAATTTTGATTTAACATAATCGGTTAGCACGGGCAAGGTCTAATAACGCCGGGACCGGGCCGCATCCCAGTCCCGGTTGACGGCCCGCATCCGCTGGTCTATAGGACACGCTGACGATCCGGTCCGTTCACCCATCGGCGGGCCGGCGCCTTCGGCAACCAGCCTGCCAGGGGCGGTGCCCGCGAGACCCGTGGCGCCCCGGCCCCGGGAAGATCCAATGCCATGCCGGAATTCTGGAAACAAGTCGAGGCGGCGGCGGCATTTATCCGCGAACGCGGGCCGCTTCAACCCATCGCCGGCCTTCTGACCGGCACCGGACTGGGCGATTGCGCCGAAGCCATCGATGTTGTCCACAGCCTGGATTACGACGAAATCCCTCATTTCCCGCGCTCCACGGTGGAAAGCCACCGCGGGCGACTTTTGCTGGGCCGCCTGCAAAACCGCCCGGTGGCCGCCTTTCAAGGCCGTTTTCATCTTTATGAAGGCTACCATCCCCGGGAAGTCACCTTTCCGGTCCGCGTCCTGCAACGCCTCGGCGCGCGTTACCTCCTGGTCACCAACGCGGCCGGCGGCCTCAATCCGGACCAACGGGCCGGCGACATCATGTTGATCGCCGACCATATCAACCTCACCGGTGAAAACCCACTGGTGGGCCCCAACGATCCGGATTGGGGTCTGCGATTCCCGGACATGAGCCGCGTCTACGACCCGGTGCTCTTGGACCGCGCCCGGGCCATCGCCCAGGAGCTCGGGCAGACCCTGTCTTCCGGGGTCTATGCCGGCCTCAAGGGACCATCGCTGGAAACCCCGGCCGAACTGCGATTTCTGCGCACCATCGGCGCCGATGCCGTCGGCCTTTCGACCGTCCAGGAAGTGATCGCCGCGGTGCATGCCGGCCTGCGCATCCTGGGACTGTCGGTCATTACGAACATCGCCGACCCGGATGCACCGTTGCCGGCGACGGTCGAGGAAATTATCGCCGTGGCCGACCAGACCGCCCCGCGGCTGAAACAACTCGTGATCGCCATCCTGGAGCAATTACCGACCGATGAATAATGCCGATTTAATCGTCAAAAACGGGTGGGTGCTCACCCTGGACAACGGCGGACATACCTATCCGGAGGGCTTCATTGCGGTGAAGGGCGACCGGATCGCGGCCGTGGGCCCGGCGGTCGGGGCGGCGGAATGGCGCGCCGAACGCGAGATCGACGCCCGCGGCGGCCTCGTCATGCCCGGGCTGGTGAATGCCCACACCCACGCCGCCATGACCTGCTTCCGCGGTCTGGCCGACGATCTGCCCCTGATGACCTGGCTGAACGACCACATTTTCCCGGCCGAAGCCCGGCTCAAGGCCGAGCACGTGCACCTGGGCACCCTCCTGGCCTGTGCCGAAATGCTGCTCTCCGGCACCACCTGCTTCTGCGATATGTACCTGTTCGAGGACGCCGTGGCCGAGGCGGCGCACGCCGCCGGCATGCGGGCCGTGGTGGGCGAAGTCCTGTACGATTTCCCCTCGCCCAACTACGGGCCCATCGAAGAGGGGTTCCGCTACACCGAAATGCTGATCACCAAATGGCGCCGCGACCCGTTGATCACCGTCGCGGTCGAGCCCCACTCGCCCTACCTGTGCGCCCCCGATCTGCTGCGGCGGGCGGCGGAGCTGGCCGGCCGCAATGGCATCCCCCTGGTCATTCACGTGTCCGAGACGGCCAGCGAAGTCAAGACGATCAGGGAACGCTACGGCCGCTCCCCGGTGCAGCACCTGGCGGATCTCGGTGTGCTGGGCCCCAATCTGCTGGCCTGCCACTGCGTCGCCCTGGACCAAGCCGACATGGACCTGCTGGGCGCCGGCGACGTCAAGGTGGTTCACAACCCGGAAAGCAACATGAAGCTGGCCTCGGGCATCGCGCCGGTGCCCGAGCTGCTCGCACGCGGCATCTGCGTGGCGCTGGGTACGGACGGATGCGCCAGCAACAACGACCTCGACATGCTGAGCGAGATGGACACGGCCGCCAAACTGCACAAAGTGGCGACCCTCGACCCCACGGCCGTCAAGGCGGAGGCCGTATTGCGCATGGCCACCATCGACGGCGCCCGGGCCCTGGGCCTCGGTGACCAAATCGGTTCCCTCGAGGTCGGCAAACAGGCCGATCTGATCGTGCTGGACATCCGCCAGCCTCACTTGACCCCCTTCTACCACCCGGCCTCCCACCTGGTGTATGCCGCCCGCGGGGGCGACGTGACCACCACCATCGTCGCCGGCCGTGTCCTGATGGACGATCGCCGGCTGACGGCCATGGACGTCGACGCCGTGATGGACCGCGTGGCCCGGCTGGCCCGGGAGATCGGCGCCCGCAACTGATACCGGGATATTCGCATGTACGACCTCCTGATTCACGGCGGTACGGTCGTTACCGTAGACCCCGCGGAGACCATCCTGAACGACGCCTGGCTGGCCGTGAAAGACGGCGTCATCGCCGCCCTAGGGGCAAGCCGACAAGCCAAACCGCTGCCGGCCGCCTCCGAAACGATCGACGCCCGGGGCGGCATCGTCATGCCGGGGCTGGTCAACGCCCACACCCACCTTCCCATGCTTCTTTTCCGGGGGCTGGCCGATGACCTGCCCCTGATGAGCTGGCTGAACGATTACGTTTTCCCGGCCGAAGCCGCTTTTGTCACACCCGGCAATGTCGATGCGGCCACCCGCCTGGCTTGCGCCGAACTCCTGCTGGGCGGCGTCACCGCCTGCTGTGACGGCTATTTCAGGGAAGACCGCGTGGCCGCCGCCGTGAACGAAATGGGGCTGCGCGCCGTTCTCGGACAGGGCGTCGTCGATTTCCCGGCGCCCGGCGTCGAGGACCCTGCCCGCAACCTCGCCGTCGCGGAAGCGTTTGTCGACCGCTGGACAGACCGACATTCGATGATCAAGCCGTCGATCTTCTGTCATGCCCCATATACCTGCAGACCGGAAACGCTCCGCCGCGCCAAGGCTATCGCGCGCGCGGCGGGTGTTTTGTTTCAGATCCATGCCGCCGAAACCCGCGACGAAGTTCACCGGATCAGAGAACAGTACGGCCGCACCCCCGTGGCCCATCTCGATCATCTGGGACTCCTGGACCCTGAAACGCTGCTGGTTCACGGGGTGTGGATGGATGCCGACGATATCGCGCGGGCGGCGGACGCGGGCGCAGGCATCGTCCACTGCCCGGAAAGCAACATGAAACTGGGCGCAGGCATTGCGCCGGTCCCCCGGTTTTTGGAAAAGGGCCTGACGGTCGGGTTGGGTACCGACGGCTGTGCCAGCAACAACGACCAGGATCTTTTCCGAGAAATGGACATGGCCGCGAAGCTACACAAACTGGCGGCCGGGGACCCCACCGTGGTGCCGGCCTCAACGGCCTTGAAAATGGCCACCATCGAAGGCGCCCGCGCCATCGGTCTGGGCGACCTCGCGGGCTCGCTGGAAGTGGGCAAGCGGGCCGACATCATCATTCTCGACAGCCGCCACCCCCGAATGCGACCGATGTTCAATCCCGTTTCCCAGGCTGTCTACGCCGCCGGGGCCGACTGCGTCCGCGACACGATCGTGGACGGACGGGTCCGGGTGCGCTCCCGCAGACTGGTCGAATGGGACCTGAAGAGGCTTATGGCGCCGGTGGAAACGGTGGCACGCCAGATTTCGCCCGGCATTGGACCGCTGCCGAAATAGGCCGAAGACCCGAGTGCGCTCTGCCAACCTGACGGCCGCCGCATGCCGATCGGGCGGCCCCCTTGAAGCGCCGTTCATGACGCGCGCCTTCCTGGCGCAGCCCGTCATTCCGACAACCGAGACCACCGATCGGGGTCTGGTGGATGGGGGCCGGTTGGACCGGGCACCGTCGGTCCCGAGCGTTACGGAGGAAAGCACTGACATGGCAAACTGGAGGCCACCTTCAGCGCCTGGGTGCCAGGTGGCGGGGAATAAGCGACCCGCGGTCCCCCGGAGACCGGCACCGCGTGTCTGGCTGAAAACCGAAACCCCATCAGAACGTTTTCGCCGTATTTCTATGCGGACGGTTTTCTGGTATAACCCGCGCGTACCTGTCACTCAATTCAAGGAACGGCAGCCCCATGAAAGTCGACGGTAAGAACACACGCCCCATTTGGCTGGACCCGGGAAGCCGCAATGTCAACGTGATCGATCAGCGGGTCCTGCCTCACGAACTGGTGGTTCTCGAAATGCAGACCGTGGACGACGCCATTTTTGCCATCCAGGAGATGGTGGTCCGCGGCGCCCCGCTGATCGGGATAACCGGTGCCTACGGGGTCTATCTGGCGGTTAAAAACGCGCCAAACGGCCGCGCCGATGCCGCTTATCTGCAGGATGAGTGCGCACGGATCCGCGCCGCGCGCCCCACGGCGGTCAACCTGGCCTGGGCCGTGGACCGCGTGCGACAAAAACTCGAAATTCTCACGGCGCAGGACGATCTGCTCGAGGCCGCCCGGATCGAAGCCGGCGCCATCGCCGAGGAGGAAGCGAACAACTGCCGGCAAATCGGCCGGCACGGCCTGCGGCTCATCGAGGCGGTCAACCGGCGCAAGGAGGGCGGCAGCGTCAACATCCTGACCCACTGCAACGCCGGGTGGCTGGCCACCATCGAATATGGCACCGCCACAGCGCCGATCTACGTGGCGCACGAAGAGGGCATCAAGGTGCATGTCTGGGTGGATGAAACACGCCCCCTGAACCAGGGCGCCCGCCTGACGGCCTGGGAACTGGGCAAGGCCGGCATCCCCCATACGGTCATCACCGACAACGCCGGCGGCCACCTCATGCAGCACGGCCTGGTGGACATGGTCATCGTGGGCACCGACCGCACCACCTATACCGGCGACGTGGCCAACAAGATTGGGACCTATCTCAAAGCCCTGGCCGCCAAGGACAACCAAGTCCCTTTCTACGTGGCCCTGCCCTCGAGCACCTTCGACTGGGAACTGAGCGACGGGGTGCGGGAAATCCCCATCGAGGAACGCGACCCGGACGAAATCCGCTACGTGCAGGGGCGCATGAAAGACGGCCTCCGCAGCGTGCTGCTCCCGCCCGAGGACAGCCCGGCCGGCAACTTCGCTTTCGACGTAACCCCGGCCCGACTGATCAGCGCTTTCATCACGGAACGCGGTATCTGCCAGGCCAGCGAGAAAGCCGTCCGCGGCCTTTTTCCGGAAAAGGCCGGCCGCCCATGAATCATCGCGTCCACCCGGAGGAGCCCCTCACCCCGCGATCCGGCGGATGCTTTACCGGCGCGCGACCGATCATCTTGACGCGGAGTGCCGATTGGCCTAATGATCGGCGCGTTCGATTGCCCCGATGATGGCGGCAACCATTTAATCGCTCAAACGCCGGCAGTTGCCACAAGGACATACACGACCGTATGAAACGAACACCCAAAATCAATACCATCCGCAACATCGGGATCATCGCCCATATCGACGCGGGCAAGACCACGGTGACCGAGCGCGTGCTGTACTACACCGGCAAATCTCATAAAATCGGCGAAGTGCACGACGGCGAAGCCGTGATGGACTGGATGCCCGACGAA
>CAYMAR010000041.1:0-5630 GCA_964388465.1 uncultured Desulfobacteraceae bacterium
CGGATCAGCGCCTTGAACTGCTTGCGGACAAAGCCGGCGTCCTGAAAATGGTCGAGAAAGATGTCGCGCTCGGCAAACGGCACCTGGAACATGCGGGCCGAAGGCCGGCACACGGTGGCCACCGTGGAGCGGCTGTCAACGAAGAAAAGCCGACGCTCCTTCAACACGGAAAACACCTGGTACATGCGCGTGGATTCGGCTGTCAACCGGGAGCCCATGTGGTTGTTCACGCCCTTGACGCCGGGCAGGGCGTCCAGGTTGCGGTTGAGCTGGGCGATCAGGTCGTCCGGCGACATGTCGGCCAGCAGGGCGCCGGGACCCGGGTCCACCTGGGGATATTCTTCCGGTTCCATGGGCTGGTGCAGCATGATTTCGCGGCCGCGGGCGCGGATTGCCTGGACGGCGCTTCGGTAAAACGGGCTTCGGGGCAGCACCGCAAAAGTCAGGGGAACATCGAGGGCCAGCAACTGCCGCAGCAGCTGCCGGTCGTAGCCGATGTCGTCGATGATGATGGCCACCCGCGGCCGACCGTCACGGGGCACCGGCACAGGAGGCCGTTGGGGCGCTTTGCGGGCGATCTCCTTCCGGGGAAAGACTTCATAGACCGGTTTGTCCGGCTTGGCCGGGGACGGCTTGGGCGCGGTGCGCGCCACCCGGGGCGTTTGGGGTTTGGCTGCCGGTGCCTGCGGTCCGGCCGTCGGTACCGGGGGGGACGCCGGCGGCGGGGCATAATGCCACAACAGCGCCCCGGCGCCGCAGACAATACCCACCAGGAGCGCCAACCCGATCCCGATTTTGATCAGGTTCTGGCGTGGTGGCGGCTTTTTCGCGGTTTTCCGCCGCCGTCTGGCCGGCGCCGGTTTTTTTTTACGTCGCGTGCTCATGGGGCCAACCAGGGGTGCTGCCGGCGGTGGACGGCCGCAGCACCAAGGCGGGTTTTGTCGGCGCGGGCGGGGCCCCTAATTGCCGAGCCCGCTGAACAGGTTGTAGGATACCAGGATATCCAGGGCGCGCATGATCTGGTTGTCGCGCTTGAGACTTTCCATTTCTAAAGGATTGACGCGAAATTCGACATCCCCGATGCCGGACTGATCCTTCGCCTTGTCATTGTTCTTTTTCTTTTCGGGGGAGTCGCCAGCATCCAGATGGTTCTGAAGGTCCCTCTCCTTGATAAAGCCGTCGTCGCCGTTATCGTCATCCGGCTCTTCCAGCGGCTTGTAGGGTACGACGATATCCGGTTCGATGCCCTTGGCCTGGATCGAGCGGCCGTTGGGAGTATAGTAGCGGGCGATGGTCAATTTAAGCCCGTAGCCGTCCCGCAGGGATTCGACCGTCTGGACCGACCCCTTGCCGAAAGACGTCGTGCCCAGGATCAGGGCCCGTTTGTGGTCCTGGAGCGCCCCGGCCACAATCTCGGAGGCGCTGGCGCTGCCGCCGTTGATCAGGACCACGATGGGGTAGTCGCGTTCGACTTTGTTGGGCGACGCGTTGAAAACCCGGGTGTTGGCGGGGTTGCGCCCCTTGATCGAAAGGATGGCGCCTTCGTCGATGAAAATGTCCGAGACTTCAAGGGATTCCTCCAGAAGGCCGCCGCCATTGTTGCGCAGGTCCAGCACCAGGCCCTTCAGGGGGCCACTGTCGGACTCGATTTTTTCGAGGGCTTCCCGAAAATCATCGGTGGTGTTGCCGGTGAAATTGGTGATCCAGATATAGCCGAATCCCGGCCTGAGCACGTGGGCCTTGATGCTCTTGACCGGAATGACGTCGCGAATCAGGTCGAACTCGAGCGGTTCCTGCTCCCCTTGCCGAATGACCGTCACCTTGACCGGCGTGCCCTTGGGGCCGCGCATCAACTGAACCGCCTGGCGCAGATCGCTGACCCGCTTGTCGTCCACCATGACGATGCGGTCCTGGGCCCGGATGCCGGCCTTGGACGCCGGCGTGCCCTCGATCGGTGATATCACTGTCACGAAACCGTTGCGCAGGGTGATATGGATGCCGATGCCTGTGAAATTGCCCTTGGTGTCGATCCGCAGATCCTCGTAGGCTTCCGGTGCCAGCAGGGAGGAGTGCGGGTCAAGACTGTGGACCATGCCTTGAATGGCTTTTTGTATAATTTCGCTGGTATCGACCTCATCCACGTATTTCTGGGTGACGATCTCGAGCACATCGGTAAACAGCTTTAGGCCCTTGTAAGTTTCATCGCTTCCGGCGGCGCCCAGCACGGCGCTGCCGGCCGTCCAGACGACAGCCGCCAGGGCCAGGATGACCCAGACCTTGGTCCCGCCCTTTGTCTTGGTTCTCATTCGTTTCTCCTTTTAATCCAGCCTTGCGATCCTGATGGTTTCGAAAAACGTTCGATGCCACGGCCCCTCAGGCCCCGTTTACCGGGTGGCTTGAGACGTCTATCGACCATTTTACGAAACCATATGAATCACGATGAATGGCGCGGCCTCACTCTTCGATCAGCCACATCTGGGGATCTTCGGGTTTGCCGCGATGCCGGACTTCAAAATAGAGGCCCGGACCGGAGAGCGCCCCGGATTCGCCCACCGTAGCGATCACCTCTCCGCTTTTGACCGCTTCGCCCTTCTGTTTAAACATCTCTTCCAGGTGGGCGTACAGCGTACAATAGCTGTGGCCATGATCGATGATCATCATGTTGCCGTAGCCCTTAAACCAGTCCGCATACATGATGCGCCCGCCCGAGACGGAGTGGATGGGCTCGCCCCGGTCGGAGCGGATGTCGACCCCGCTGCGGTAGTTGGTGACATTGTAGCGCGTATTTTTAAAGGGCCCAAAAAAATTAATAATTTTACCTTGAACCGGCGGTTTTAGCAACCCCTTGAGCCGGCCGAACGAACCCGGCGGGGCCTTGGCCCGGGCCGCGTCGACGACGCTGCTGCGGCCTAAGCTCGCGATGGTGCGATCGAGGTCGCGGGCGGAGGCCTTCAGCGAAGTCAGGGCAGCCTCTTTCAGGGCCTGCATATTCCGGGTGTCCTGCAGCAGGAGCGCCCGCTGCACCTTTTCATGATGCAGGCGGTCGAGGTTTTTCCGCCGCGTCTGCTCGAGCCGGCGCTGATCGTCGCGATGGGCTTCCAGTTCGCGGCGCAGATCGCTCCAGCGGTCGAGGTCCGCCGCCAACTGCCGGCGCTGGCGGTCGTCGGCGTCCAGAATGAACGCCAGCGCATGGCGCCGCTGCACCAGGTCGTTGACCGTACCGGCCGAGGCCAGCAGGCTGGCTGCACCCAGCCGGTTGAGCTTGTAGAGGGCCACCAGACGGCGGGAAACATCCGCGCTGTTGCGGTCGATACGATCTTCGAGCGTGCGGCTCTCTTCGAGGGCCCGGGCGATCCGGCGGTCCAGTGCCGCAAGCGCCTTCCTGATGGCGGCCGCCTGGCGGCGGTTGCCGTCGATGTCCCGGGCCAGCGCCTCCAGACGTGTCATCAGCTTTTTTTCCTGGCCGGCCATTTCGGTCAGATGCCGACGGTGTTCCTTCAGCGCCTGACTGACGGCCTGCTTGTCGGACTTGGTCCGGTCAAGGGCCAGCGTCGTGTCGATATAGCGGGGATGATTCCGAACGTAGCCGACGATGTCGTCAAAATCGACCTTGAGCCATTTGTCCGAGGATTCCAGCACGATCAGGCGATCACCTTTCTGAAGCAGGTGTAGCGGCGTGCCATCCAGGGAAGGCCGGGGGCGCAGGTTGAGACGCTCCACCCGTACCACGGCCTCCCGTTCGGCGGCCCCGACCGCCGGGGGGCTCCCCAACAGGACGATGACGCCGAGCAGCGTGGCCGTCAGACTTTTAGATACTGCTTGAGCGAAAGATGACATCCCAACCAACCGACAAGGGTGCTGGCGGCGACGATGGCCACGAGCAGACCGGGCGAAAAAAACCTCAGATTCACGAAACCGGTGGCGCTAACCGCCTGGATTTTCGATTGAAGCAACATAAACATGATCAGGAGGGCCACAAGGCCGCTGATTCCCCCCAATGCCCCCTGGATCATGCTCTGAAAGTAAAATGGGGCCAGAATGAAGCGTTCGGTGGCGCCCACCAGCCGCATGATCTCGACCTCCTCCCGGCGGGAGTAGAGGATCAGCCGCACCGTGTTGCCCACGATGAAGACCGAGGCAATGAAAAAAAGCCCCCCCAGGGCGTAGCTCGTCAGCCGGAAAAGGCTGAAAAGGGCGACGAACCGCTCCACCCAGCGCTGTCCATACTCCACGTCGGCCACCCCGGCGAGCGCTTCCAGTTTGGCGGCCACATCTTCGGCTTTCTCCCAGTTGCGTGCGGTGGGGATCATCTGGACTTCGAAGGCGTCCGGGAGCGGGTTGCGCTCCAGCCCGTCCAGGATGGAGGACTGCCGCCGCATCTGGGCGCGGAGCCGCTCGAGGGCCGTCTCCTTGGAAATGAACACGGCCGTCTGCACGCCGTAAATCTTGCCGATGCGGGCTTCGATGGCGTGGCGCTGGGCCTTGTCCAGGCCGTTTTCAAGGTACACCATGATACGGATGCCGCGGCGCCAGGACGCCAGCATTTCGGTCGTATTGATGAAAAAGAGTGCGGCCGCACTGACGATCAGGATCGAAAGCGCAATCGTGCTGATGGTCACGGCGTTGAGCAGAAGATTCTGGCGAATGTCCTGCAGGGCGCGCTTGAGGTGCAGCGACAGCATTATCGTTCCTCTGGTTTCCGGGGCCCTAAATCGTGGGCGCCGCGGTCAGTTGACCCCCCTTTAAATAGATGACGCGGGCCGGTATGCTTCGGATCAGGGCCCGGTCGTGGGTGGCCACGACGACGGTGGCGCCCCGGGTGTGGAACGCCTTGAGCAGCCCCATGATCAGGCTGGCCGATTTGGCATCCAGACTGCCGGTGGGCTCGTCCGCCAGAATGATGGTGGGGTCGCCCACCACGGCGCGCGCCACGGCCACCCGCTGCTGCTCGCCGCCGGAAAGCGCCGGGGGGTAGGCGTTCTGGCGGTTTTCCATCCCCACGGTGCGCAGGACACTGCCGGTCTTCTTGCGGACATAGCGCGCGCTGCGGCCGGCCGCTTCCAGCACGAGCGCAATGTTTTCGTGGACCGTGCGGGTCGGGATCAATTTGTAGTCCTGAAAAATGATGCCGAATTTGCGGCGCAGGAGATGAATCCGGTGGCGGCCCAGCCGGGATATGTTGAGGCCGTCCACCAGTACCTGCCCCTCGGAGGCCTTTTCGCCGCGGTAGAGCAGTTTCAATAAAGTGGTTTTGCCGGCCCCGCTGGGGCCCGTAACGAACAGAAACTCGTTGCGGTAGATATCCAGGGTGAGATCGGTGAGGGCATTTTTGGCGTGGTACTGACGGTAGACGTGGAACAGTCGGATAATCGCCGCCTTGGCGCTGGTTTCGCTCATGCCGGCGTTCTTAACCTCTGGTGGTTGGCGGCGCGATGCTCTGCATTCGCATGATCCGTGTCAGCCCTTGTGCCGCGAACGTCTGGCGGCGTTAACGATTGACCCGTCAGGGATTAACTGTTAAAAGGCCCCCGAGTTCAGGGAGTGCCGTCCCCGGTTTTCCTTGCTCAAGCCTCCACTGAAACCCATGAACAAGGCTTCTTCCAATTTGGTGGAGGCTTTTTTATATCGAA
>CAYMAR010000041.1:5730-10199 GCA_964388465.1 uncultured Desulfobacteraceae bacterium
CCCCCCCGGGGCCGTCCGGAAACCACCATGCCGCCGCCAGGAAACTAGCCCCGTGACCGCTTCGATGCCCAAGACCGAACTGATCGATCTCCTCTGCCGCAAATCCTTCCAGTACAGCCCGGAGCCGGTGTTCAAGCTGGTCTCGGGCCAGATGAGTTCGTTTTACGTCAACTGCAAACCCACCAGCCTGAGCCCGCGGGGCATGTTTCTCATCGGGCACCTGGTCCTCGAGGCGCTCACGGCCGAGGGTTTGAAGGGCGTCGGCGGCCTGACCTTCGGTGCGGACCCGATCGCGGTGGCCACGGCGTTTGCCTCCGAGCTCGAAAAGCGGCCCCTGAACGCATTTTCGATTCGCAAGGCGCAGAAGGACCACGGCATCGTCAAGTGGATCGAGGGCGACATCGGCCCGGGCGACCGGGTGGCCATCATCGACGATGTGGCCACCACGGGCGGCTCCACCATCAAGGCCATCGAACGGGCCCGCAGCGAGGGGGTGACGGTGGCCCAGACCGTGATCCTGGTGGATCGCCAGGAAGGGGGGCTGGACAATATCCGTCAACATGTGCCGGACGTCAGCGCCATCATTACGCGCGACGAGCTTGTGGCGCGCTGGAAAGCGTTGAATCCAGCCGCCTGACCGTACCCCCCCTCCCGATTCAGGTCTTCAGCGCTGCGCATCGGCGATGGCGACCTCCTCGAAGGTCTTGATGTCCGCCAGCACGCGGGTGGCCGCATCGATCAGTTCCATGGCCACGGCGGCACCGGTGCCCTCCCCCAGCCTGAAGCGCAGATCCAGCAGGGGCTCCAACTTGAGGTAATCGAGCATGTAGCGGTGGCCGACCTCGACCGAATGGTGGCTGGCGAACAGGTATTCCCGGGCGCCGGGCGCCAGCTCGCAGGCGATCAGGGCCCCGGCCGTGGCGATCAGGCCGTCGCAGACCACCGGGATGCCCCGGGCGGCGGCCCCGATGACGATGCCGGCGATCCCGCCGATTTCAAAACCGCCCACCTTGGCCAGCACATCCAGTGCGTCGGCGGGATCGGGCTGGTTGATCTGCAACCCTTTGTGGATGGCCGCCATCTTGCGCAGCAGCCCATTATCGTCGATCCCCGTACCGCGCCCGGTCAGGGCCTCTAAACTCAGGCCGGAATAAGCCGCAATGATGGCCGTGGAGGGCGAGGTATTGCCGATCCCCATATCGCCGGTGCCGAAAAGCTGCACAGGCCCTTCGGCCATGATGGTTTCGACGATATCGATACCGGCCTCCAGGCTGGCCACTGCCTGAACGCGCGTCATGGCCGGCCCCACGGCAAAATTACGCGTCCCCCTGCCGATTTTCTTGTGGAAAATCGGCAGGTCAGGAGCGAAATCCTCGGCGACGCCGAGGTCCGCGACCCGGACCTCGGCCCCGGCATGCCGGGCCAGCACGTTGATCGAGGCTCCGCCGCGGACGAAATTGTGGACCATCTGGGGGGTGACCTCCGCAGGGAACTGACTCACCCCCTCCTCACAGATGCCGTGGTCGCCGGCACAGGTGACGATCACCTTGCGGTCCAGACGCACGTCCAGGGTTTCGAAGATGCCGGCCAGCCGGGCACCGATATCCTCGAGCATCCCGAGGCTTCCAGCCGGGCGGGCCTGCTGCCGCAGCCGCTCCAGGGCCTTCGCGCGCCATTCGCCGCTGACAGGGATTATCGCCTGAATGGTTGTTTGCAGCCGTTCCATAGCAACTCCGATCAAATTGAATTCGAGCAACAAAGGCAACGTAACATATTCCACGCCCTCCCGAACGATCTTTCCTCTACACCTCCCGTCCCTTGTTGACCATCCGTTGAAGCGCCCTGCGCGCCGACGGGCGGAGGCGATCGGACAAAAAAAACCGCATCCCGCGCCGGGGCGCGACACACGGAATTCAGCGGACAACATCCTTCCTCAACGGGCTGCCGGGCAGGTCTTCTGGCTTGCAGATCATCCCTGGCACCGCGCCTTCCCGCCCTGTTGTTCCGGGCAGTGGCCGAGGCCCCCGGGTCCTCTTGAGCGGGAGCTCTCCTGCGGCGTCGGTCCCTGCTCACAGCGCCGGTCCAACGCTACGGAATTTCACCGTATTCCCTTTTCGGCCCGCCACCAGCCCTTCTCGACCGGCGGCAAGCAACCACGGCAACTGTCGCCTCTCTTATTACAGTCCCCTTAAAAAGACAACGTGTAACCGTTACCGGCCGGCCGGCGCACAGGCACCGGCCCCACGGCTGGTTAAGTGCATGATCGTGCTTAAATTATAATTATAATAGATGTGGAGCATTATCAGGTGGCAGGCGTTTACGGCTTCAGATATGGGACGGGAAAGTCGGCTTGTTGGAAATACCGGATAAAACCGTCGTTTTCCTTCAAAAAGCCCTTGTTTATAGCTTTACAAGCCAAATCGGTTGTGTTATTCGCTTCTTTTTCCTAAGATGGGGCTTAAATACAGGAATCCAAAGGCACGCTTATGAAAAAGAAAGACATCGAGTATTTCCGCAATCGACTGAGTGATCGTCTGGAGGAACTCCTGAGCCAGGCGGATAGTACGGTCTCCGGCATGACGGCGCAGAAGGAGAATTTTCCCGACCCCACGGACCGGGCCTCTCTTGAAGCCGATCGCAACTTCATGCTGCGCATCCGCGACCGCGAGCACAAGCTGATCAAGAAAATCAAAAAGGCGCTGGACCGCATCGACAACGGCACCTTCGGGATCTGCGAGGCCTGCGGCGAAGACATCTCGATTGCGCGCTTGAAGGCCCGTCCTGTTACGACCCAATGCATCGAATGCAAAACCAAGGAAGAGGCCCAGGAAAAGGCGCTTGGGTTGTAGTTCCAATGTGAATATCGATCTTCACATTCATTCCACAGCCTCCGACGGTTCGCTGACACCGACCGAGATTATCGCCCGCGCCCGCCGCTGCGGGCTCGCGGCCATCGCCATCACGGATCACGATACGCTGGCCGGTGTCCGGGCCGTGATGGCCACCGGCATCCCCTCCGAACTTCCATTCCTCAGCGGCGTCGAAATCAGCACGGCATCTCCGGAGGGTTTTCCCTGCCGGGGCAGCCTGCACCTGCTGGGCTACGGCGTTGATCCCGACGACGCGGATCTGCAGCAGGCCCTGGAACGCTTGCAGAACGCCCGCAAGGACCGCAATCCCCGGATCATCGCCAAACTCAACCGTCTCGGCATCGGCATTTCAATGGCCGACCTGGAAGCCCAGACGACGGACGGTCAAATCGGCCGCCCGCACATCGCCGCCTGGCTGCTTCGCAACGGGGTCGTCGCCACGATCGACGAGGCGTTCGAGCGCTATCTGGGCAGCGGCCGGCCGGCGTATGCCGACAAATATCGCATCGCCTGTGAAGCGGCGATCCAACGGGTTCGCGGTGCCGGGGGCGCACCGGTCCTGGCCCACCCCGCACTGATCGCCCCCGAGGGCGACTGGCGTCTGCAAGACCTGATCCGGCATCTGAAAACCTGGGGATTGATGGGCATTGAAGCCTATTATCCGGAACACAACCCGGATCAAACCCGAACCTACCTGGCCTGGGCGGACCGGTTGGATCTGGTGGCCACCGGTGGAACGGATTTCCACGGTGACATCACGCCCGGGATCGAAATGGGGGTCGGCGACGGCAGCTTCCGCGTGCCCTATGATTGCTTCATTGACTTGATGTCGCGCCTGGGCCGAGCGCCCCGCCCGACAGCCGAAGCGAATTCCAGCCGGTTGCGCACCTGAGGGCGCGACCTTTCACACGGAGGCCTGCGTATGCCCCACGAGCTTGACGCCCTCCAGATAGCCCTCGATTACAGGTTTAGGGACCCGCACTACCTGCAGGAGGCCCTTCAGCACCGCTCGTTTGTAAACGAAAGCCCGCAGAGCGATCTGCGCGACAACGAAACCCTGGAGTTTCTGGGCGATGCCGTCCTGAACCTGGTGGTGGGCCATGTGCTGATGCAGCAGCACCCCCGGATGAACGAAGGCGACCTTTCGCGCACCCGCGCCCAACTGGTCAGCGAGGTGCGGCTGGCGGAAGTGGCCCGCACGATCGAACTGGGGCGTTTTGTCAAACTGGGCCGGGGGGAGACCCAGACCGGCGGTCGCGAAAAGCCCTCCATTCTCGCCGACACCCTCGAAGCGGTGCTGGCGGCGGTTTATCTCGATGGCGGCTACCAGGCCGCCTTTGACGTCATCGCCTCGCAGCTGGCCTTCCATTTCGAGGATGCCGGGAGCGCGGGGGCGGATGCCGATTATAAAAGCCGCTTGCAGGAATACGCCCAGAATCACCTGCAGACCATGCCCACCTACCGTGTCGTGGAGGCCCGGGGTCCCGACCATGACAAAATTTTCAAAGTCGAACTCGAGCTACAGGGATTGCACGCACACGGCATCGGCCGCAGTAAAAAAACAGCCGAACAGGACGCGGCCCGGCAGGCCCTCCAGGC
>CAYMAR010000041.1:10299-17533 GCA_964388465.1 uncultured Desulfobacteraceae bacterium
CTGGCCTTTTACGGCGGCAATTTCCTGGGGCTCTCCCCGGAGGACATCCGGCGCCATCTCGACTGGGCGGGTGCCTATGTGCGGCGAGGCCTCGTCGACAGCCTGCGGTTTTCGACCCGACCGGACACCATATCCAGCGCCCGCCTGGCGCTCATCCGGAACGATCCCGTCCGCACTGTCGAGATCGGCGTCCAGTCCATGGACGATCAGGTGCTGGCCCGATCGCGGCGGGGCCATCGGGGCAGGGACACCCAAACGGCGGTGGCGCGGCTCAGGCAGGCCGGCTACGACATCGGCCTGCAAGTCATGACGGGCCTTCCGGGGGACAACCGCGAACGCGCCTTCGCCACGACCGAGGCCGTTATCGCCCTGGCACCGGCGTTCGTGAGGATCTACCCCACGCTGGTGCTGGCGGGCAGCCCGCTGGCCGCCGACTACAGGGCCGGACGCTACCAGCCGCCGACGCTCGAAGCCAGCGTCGATCTGGTGGCCCGGATGTGGCTGATGCTGACGGCCGCCGGCATCCGTGTCGTGCGTATGGGGCTACAGGACGGCCCCGGCCTTGCCGACCGCACCAGGGTGCTGGCCGGGCCGCACCATCCGGCCTTCGGGGAGCGGGTCCTGGGGAATGTCTTCCGCAGCATGGCGGCCGCCGCGCTGGACGCCGTCGCACCCGCCCGTGGCGACGATGTCACGCTGCGGGTGAACCCACGCCGGGTTTCGGTGGTGACCGGCCCGCGCCGGCGCCACCGGCGCGCTCTCGAAAGAGGTTATCACCTGAGGCGGCTGCAGATCAGCAGCGACGACGCCCTGCCGCTCAACCAATTGGAAGTTGACATCCGCTAGCCCCTTATTGCATCTAGCCGAGAGCGGGCAGGGCCCCCATAGGCCTTCATGACCGGCACACCCCCTAAAGAGCGCCGGCGCGGCCCTGCCATCGGCGGCGACCGCCGTCCGCTGTCCGGAGAATCCGAATGCGATTACGCCTCATCCTGATGGTCTTGTCCCTGCTGACCTTCCTATCGACCTCGATCGGCGGCTATCTCTACTACCACAATCTCAAGGAGTCGGCCCTGTTGGAGGCCGAACAACAGGCTGAAATCCGGGTGGAGATGCTGCGCATCAATCTGAGCGCCCAGATCGCCGGCAATATCCGGCCGGCCCGCGTCCTGGCGGGTATCCCCGAAATCATTCAGGCCCTCGGCGACCCATCGCGCCTGACGCTTGATAGGGCCAACGCGGTTCTGGACCATTTCCAGGGAAACCTGGACGCCGACGTCTGCTATCTCATGGACCAGAACGGTATGACGATCGCCTCCAGCAACCGCGAGGCGACCGACAGCTTCGTGGGCCACAACTTCAGTTTCCGACCCTATTTCACCAAAGCGCTCGCTCAGGAGCCGGCCACTTATCTGGCCCTCGGGACCACGTCGGGCAAGCGGGGCGCCTACTGCAGCTGCCCGGTGTATGGGCCCGGTCGGACCGCCCCCATCGGCGTGGTTGTCATCAAGGCGTCCATCGAGCAGGTGGAAGAAGAGCTGGGACTCGGCCCCGAGGACATCATCCTGGTCACCAATCCGCTGGGTGTGATTTTTATTTCCAACCGGTCGGAATGGCGCTATCAGCTGCTCTGGGATCTGTCCCGGGAGGAAATCGCCGGCATTGCCCAGTCGCGGCAGTTCGGCGAAGGCCCCTGGCGCTGGACCGGACTGAAACTGCGTGACGACCGCTATGTCCTGGATCACAAGGGCCGGCGTTATCTCATGAACCGCACCCGGATCGATAACTACCCCGGATGGGACATTATCCATCTGCGCAGTCTGGATGCCATCTCCAAGGTGGTGTCCGAACCACTGATCCGCATTACCGGTCCGGTGGTCTTCACGGCCAGCATCCTGATCGGGTTTTCCGTTTTCTTCCTTTACCAGAAGGCCAGCCAGGAAATCGTCCAACGCAAGGAAATCCAGAAGGCGCTGGCCGACAGTGAGCGCCGGTACCGCTCCCTCTACAACCACACCCCGGCCATGCTCCATTCCATCGACAGCGAGGGCCACCTGATCAGCGTAAGCGATTTCTGGCTCAAGGCTCTGGGCTATCACCGCGAGGCGGTCATCGGGCGTCCGTTGACGGATTTTTTCACCGAGAGTTCCCGCCTTTTCGCCGAGCGCTCGGTGTTTCCCGATTTTTTCCGCACCGGCTTCTGCCAGGACATCCCCTACCAGTTCCGCAAAGCCGACGGGGACGTGATCGATGTGCTGCTATCGGCCGTGGCCGAGCGCGACGGCGACGGCAAACCGGTGCGCTCGCTGGCCGTCTCGATCGACGTGACCGAACGCAACCGGGCCGAGCGGGCCCTGCAGCTGGCCCAGGAGGAGCTCGGCCGCTATACCCGGGGATTGGAAAAGCAGGTCCAGGAGCGCACCCGTGAGATCACCAGCATCCTGCGCTATACCCCCGACGTCGTCTCGATCAAGGACCGCAGCGGCCGCTATACCCTGATCAACACCTGCTTCGAGGCCATCCTGGGGCGAACGAACGACGAGGTCCGCGGTCTGACCGACGGCGATCTTTTCCCGACCGAGGTGGCCCGGCAGTTCCGTGAAAACGACAGCAAGGTTTTGCGTGAAAGACGCTCCTTCCAATTCGAAGAGCAAAAGCCCCATCCCGACGGCACGACCCATTTCTATCTATCCGTCAAGTTCCCGTTCTACGGCGCCGACGGCGAAGCCAGCGCGGTTTGTGAAATCGCCACCGATATCACGGAGGTCAAGAAAGCCCAGGACCAGCTGCGCCGGCTGTCGGCCAGCATCATGGCCAGCCAGGAAAAGGAGCGGGCGGCCATCGCCCGCGAACTGCACGACGAGCTGGGGCAGGTGCTGACGGCCCTGCGCATGGATTCGGTCTGGATGACCAAACGGCTTGAAAATCGAGATCCTGCCGCTGCCCGCCGCGCCCATGACATGTGTCGCCTGATCGACAAAAATATCGAGGACGTCCGGGGGATGGCCATCCGTTTGCGTCCCGGCGTTTTAGACGATCTGGGCCTGGTGGCGGCCCTGGAATGGTTCACCGCGGATATCGAGCGCCGATCGGAAATGGTATGCGCTTTCGAACACGATGCCATGCCCCCCATCGACGAGGCCGTGGCTACGGCGGCATACCGTATTGCCCAGGAAGCCCTGACCAACACGGTACGCCATGCCCGGGCGACCAAAGCGTCCGTGGTTTTGCAAGCCGGGGGTCAAGGCCTGATTCTTAAGGTCCGGGATAACGGGCGGGGCTTCGACCCCCACGGCGTGTCCGCGTCCGAGGGGATCGGGTTGACCGGAATGAATGAGCGCGCCAACCTCGTGGGAGGCCGCTTGCGGGTCAGGTCAGCCCATGGCCAGGGCACTGAAATTCGATTGGAAGTCCCTCTGAGGGTTCCATGAAGAAAACCGACATGATCAAAGTTCTGCTGGCGGATGATCACAGCATCGTCAGGGAGGGATTACGCCGCATCGTCGAAGAGAGCGGTGACATGGAAGTCGTCGCCGAGGCCGCCGACGGGCGAGACGCCATCCGGCAGGTCGAGGCCGCGGCGCCCGACGTGGCCGTCGTGGACATATCCATGCCCGGCATCGATGGTCTGGAAGTGATCAGTCGTCTGAAAGCGACCCATCCCGAGCTGCCTGTGCTTATCCTGACCATGCACGAAGAAGCCCAGTACATCGTGCACGCCATCGAGGCCGGCGCCATGGGCTATCTGACCAAGCAATCCGCGCCGGAACAGCTGGTCGAGGCCATCCGCAAAGTCTTGAAGGGGAATCGTTTTCTCACCGAGGAGGCCACCGAACTGCTGGCGTTGCGCATTGCCCGCGGCGCCCACAAGCAAACGCCGCTGGACAGCCTTTCGATGCGCGAGCTGCAGGTCCTGCGACGTCTGGCCATGGGATACACCAACCGGGAAATTGCCGCCGCCTACGGCATTAGCATCAAAACCGTCGACACCTACCGCTCCCGTTTGCTCAAAAAACTCAATCTTCGCAACAATGCCCAATTATCGCGGTTTGCCATCCAAAATCATTTGATCCAAACTTAATTTCATATTCCTCCATCTTTTTTGTAAGAAAATTTCTGACATTAAAATCAGAAATAGTCCCATTGACAATTTCTTCCATATTTATAATCTGAAACGCGCACAATGAGGCTTTGGTTTGGCCGCTTCATTGCTGGCATGAAAGGGGGTGGTTTGCGGCGTTGTTATGATGAACATCGAATCCTGTCTGAATCAACGTGAACCTACGATCTGTTAATCAACTTTTGCCGAGGAGGAGCTTCATGAAATCAAGAAATGTTACGCTGATAGCTGTAATGGTCGCGTTTTTCGCAATAGCGTTTTGTTTTTCGACAAGCGCTTCCGCCAAACTCTACGTATTCGGCGGCGGACCGGCCGGGGGGACCTTTCAGGTGGTCGCCAATGGGATCCAAGTCTATAAT
The DNA here is from genome assembly GCA_964388465.1 of uncultured Desulfobacteraceae bacterium. Taxonomy (GTDB): domain Bacteria; phylum Desulfobacterota; class Desulfobacteria; order Desulfobacterales; family UBA5852; genus JABZFP01. The sequence continues at coordinate 14,779 of CAYMAR010000041.1, forward strand.
CCCGTCAAAGATCTCGCTGGGGAGGGGATAACCGTCAAAGCCCAAACATCGGCCGGTTCTGTGGAAAACCTGCGCAAAACCGATGCGGGCCGGCAGCAGTTCAGCACCGTTTATTCGGGCCACGTCTGGCTCGGCCGCAACGGAAAAATGAAAAACGATACCAAAAAATATGAAAACGTTATGGCAGTGGCCTGGCTGTACGGTGCACCGGCCCAGCTGGTGGTTCGCGCGGACAGCGGCATCAAGAGCGTCAAAGACCTGGCCGGCAAGAAGGTGGGGGTCGGCAACGCCGGCTCCGGCGCCTTTGCCAACTGCGAGCTCTTTTTCTCTCACATGGGGGTCTGGGACAAGATCGAACGCAACGCCATGGGCTACAACGACGCCGCCGCGGCATTCGGCAACCGCCAGCTCGACGCCTTCTGGCTGTTTACCGCCTTTCCCAGCGGGGCTGTCATCATGGCGGCCCAGACCAACGACATTGCCTTGCTCCCCTTGGCCCAGGATGCCGAAGAGTCCGGGTTTTTCAAAAAATACCCCTATTTCGGCAAACTGGCCGTCCCGGCCGGCACCTACCGGGGTGTCGACTATGATTCACCCTCCTTCCAGGACAGCGCCCTGTGGGTGGCCAACGCCGATGTGCCGGCGGACGTGGTCTACAAGCTGCTGAGCGCGATCTACACGGACGAGGGGCTGAAACACATGGTCGGCCAGAAAAAGACATTTAAAAACATGAGCCTTGAAACCGGCGCCACCAACATCGTCACGCCGTTCCATCCCGGCGCCGAAAAATTCTGGAAAGAAAAGGGCATGCTGAAATAAACCCCTTACCCACCCCGGTTTAATCGCATGCGGTGATTAAACCTTGAAAAACCGCGTGGGATATGGGCGATCGAGCCCATGTCCCACGCCCATCTGTTCCAGATCATTTCGGTTTTTCGGAGGGGTGCCATTATGGGTATCGCACCGGATTTCGTGCTTCGATTCGGCTGGCCGTGACCGTCAACGGTATTTCACTTAGGCGACGGCTCTTGACAATCACCCTCACGCTAGCAGACACATGACCAAGGGGCCTTCAAGCGGTCGAACCGGCCAAGTCGTCGTAATGCCTGAATCGTCAACGGAAGCGCAGGGGGAGTAAAAAAGTGTACGCAAAACTCAATAACGTAGAAAAAATCGTATTCGACATCCTTGCCGTATTCCTGGTCCTTTTTTACTCCTATTCGGCCGTTTTGCAACCGGCCTCGACCCAGTTCCACCGGGGCATTTATGTGATCATCACCTACGTGTTGATCTTTTTGACCTATAAATCCAATAAAACGTTTTTCAGGGTCATCGACTACATTCTGATCGTGTTGTCGATTTTTTCCATCGGCTACTGGATTCTTAATTTCGAAGCCATCAACTACCGTACCGGCGCCGAGACCCCTTTTGACAACGCCGTAGCGGTCATTGGTGTGCTTATCGGGATCGAATTGGCCCGTCGGGTGGTCGGAACGGTGTTTGTCATCATGGGAACGGTGCTGCTGCTTTACGGGGTCTACGGCGCTTACATGCCCGATCTGATCGCCCACGCCGGTGACAGCTTTCCGGGCTTGTGCACCAGCATTTTCTACAAAAGCGACGGTGTTTTCGGTATCATGGCCAACGTCCTGGCCACCTACGTGATTTTATTCGTGCTGTTTGGCGCTTTTCTGGAAAGCAGCGGCGCGCAGCGTTTCTTCATCGACTTTCCCCTGGCGGCCGTCGGTCACAGGGTCGGCGGACCGGCCAAGGTCTCGGTCATCGCCAGCGGCCTGTTCGGGTCGATTTCGGGCAGCGCCATCGCCAACACGGTATCCACCGGAGCGTTTACCATTCCGATGATGAAAAAAGCCGGGTTTCGGCCCCATATCGCCGGGGGGATCGAGCCGGCGGCCTCCATCTCGGGGATGTTCATGCCGCCGATCATGGGCGCCGGCGGCTTTATCATGGCCGAACTAACCGGGATGCCCTATTCCCGAATCATGCTGGTGGCGATCTTTCCGGCCCTGATGTATGTCTTCAGCGTGTTCGTTATGGTTCACTACGAAGCCAAAATGTACAACATCGTCGGTGAAAAAAGCGAACACAGCGCCATGGCGATTCTAAAGGAGCAATGGCTTTACATCGCACCGCTGGTGGTGATTACCATTCTGATGCTGTACGGATTTTCTCCCGGCTATTCGGCGATTATCGGCTTGGCCACCTGTGTGGCCGTCAGCCATAAATCCGCGGACACCAAAATCGACCTTGCCATGGTCTGGATCATGGCCCTTATTCTCATCGGCAGCTGGCTGGCGCCGGTCATCCCGGACACCATGGGCGCGGCCGCCGCGCAGAAATTGAGATCGTTTCTGACCGGCAACGGCATCCTGGCGTTGGGTCTCATTGTTTCCGTCGCGATAGCATTGGTTCGCCATCGCCGAGGCGCTCACATCAAATCCGAATTGATCCGGTTCGTGGAGGCCTCCCGCAAAGGCGCTGAAAGCAGTTTGAAGATCGGCGCCACCGTCGGCGTCATCGGCATCATCATCGGCGTGCTGACTTATTCCGGACTCATGCTCACCTTCGCCGATATTATCATTCAACTGGCGGCCGGTCGGCTGTGGCTGACCATTTTGCTCATCGCCCTGGCCTCGCTGGTGCTGGGCATGGGCGTGCCGGTGACCGCGGCCTATCTGATCACGGCCGTGGTGGCCGTTCCGGCCCTGATTCACTTGGGGGTCAACGAAATCGC
>CAYMAR010000042.1:0-1668 GCA_964388465.1 uncultured Desulfobacteraceae bacterium
GCAAGGCTTTCCTGGAAGTGCTGGCGGAAACCGGAATGTAGTCGTGTTCATCCGGGAAGGGCAGATGGGCCCGGTTCAAGGTGCGTTTTGTGCGGGAGTAATATTTTAGATATGAAGGGTTCAGATTTCGGGTGTCAGGAAATATGTGGGAGGCGCTGTCAGCCCTACCTGAAATCTGAACACCGACACCTGAACCCATAAAGATTTACCACTCCGCCTCCCCGGCGAACGATCACCCCCCATCCACATTAATCCCCAACCCAGAATTCCGAACCCAGAACCTTTAACCTAGAACCTAGAACCCAAAAACCGGCCGGCTAGCGCATCAGCCCCGGCAGCCACAGGGCGATCTGGGGGAAGGGCAGCATCAGCAGGGTGCCGGCCACCAGGGCGATCAGCAGCGGGAGGACGCCCCTGAAGATCACCTGCAGGGGGATGTCGCGGGCCACGCCGCTGACCACGTAGACGTTGACGCCCACCGGCGGGGTGATGACGCCGATCTGGGTCACCAGCACGATGATGACGCCGAACCAGATGGGATTGTAGCCCATGGCGGTCACCACCGGGTAGAAGATCGGGACGGTGAGCATGATCAGGGCCAGGGCGTCGATCACGCAGCCGCCGACGAGGTAGGCCATGATGATCATGCTCATGATGGCCCAGGGCGGCAGGTTGAAGCCCGCGACCCATTCGGCGATGTCGAAAGGGATCCGGGTCACGGCCAGGAAATGACCGAACACCGTGGCCCCGGCCACGATCACCAGGATCATGCAGGAGATGCGGGTGGTTTCGAAGAGGGACTGGATAAAGCCCCGCACGGTCAGGTTGCGGCGCAGGACGGCGATCAGGATCGATCCGAAGGCCCCCACCGCCCCGGCTTCGGTCGGGGTGAAAAAACCCAGGAACAGCCCGCCCATGACGAGGAGGAAGAGCAGCAGGGTTTCGATCAGGCCCGCCAGCGAGGCGATACGCTCCCGTAGGCCGGTGCGCGGCCCCCGGGGCGCGATTTCCGGGGACCGGGAGACCCAGATCACGATGGCGACGACGAAGAGCACGGCCAGCAGCAGTCCCGGGAGAATGCCGGCCATGAAGAGCTCGCCGATGGACTGCTCGGTCATGATGCCGTAGATGATGAAGATCACGCTGGGCGGGACCAGAATGCCCAGGCTGCCGCCGGCGGCGACAACCCCGGCGGCCAGGGTGTCGTGATAGTCGTATTTGCGCATTTCCGGCAGGGTCACGGCCGCCATGGTGGCGGCCGTGGCGTTGGTGGAGCCGCAGATGGCGGAAAATCCCGTGCAAGCGCCGATGGTGGCGATGGCCAGCCCCCCCGGCCAGTGGCCGATGAACTTGTAGGCCACATCGAAGAGCCGCGTGCTGATGCCGGCGTGGAAGGAAATCTGGCCCATGAGGATGAACAGCGGGATGACCGTGAGGTTGTAGGAGCCGAAGACGTCGAAGATGTCCTTGGCAAAAAGGCTCAGGGCGGCGTCCCAGGAGACCACGGTGCTGAAGCCGACGAATCCGATCAGGGCCATGACGAAGCCCACCGGCATGCGCGAGAAGATGAGGACGAACAGGGCGATCAGGCCAAGCACGCCGATGGCGGTCGGGGACATGCGATTCTCTTTCCACAACAACGGCGCCATCCGGAGCGGATGACGCCGG
>CAYMAR010000042.1:1768-17498 GCA_964388465.1 uncultured Desulfobacteraceae bacterium
GTCATCGATACTTCGCCGAAGGACTGCAGATCGGCGGCATAACGCATGCTCTGCCGGGCCAGCAGTCCGAACAGAACGGCGCAGATCAGGGCGTTCACGCCGTCGATGACGGTCTGGGCCCGGGGCGGCAGTTTCTGGACGAGAAAATCCACGGCAATATGCCCGCGATTGACAGACGTGTACCCCAGCGAGAAGGCCGCGAAAACCGCTCCCAGGAATCCCACGACTTCATAAGTGCCGGGGATGGGTCGCCGGAACAGGCGCAGCACGATATCCATGCAGGTCAGGAGCATCATGCCTGTTATGGCCGCCGCCGCGACCCAGTTGAAGATTTCGGCGGCGCGGGCAGTCCATTTTTCAAGGCGGTCGATCACGATTCCTCCCGGTGCCGGGGTGTCTGCCGAACTAGCGGACGATCAGTTCCCTGAGCGTTTTGATATAGTCGTCGCCCGCCAGCCCCTTGCTTTTAGCGGACTGAATATAATTGTCAATGATGGGCTGCACGGCGGCTTTCCATCGGTCACTCTCCGCATCCGACAGCGGGATCACCTGGTTGCCGCGGCTCAGGGTGAAGGCCAGACCTTCCTCGTCGTTCTTGTCCCAGGTGCGGCCGTGCACGTCGATATATTCGCGGCTCACTTCGGTGAAGACCGCCTGGACGTCGGCGGGCAGCTTTTCCCATTTGCCGCGGTTCATGACCACGAACATGGCCGTGGTGTAGCCCACGCTGCGGCAGTCGGTGGTCGATTCGATCACCTCGCCCTGTTTCCAGCCCTTGAGCACCTCGATCGGTCCGAAAGTGCCCTCGACGACGCCTTTTTGCAGGGCTTCGTAGGTGGACGGCTGGGGCATGGCCACCGGCACGCCACCCAGCTTTTCGACGATCTTGGCGCTCAGGCCGGTGGAGCGGATTTTCATACCCTGCATGTCCGCCATGGTCTTGACCGGTCGTTTGGTGTGCAGCAGGCCGGGGCCGTGGGCGTGGAGGTAGAGCAGTTTGACTTGCGCCAGTTCCTTGGGCTGGAATTCTTCAAAAAAGGCGTTGGCCGCGCGGGTGGCCACCAGGCCGCTGGGATAGCCCAGGGGCAGGTCCAGCGCCTCCATGACGGGAAACCGTCCCCGTGTATAGGCGAACACCGACATGCCGATGTCGGAGATGCCGTTGACCACACCGTCGTAGCACTGTTTGGCCTTGGTCAGGGTGCCGGCCGGAAAGACCTGGATCTGCACCCGGCCGTTGGTGCGCTTCCCGATTTCCTCGGCCCAGGCCACGGCGGCCTGGCACTGGCCGTGGGAGGGGGGGAAAAAGATGCTGTAGGTCAGTTTGATGGGCGACTCGGCGGCCTGGACGGCGGGTGTCACGCTCAGAAGCGTTACGGTCAGCAGTAGAACGGTAACGGTCGAAAGCAGTTTCTTCATGGGGCCTCCTTGGTTCTGCCGGGTTGATTGAGAATGCAAGCGGGCGTGGCACCGGCCGGCACCGTCGGCGCCACACCGCCTGATCCGAGATTGCATCAGGGCGAAAAATCCATCACCGCCGGAAGCGGGAATTGCGGGTAGGGGCCTGCATGCTCAAGGGGCGACAAGCAGCAGGCCTTCGATAGGCATAATCGTAGGAGCAGTAGCGAAGATGTTGCCGAAGACGTCTGGACATAAAAAACCTCAATTAATAAAGGTTGTTATGAATTAACCCCGTGGGGGTTGTCAAGCTTTTTATCCGACCTTGACTTTACCTTTAGTTTTTATTCAAATACATTCGATTAAACACCGGCGCAGCGACGGGAAGCGCCCATGGCCACGGCGGCCGATTCGCGTCCATAGCCTGCAATCACCAATAGGAGAAGCCCTTTTTTTATGCTGACCATCGAATCGCTGGACACGCGACAGGACCGTATCGCAGTGGTCGGGCTGGGGTATGTCGGCCTGCCGCTGGCCGTCCACCTGGCCCGCCATTTCGAGGTGGTGGGATTTGATTTAAGCGCCGATCGTGTGGCTGAACTGCGCGACGGCCGCGACCGCACCCTCGAAGTGCCGGCCGAAGACCTCCGGGCCGTAGACATCCGTTTCAGCGCCGACGCCGAGGCTCTGGAGGATTGCCGGCTCATCATCGTGGCCGTGCCGACGCCGATCGACGATTCGCGGATTCCGGACCTGGGACCGCTCAAGGGCGCCTCAAGGACGGTGGGCGACCACCTCGCCACCGGCAGCTGTGTGGTCTTCGAATCCACAGTCTACCCCGGGGCCACCGAAGAGGTCTGCGTGCCGATTATCGAAGACCAGTCGGGCCTGGCGTTCGGCCGCGACTTCACGGCCGGCTATTCGCCGGAGCGCATCAATCCCGGCGACAAGGTCCACACCCTGGACAAGATCGTCAAGATCGTCGCGGGGTCCGACCCCGCGACCACCTGTCTGCTGGCCGAGGTCTACGGCCGGGTGGTGACGGCCGGCATTCATGAGGCGCCCTCCATCCGGGTGGCCGAGGCGGCCAAAGTCATCGAAAACACCCAGCGCGACCTGAACATCGCCCTGATGAACGAACTGGCCATGATCTTCGACCGCATGGGGATCGACACCCGCGACGTCCTGGCGGCGGCCGGCACCAAGTGGAATTTCCTGAATTTCCACCCCGGTCTGGTCGGGGGGCACTGCATTGGGGTGGATCCGTATTATCTGACCCACAAGGCCGAGTCGATCGGCTATCACCCGGACATGATCGTGGCCGGCCGCCGCATCAACGACGGCATGGGCAAATACGTGGCCGAAAAGACGGTCAAACTCCTGATCCGGGGCCAGCGGCAGGTGCGCGGGGCCACGGTGGCCGTTCTGGGCCTGACCTTCAAGGAAAACGTCCCCGACCTGCGCAACACCCGCGTGGTGGACATCGTCAAGGAACTGCAGGACTACGGCATGAACGTCCTGGTCCACGATCCCCTGGCGGACCCGGAGGAGGCGCGGCGCTATTACGGCATCCAACTGGTCCGCCGATCCCATATTCACCACGCGGACGCCGCCATTCTGGCTGTCGGCCATGCCGACTACGCCCAAGGCGGCCTGGCCGCGCTGGCCGACATGCTCAACCCGGCCTACCGCCTGCTGCTCGACATCAAGGCCGTTTTCGACCCCGGCGAGGCCGAGCGGCTCGGCATCTGCTACTGGCGGCTGTGACGGCAACCGCTTGGGTTGCCGTTTGAGCGGTCGATGGGCGCCACACACGAAGGATGCGATCCTTGAACCGATACCTTCGGCAGCTGTATGCCATTTACAAATGGCTGGTGATGATTCCCGTTCTGGGGATTTCCACGTTTGTCTGCGGCATGTCGGTCGTGGCGCTGGTCTGGTTCGTGCCGCCCGCCATCCTGGCCCGACTTTTCGCCCGGAGCTGGGCACGGATCAACAGCTGGTTGACACCCATGTGGGTCAAGGTCGAAGGCCGTAACCACATCGACCCGGCCCAGTCCTACGTCATCGTGTGCAACCACCAGAGCCAGTACGATATTTTCGTGCTCTACGGCTGGCTCGACATCGACTTCAAATGGGTGATGAAGCAGGAGCTGCGCAACATCCCCGTCATCGGCATCGCCTGTGACAAACTGGGCCACATCTACGTGGACCGATCGAACCGCGAAGCGGCCCTGAAGTCCATCGAAGCCGCCAAATCCCGAATAACCGGTGGCACCTCGGTGCTTTTCTTTCCGGAAGGCACCCGCAGCCGCGACGGCCGGCTGCGAGCATTCAAAAAGGGCGCATTTCATTTTGCCCTGGACCTGCAGCTGCCCCTGCTGCCCATCACGATCAACGGCACACGCCAGATCCTGCCCTCGGACACGCTTGACCTTTTCCCCGGGCGGGCGACCATGACGATCCACGCGCCCATCCACGCCGACAGTTACGGGAAAGGCAATATCGATGCGCTGGCGGACGTCGTGCGCCAACGCATTGCCTCCGGATTGGACCGCGCCACCCCGGTTGAGGGGACGGCCGGGCCGCGGTCCGTCAGACTGTCGTGAGCGAGGCCGTGTGATGACCACCGATGCATGATCCCGACTTCCAGCAGGAGACGGCATGACGCCGCAAATTCTCATCCTTGCACTGGCCCCCCTCATTCTTACGGCCTTGCTGCTGAGCGAAAAGGCCGGCTGGACCCGAGGCAAAATCACCTTCAAATTTATCCTCTCGTCGCTTTTCATCAGTCTCGCGTTCGTTCAAACGGCGCTGGATCCGCGTTATGCCGCGGCCGTGATCGGCGGGCTGACGCTTTGCCTCGTGGGGGACGTGGCCCTGGCGGTTCCGGGCCAAACCGCTTTCCGCATCGGCCTGGTGGCCTTTCTTCTCGGGCATGTCGGCTATATCGTGGCTTTCACGATGCTGGCCCGCCCCGGCGTGGCCATGTGGGTCACGGCCGTGGCGGCCGTTCCCGTGAGCACCATCGTCTATGCGCGGCTGCTTCCTTTTCTCAATGGGATGCGGCACCCCGTGATGGGGTATGTTGTGGTCATCACCCTGATGCTGATTACGGCGGGCGCCCTGTTCGGTGCCGCCGATTATTCCGCCACCGGCCGCCTGCTGGTCATTAACGGGGCGCTGGCTTTTTACATTTCCGATCTTTTCGTGGCCCGGCAGCGGTTTGTGCATGCGTCCTTTTACAACCGCCTGATCGGGTTGCCGCTCTACTACCTGGGGCAATTTCAGATCGCGTATTCCATCGGTCTGATGGGGTGAAATCAGGGTTCCGGGTTCTCGGTTCAGAGTTGACGGAATGGCATCGATTTATCTCCGAACCCCGAACCGATAACCTCAGAAGCGGATCCGTAACCCACGGGTGGATCCCAACCCGTGCGACTGGTTGAGGCCGACGAAAGCCCCGCCGTTGCGCTCGCACAGGGCCCGCATGAGCGTGGCGAAGCGCAGGCCGGTGATGCCCCGCGGGTCGTCCAGGACGGTGGGAAACCCGACGGCGTGAATCCGGACCCGGCGGCGCCCCCGCTGGTCCGCCAAGTTGATCCGGTCGACCGCCTCGATGGCCCCCTGCATGTTCTTGCCGCTGTACTCGTCCCCGAACACGTAGAGGCTGATGCGCAGGCCCGGGTCGTAGTAGGTTCGAATGGCCTCGGTGATGCCTTCCACCGGGCTGCTGTTGCTGAAGGGAAACCAGGTCTTGAGGGTGTCGAGGATGCGGGCGCGGAAGCGCGCGGTGTCCGGAATCCATTTGCCCCGGTAATAGGGAAACATGTATTCGCCCATATCGTTCATGACCTGGATGCCTTTGACCTTGGGGTAGATGTCGAGGGTCTCGCGGATTTTGTTCTGGACCGTGACCCAGGCGGCGCGCTGCATGCTGCCCGAGGTGTCGATGATGAAGATGATGTATTCGCTGTCCACGGGGATGCCGCCCACGCTGCGGTCGATCCGCTTGCGCGGGGCCTGGGCGAGTTTTTTCATTTCTTCGGTGAGCGTCTGCAGCGCGCGGGTCATGCGGCCCTCGATGATGTTCCGGACCTCGGCATCGTCGCGGGAGGCGGCGAACTCGCCCTCGATGGCCGTGAGATCCCCCTGCAGCCGGGCCAGTTGCTGGCGTGCTTCGGACTGCACCACGCGTTTGGCGGTCAAATCCCGGTCGATCAGCACGGTCTGCCCCCGGATCTCGTGCAGTTCCGCCTCCATGCGCACGATCTGGGCCTTCAGATCCGTGCGGACGTTTTCGATGACGCGCGATTCGGAGAACTTGGAGAGGACAAACAGCAGAATGATGGCGCCGAAGGCACAGCAGATGCAGTCCAGAAAGGACAGGCTGAAAACTTCGATTTCGCGGCGCTGTCGGGCCATGGGCGCTACCTTTCAGGGCCAGTCCGCCGCCGGGCAGAAATAGCTGCCACGCGTGCGCGTGGCCAGGCGCCAGAAGGCGCTGGCGGCCATCGGATCGCCCCGCAGGGGGAACTGGATCACGTTGACCGGCACTTTGGCCGGAAGTTTTTCGACGGCATCGTTGAACAGGCTCAGGCGTTTTTTACTCGAGACCTTGCGGCGCCAGGGCTTGCCGGCGCCCATGGTAGGCAGCCCGTCGGTCAGCAGGAAGATATTGTCCGGCGGCGGTGTTAGCCGATCGAGGGCGTCAAAGGCATTGGCCAGGCTGGTGCCCTTCTCCGGGGCGGTCTGGTAGAGCCGCCTGACGGCCTCATCCAGGCGCTTGCTCTCAGCGGCCGGCAGCCACTGGTTGCGGGTTCCGGGAATGAGCGGCTGCGCGCTCTCGTTGAAAGTGTAAATCTGGTAGTTGCTCTCGGCCGGCAATTGGGCCGTGATCCAGTCCACCGTGGCGGCGGCCTGGCGCCACTTGGTGGCGCGCACTTTTTCGTCGTGCGGCAGATTGCGCTGGCGAATGATGCCCACGATGGTCTCGTCGAGCATACTGGCCGAGGTGTCGACGAGAATGAAGATGCGCCGCCCGCCCACTTTCAGGTCGGTTAGGTACTGGCGGTCGCCCTCGCCGGCAAAGGTGCGGATGCGGTCGCCGCGGTCGTCCTCGGCCTGGCTGCCCGCCTTGAGGCGCTTGACCTCCTCTTCCAGCGAACGGACGTCGGCCTTGAGTTTGTTCAGGTGGGCTTCTTCCGCCAGGTTGTCCTTGTCGTAATGGGCGATTTCGGTGCGACGTTCTTCGAGGCGCTTGAGGATCCGCCGGCTGGCGCCCTGCGTGCGGGCGATGTCGGCTTCGGTGGTTTCGAGCGCATTGCGCAGTTCCACCAGCCGTTTGCGCCCCTTCAGGACTTCACGCTCGATGCGTTCGGCCTCGCTGTTGACGTCCCGGGTCACCCGGTCGCGCTGCACCGCACTCTTGGCGTTGACGATCACGAAGAGCAGAATGACGGCACCCAGACCGCAGCAGATGCAGTCGATAAACGATAGGCTGAAAACGTTAAGCGATCGTTGTTTCATGGTCCGTCAGGCAGGCGATGGCCTGCAGGGTTTCCCCCGGCGTGCCGATGCGGATGACCTGTCCCACCGTGAGAACGGCCCTGCCCGTCACCGGCACGTCGTCCAGGCGTGTGCCGTAGCTGCTCGTGTCGGTCAGCAGGACCTGCCGGTTCTCGCGACGTACGGAAAAATGCTGCCGCGAGATGCCGGCCAGCCGGCCCCGGACCCGGATGCCGCGGGTGTCCGCCGGGAGATCGCGGCCCACGGTCAGCGGTACCTCGGTAATGGGATAGGCCCAGCCGCGATAAACCAGATGGGTCGGCGCCGCGGGCGCGGCGGCCGCCGCGGGGTCAGTGCTTGAAACAGGCGTTTCGGTCGCCGCCCCGGGGACGCGTTTCAGCCAGGGCACGCCGTGAGCGGTGCCGCCGTCGGCGAAGAGCCCGTTATAGGCCAGGGCGTTGGCGGCGGCCGCCCCGGCGTCCAGCCGGTGGGCGGTCAGGCCGGTGACGTTTTCCAGTTGGGTGGCAAACCCGGGCAGGGCCGCCGCACGGTGGGTGATCAGCAGACGGGAAGCCTCCGGTGGTGCGGACAGCGTCCGCTGCCAGGCGGTGATGGCTTCGGCCAGGTTTTCGATCCAGGGGGTATAGGGGGCCTTCAGGGCCTCGCGTTCGATTTGGATGTGATGCGTTCGGCCGTCGGCCTGCATTTCGATCGGGACCGTTTCTCGCTGTTTTTCGGCATTGGTGATGGCGGGAAGGCGGTCGTGCAGGTTCTGCTCGGTTTCAGCCGCATAGAGCGGATCGAACCGGGTCTGGCGGACAAAGGCCTCGGCCAGCATGCGGACCCACTCACGGTGAATGGCTTCCCGGCCCTGATCGACGATGGTGGCGTGGCGGCACACCCGGGGGCGGGTGCGCCCGTCCACCGCCGTGAGGACCATCCGGTGGAGATGGAGATCTACGTGAAAGTCCATCCAGGGGCGCGCCTGGGGCGGGTTGGCGGCCAGAGCCTGTGATATCAGCCCGCGGACCGGCAGGCCCAGGGTCGACGCGATGCCCAGCAACAGGCCCAGCTCCTCGTTCGCGTAGTGGTCAGGAACAACGAGAATCACTTCCGCCGGGTCGGTCCGAATCTGTTGCCAGACCCGCTCGAGATGCCGATAGGCCAGTTCGGCGTGACTGTAGCCCTCGAACTCGGGGCTGCGCAGCGGCTGGGCGTCGAACATCTCCCAAAAGCGGGAATTGGTCTGGCGGGGATGCCGGCGGGCCTGGTAGTAGGCGGCGGTGCCGACCAGCAGCTGGCCTCCGCGCACCACAGCGTAACCGGGGCTTTCCAGCGCTTCGGCTTCCGTGGGCCGCAGGCGCCCATCGGCGTCGGTGCACAGGATGCCGCCATCGTGTATTTCCAGGGCAATGGGGCTCACCATTTATCCTCAGTGGGTGTGCAGCCGGCGGGTTAGCTTGTCTTCGCAGTAAGCTTCCGTGTCAAGAATATAGCGTTCCTGCAAAAGCTGCAACTGGTGAAGCAGGAACATGAGAACGATGCTGATGAGCAGCGCGATCAGGGTGGAGTTGAACGCCACCCCCAGACTGCGGGTGACTTCCATGATGTCGCCCTCCAACGCTTTATGGGCGTGCCCCAGGGCCTGGCCGATGCCCCGCACGGTGCCGATGAACCCCACGGAGGGAATCGCCCAGGCGATGTAGCGGATCATGGCCAGCTCGGCGTCCAGTCGTTCGCCCTCGTTGGAGCAGTAGGCAAGCATGGCATTGGCCACGTCCTGAACATTGCGTGTCGAACTGAAACGCTGCAGGGCGGCCAGCAGCGCCCGCGGCAGCAATGAGTCGCGCTGGTGCGGAGGCAGGGCCTGGATGCGCCGGGAGAGGGCCAGACTGTCCTCGGGCAGCACGCGCACGCCCTCGGCCAGGGGGATCAGGTCGGTGTTCAGCAGTTGCCGGTGGCGCACGATGACGACGCTTTTGTAGGCCATGATCGCCAGAGCCCAGAACATGAGAATAAAACAGGCTTCCTGCTCGTAATCTTTTATCATCACGGGGATCGACTGTTCGGTCGCGGTCGTCTGACCGCTGGCCGCGCGTTCGGCCTGCTCGGCCAGGAAGGTTTGGGCCGCCGGCCGAACGGCCGCCACGTAGACGGCATGCACCACGATCACGATCACGATCAGGGCGAACAACTGGTAGATGAATTCGATCGATACGGGCAGGTTCGTTTTCATGGACGCTTCCGCAAAGGGGTTGGTGAAACGTTCGGGGGCCCGATGCCTCCCGGTTAAGGTGTCATATGTCGGCCGGGAAATCCACAGCTTTGTCCACATGGATTTCCTCCGAAGGGCGAAAAGGCTTGCGGACCCGCGGCGCCTTTTTCTCACGGCCGGATGGTTCTACGCTGGACTTGGCCGGTGCGGCCGGCGGGTTTTCAACCCGGGCGGGCGGCGATTCATCCTTGGTGGATTCCGCCGACCGGGTGGGTGGCGCCGGAGGGGATGCGGGGGGGTCGGCGGCCCGAGCGGTACCGACGGCGGCGATCCAGACAGCCAGCAGGCATGCGAGAAACCATCGGGGGCGGTTGGCCGGCATCATTGGGCCTCCTTGTTTGGCTGCACATACCGGCCGATGCGGAACCCCAGGTCCAGCCGTTTCTTTTCCTGGTAGTCGCGGTAGGCGCCGCGCAGGGTCTGAAGCGATGCCTGTTTCCAGCTGCCCCCGCGGACGACGTGATGCCGGCCGTTCGCCGGCCCTTGGGGATCGGTATACACGCGGCTTTTGGCGGTGGTGTAGATTTTATAGTAGTCGTGGCACCACTCGGAAACGTTGCCCCCCAGGTCGAACAAGCCGCGGCGATTGGGTTTCAAACTGCCCGGTGGGGCGGCCACGGGGTGGCCGTCGTCGTAGTCTTCGAGAAACAGCGGCAGGATCGTCTGGGCGCTCCGATCGGCCAGGTTGACGGTTTGGTCCGCCGGCGGGAACTTGTCCCCCCAGGGATACTTGGCGACGCGGCCGCCCGCATCGACACGGGCACAGAAGACCCATTCGGCCTCGGTCGGCAGGCGATAGCCGTGGTTCATGGGGCTGACCGGCCGGAGTTGCCCGTTTTGGGCGACATAGGCGGGGGGCAGCCCCTCCTGCCGGCTCAACCAGTTGCAGAAGGCCGCGGCCTGCTCCCAGGTGACCTGGGCCGCCGGTTGCGCGTCCCGATTCAAACTGTAATTTTTGAACAGACCGGCATCGTGAGCGGCCTGAAACTGGCGGAACTGGCCGTTGGTGACCTCCTTCAGACCGATATAGAACGGATGCTGCAAGCGGACTTCGCGCAGCGTTTCGTTGGCGCGCCGTCCCTGCTCGCGACGGGAGGACCCCATCCGGAAGGTTGCCGCGGTCGGCTGCATCAGTTTCAAGCGGTATCCATTGGGGGCCTGGATGACACCGGGCACGTCCGTTTCATAAGGCCGTTTGAGCTTGGCGGCGACCAGCAGGGGATGACCGGGGCGAGGCGTGATCTGGGTGCGAAACGCACGGTAGCCGTCCTTGACGATTTGAATCCGTTGGGGGACGGCCAGCAGATCCAGCGATGCCGGTACCGGGCCGTAGGGCTGGCCATTCACCATCAGCCGGGCGTCCGGCGGTGATACCCGAAACCGAACCCGACCGCGTCGGGGCACGAGATCAGCCGCCAGCGAAACCCGGGCGCCGCTGTCCACCCGCACGCGGTGTTGGTAGGTTTTGTAACCCGGCTCGGAAAGGCGCACCACGTAGTCCCGGTCCGGCGGCAGGGAGATGTCCAGAGGGGTCTGTCCGTAGAAACGATCATCGACCGTGACGTTGGCCCCCGGCGGCCGGCTGCTGACGAACAGGCGCCCCCCGACTTTTACCAGCGTCACGGTGGGCACGTCCAGGGGCTGGCCGGCGACGACCCGGATATTGACGGACGTCGGTTGGTAGCCCGCATGGCGAAATTTCACCTCGTGGACCCCGGCTTCTACCCGTGCCGTCAGCGGGGAACGTCCCAGCCGCTGATGGGCCACCTGGACCCAGGCGTCCGGCGGGGTTGTCGTAAAGCGCACATCGGCCCAGTTGGGCGCCAGGCCGAAGGCCAGTGTCTGCAGCTGGTCTTCGCCCACCACCGCGATCACCTCCTGCCGCGGTTTGTAAAGCGGCGCCTCCAGGCGCAGGGTGCGGTTTCCAGCGGGCACCGCCAGTTCCGTCAGCGGGCTCTGGCCGACGACCTCCCCGTCAATTGTGACGACGGCGCCGCTGACCGCCTCGGAGGGGTCATCCTCGCGGTGGGTGGTCAGGTTGATCCGACCCGGTAATTTTTCCATGGTGAATTCAAGGGTCTGATGCCGATCGGCACCGACGTCGAACGCGCGTACGAGGTCGTGATAGCCGCGGCGAACGGCTTTGAGGCGATAGTTGCCCGGGCGCAGCAGGTAGGCCTTGCCCACACGGGGCGTCAGGAGACCGCCTTGAAGCGTGATTTTTTCCGGGGTTGGCTCGATGTCAAACTCGAGCTGGCGGGCAGTGAAAACAAACCAGGCCAGGACGCCGAGCACGGCAGCCGGAAGGCCCAGAGCGACCAGCCAAAGCCGGCGCCGGCGATCCCGGCCGTCAGGAGGCTTTTCGCCGCGGGGTTCGAAAGTAACCGGCTTGACGGCCGTCATGTCGGCGGTTTCCGGCGGCGTGGTTTCATCGGGGCGGATGGTGTTGGTCAGATCTTCTCTTTGCATGCGATCGACACCTGCAATGCCTGTTGATCCGCTTCGACGCGGATGGTCTGGCGAACGTCCTTGTAGCCGTTGCGCGCCCCGACGACGGTATAGATGCCGGGACGCAGTTCGAGGGTTTGGCTGGTGATGCGACCCAGCCGGGCCACGCGCAGGACGGCCACTTCGGTCTGGCCGTCAGAGACGAGGGTGACGGGGACGAGGGTTCGCGCGGCCTGCACGCCGGCTTTGAGGGTCTGAATCTGGGCGGCCAGGCGCGGCCCCCGGGGCGACAGGGTCTCGACCGAAGTCAGCAGCCGCTGCGCCTCCTCCAGATAGCGATCGGACGCCAGGGTTTCGGGATGCTCGAGGTAGTAGCGCAGGCGTTTGTCCAACTGGATGCGCTCGCGGCTGCGCGCCGCGCCGAGGTGCGCGAACTGGAGGGCGGGGTCGATGGCCAGCGCTTTATCGTAGGCTTCGAGGGCGCGGTCCCATTGTTCCTTGCTTTCAGCCGCCTGCCCCTGTCGGCGTAAGCCGGCAATTCGCTGCTCGCGCGCGGCCGTTTCGATTTGGCGCAGGGCCTCGCGGGCTTCCTGGCCCGCCGGTCGATACTGGAGCGCCGCCTGGATATGGCGGCGGGCCTCTTGGAGACGTCCCCCGTAATAGGCTGCGAGCCCCTCCGAAACCAGGTGGTTGTATTGGCCTTCCGCGATTTGATCCTTCAGCCGGTCCACGGCGGCACGGGCTGGCGCGAAATCGTTTTCCAGACCGAGGGCGGCTTCATAGTCCGCCAGCGCCAGTTCGTAGCGCGCCTCGATTTCATGCGCCTGCCCGGTGGCCATCAGGGTCAGCACCTTGTCCCTGCGGTCGGCGGCGGCCAGGCCCTTGCGGGCATCCGCGTCATCCGGTTTGATCGCGAGCGCCCGATCGAAGTGCTGACGCGCTTCCGCCGGGAGATCCGCCTGGATGGCACGGGCCCCTTGGGCCATTGCGGTGGCATAGCGGGGTTCCCGCTGCGCCAGGAGCGATTTGCCGGCCGCAACTGCGGCGGCATAGGATTCCGCGGCCCGGTCATAGGCGTTGGCGATCATGGCCGTGTCCGCTTCCGCGGCCCGCGTTTCGACGGCCTGAAGTTCTTCCGGCGCCCAGGCGCCGACCTGGGCCGCCTTGAGTTGCGCATCGGTTTGCAGCCACTGCGCCATGTTTTTTTCGGCCGCCGTCAGGGAAAGATCTGCGGGCGGCGGCGTTTCCTTTAGGGCGGCGGCATCCGCCGTCGATTCGGCCGGCGCGGCGGGCGACGGTCGCACCTCGGCGGCCGGTGGTGCGGGTTCGGCGGTCGTTAAGGTCGGACCGGGCGGCCGCGTCAATACACCGATCAGCGCAATGCCGGCCGCCATCAGGCCGAAAGCCCCGATGATCAGCACCAATGCCCATATAACGGGGCGCCGGCGGGGCGCGCCGGGCGTCTTTTGGTCCGCGGGCGTATAGGCCCGGGGGGCAATACGGCCGGCTGCGGAGGCCGATGGGGGATCGGTCGCCGCGATCGGATCGGCATCCGGCGGTAGGGTGTACCGACCATCGGCCTCGAGGACGGCATCGATGGTTCGGCGGACAGCACGCATGCTGGCGGGCCGGTCGCTGCGCGTCGGCGCACGCATCCGGGCGGCCAGTTGAAGCAGGTGCTCGCCAGCCGGTGTCGTCGGGCGTGGCGGCTGGTCGCCGGCGGGGGGCTGGGTATCTGTCATGCCTGCGGCGGCCCGCGGCGGCGGTGACGAATAAACGCCGCTAAGGGCGTCATGCAGCAGCACGCCAAAAGCGTAGATGTCGTCGGCCGGATGGGGGGGCTGGCCCTCGCGCTGCTGTGGGCTCATCGAAGCATGCGACCCGCCGGATTGGATATCCAGGATGCCAGGCTGAAAGCGCCATAGGCCGACGATACCGAAATCCGTCAATTTCGGCAGTCCTTCCGGCGTCATCAGAATATTACGGGCCTTGACATCGCGATGAACCAACCCCTGGAGATGAATATAATCAAGGGCATCGGCCACCCGGCGCAACACCCGGGCCCGCTCCAGACCCTTGTCCTTGTCACCCGAAGGCGGATCCCAGCGGTCGAAGGTGGGGCCTTCGACCCATTCCATGGAGATGAACGCCAGATGATCATGGGAGTGAAAATCGTAGATTCGGACGATGCCGGGATGGGTCAGGCCGCGGGCGGCCCGGCATTCGTTTTTCATGAAGGCCACCGCCCCTTCGGCTGCTGCCAGTCGAGGAAGCAGTAGCTTCAGGGCGATGCGGATTTCCAGTTCGGTGTCGTGGGCCAGCCAGACCTCGCCCATTCCGCCCCGTCCCAGGCGGTCCAACAACTTGAAACGTCCGGCGAGAACCTGGTCAGGGAGAAAGGATGGGTGGTCTGAAGGCGGCATACTTACGTTGTAGCGTTTCGACGGTTGCATGCGGCCGCGCCGGCATCCGTCAATGGGCCGGCCGCCGGATGGTTTGACGGTGACGGGGATCGGGACTTCAGTCCGCCACGCTCGCATCCCTGACGTCGGCGGGGCCGGGACCGAAGCCGGTCTCCTCCAAGTAGATTTGGCGCAATAGCTCCCGCCACTGCCGGTATTGTTCCTGGGCCGAACCGGTAAGCTCGTAGGTTTGCCCCCTGAGTTCCAGGTTGACGGGCTCCATGTCGGCGCCGAAGGACTCGCTCAGTTCCGCGATGGCTGCCGAATGGATCTCGGCCTGCTTGGAAAGGTTGATGCCGCTCATAAAGACCTGCCCGCCGGAAACGACCATGAGCCCCTGGAGCATACTGCCGCCTCCCCCCTGGGTGGCCTCGAGCAGAATGGCCATGGCGACCAGCAGCGCGCCGCCGGCTTTGCGCAACATCGCGGATTTCTCGATTTCCTCGCGGGCCAGGCGTTCGGTCAGGTCCAGTTTGCGCCAGTTCTCATAGGCCGGCCACATACCGGCATAAAAACCGTCGTAGTATTGGTTGAGCGTATCGATATACATGTGGTCGCGCTCGCGAACGGCCATGAGACGGGCCATTTGCGGGTCGTCGTCCGCCGGCAGGCGGTTGAGGGTGATCTCCTGGTCCTCGTTTTCGATGAGGTAGTCACCGAAGGCTTCGGGGGAGAATTCCCGGGCAAACTGCAGCTTGGCCACGGCGCGAATCCTTTCGGCCGAACCGGCCGTGAGCTTCTGCCGATGGGCGGCCAGATCGTTGGCGATGGTATTGTAGAGGTCCTGATAAGGATCCTGCTCCCAGGGGGTGTTGTCCTTGTATGAGGCCCCGATGGCTTCCTGGCGATACGTCTCCTCGTACCAGAGCCGACCGCGGGCGTCGGTGACCTTGATTTTGAGGATCAGTTCCTGACCGTTGGACTCCAGGATCTCCCCGGTGACCAGCACGTCCTGGGCGGCGCTTTTTTCCGGCAGGACGCGCACCGAGCCCCACTGGGCGCTGCGTTGCAGGGTGTTGCGCAGATGGCAGGGGATGAAATGGGCTTCGGACTGCCGGATCTCGTTGTTGGTTCCCTTGTCTTCGATATCGTCTTCCGTCAATTCCTGTGTTTGGAAAACGACGATGCCCACATCGAGCAGCTCAAACTCGGGGATTTCCCGCTGGGCGATCTGGATGTTGGTGGGCTCGACGTCGCGGGCGCTGTAGCGGTGGCTGGCGCATCCGCTGAGCGCCGTGGTCAGCATATAGGCGGCGAGGGTCCAAAGCGCTGCGGTTTGCAGGCGCGTCCCCATCGGGCCACGGCGAGGGCCTTCACGCCGGCCGGTGCAGACTATAGGCTTTTTTTGTATTCGCGGTATTCTTTCCACAGTTTTTCTTTGAGCTCCGGATCGGTTTCGTTCTCTGCCGCCTCCCGCAGCTGGCGGGCGACGATATCGTCGTCCTGGGTGTTGAGGTTGTCCTCGTCACCCGGTCCGGGTTCACCGGAGGTCGCTCCCTTGTCCTGGTTTTGGCCGGCCCGCGCCATGTCGGTGCCCTGACCGCTGGCCCCCTGGCTGGCGTCGGCGTCCTGGTCACCCGAAGACCCGCCCTCCTGCTGGTTTTGGCCTTGCCGGTCGCTTTCCATTTCACCGGTTTCA
>CAYMAR010000043.1:0-17121 GCA_964388465.1 uncultured Desulfobacteraceae bacterium
ACGCCAAACGCAAGGCCGAGGAAGACGCCAAGCGCAAGGCCGAGGAAGACGCCAAGCGCAAGGCCGAGGAAGACGCCCAACGCAAGGCCGAAGCAGAGGCGGCGATCCCTCCGCCCGGCGTTACCGCCCCGGAGGCGGCAGCCAGCAAGCCCATGAAATTCGGCCTGATCGGCTTCGGTGTGGTTTTACTGCTCTTGATCCTGACGAGCTACACCAATACCAAAAAATATTACATCACGGAAAAAGATGGTGCCGTCATCATCGCGCGCGGGACATTCACCCCCATGGGGACCACCGTTCTGATGACGATGAAGGACGTGACGATGCCGGAGCCGGTCCAGGAAGTTTACGGCTGGCAGGATGCCTACCGCCTGATGTATCAACATTATATCAACGCGGCCGACAATCTGCTGGAAGCACCCGGCGTGCCGGACGCGGCAGCCCTCGCGACTCAGTTGGGCATGGCGGTGAAATACGCTCCCAACCGGGAATTGCGTGAGGATGCGCGCTCGCGCCTGGTGGGCATGCGTGTTCAACTCCTCGTTCACAAGGCGCAGGCGGCAATGCAGCGCCGGACCATCGAGGGTGCCCAGGCCGCCCTTGAATTCCTGGATGAAGCTGCCGGTTTGGATCCGAGTAAGGGAGAAGAAGCGCTTCTTCAAGAGCGCACCGCTGAAGCCGAAAAACTTCTGGCGGACCTCGAGGCCGCAAAGGCCGAGGCCGAGCGCCAGGCGGCCGAAGAGGCCGCGCTGGCCGCCGAGGCCGAAAAACTTAAAGCGACCGCCGCGACTTCACAGCCCGAGGGCACGGACGCCGACTAAAACCACCGATCGCAACACAGGCGGGAGCGGCACACAGCCGGCTCCCGCTTTTTTTGTGTTCACGGCCGGATGCGGTTTGATGCCGCCGCGTCGGCCGGTATGACGTGCCCCGTTTCGGTCCGACGGTGCCCCCGGGGCGGCGGGGTGGGAAGGTGCTCTCCGGACGGCGCGTTCGGGTGAGGGTCACGAGCGCCCGGGCATCAGGGTTTGAAGACTTTCATGCCCTCCGGTGTGTCCTGAACCGCGTAACCCTGGGCTTCGATCGCGTCGCGCAATTCGTCCGAACGGGCAAAATCGCGCGCCGCGCGCGCCTTGGTGCGCTCGGCAATCATTTCTTCGATGGCCTCTGGCAGGGCGGCGGCTTTGTCGGCCTGACTGAGGTCAAACCCCAGGACGCGGTCGAAATCGAAAACTGTCGCCAGTCGGTCCTCGGGCGCCAGGTCGGATTTCAGCAGTTCCTGCACGACGGCCAGCGCACGGGGCATGTTTAGATCGTCGTTGATGACCGTTAAAAATTTTCGTCGCAGACCGTCATCGATCCGACCATCCCGGTCTCCGGCGTCATCCCTGAGCGTACGCACCTGATTGCGCAAATGACGGATTCCGTTGACGGCCCCGTCGATGGCCTCCCGGCTGTATTCCATGGGTTTGCGGTAGTGCGTCTGGAATACGGCGTAGCGGTAGGCCAGGGGATCGATGCCGTTGTTGACGAAGGCATTGTCGAGGGTCAGGAAATTCCCTTCGCTCTTGGCCATTTTTTTGCCGCCGCTGATAATCAGAAAGGCGCCGTGCATCCAGAAATTGAAAAAGGGCTTGCCGGTCGCCGCTTCCGACTGCGCGATCTCGTTGGTGTGATGGACATCGATGTGGTCGGTGCCGCCGCAGTGGATATCGAGTTGGTCGCCCAGATATTTCATGCTCATGGCGGAGCACTCGATGTGCCAGCCTGGAAAACCAAGCCCCCAGGGAGAGTCCCACTCCATTTGGCGCGTGACATCCGGCGGCGAAAATTTCCAGAGGGCGAAATCCGTGGGATTGCGTTTTTCCGGGTTGATTTCGACCCGCGCCCCTTCCTGCAGGGCTTCGATGTTCTGGTGGGATAATTTAGTGTAGCCCGGGAAACGGGCGGTATCGAAATAAATGCCGTCGCCCGTGCGGTAGGTGAAGCCCTTGTCTTCCAGCGTACGGATGAGATCGATCTGTTCGGGAATCGTATCGGTGGCCTTGCACCAGATGGAGGGTTCCTGGATATGAAGATGCGCCATATCCCTACGGAAGGCCTCCGTGTAATAGGCCGCGATTTCCCATGCGCTTTTACCTTCGCGCCGCGCACCCTCTTCGAGCTTGTCGTGCCCCATGTCCCTGTCGCCGGTGAGGTGACCCACGTCGGTGATATTCATTACATGCTTGACGTCATAACCGTTGTATTCCAGGACCCGTTTAAGGACATCTTCGAACAGATAGGTACGCAGATTGCCGATGTGGGCATAATTGTACACCGTCGGTCCGCAGGTGTAGAGACCGACTTGTCCGGTTTCAATGGGGGTAAATTCTTCTTTGGTGCGTGTCAGGCTGTTGTAGAGGTATAGTTGCATGGGCGTCATTCCTGTCGACCAAGGATGGGAGTGGCTCAAGCGGCCGAAAGATTTTACATCCACAGCCATGTTGCCGCAAACGCCGCCAAAAATCAATGCCGGCCATGGCGCTCGGTCCCGGTCCCGCGGGCAGGCGCTGACAGCGGCCGGCCGCTCGTCAGCGCCTGCCCGCGGGACCGGCCGTCACGTAAAAAAAAAGCCCCGCGCTCGGCGCGGGGCAGAATCAATCGTCCGCAGAAGCATATTTGAAATTAAGCATCCTTGGGAGGCGTTTCGTCCGCGGTCGCATCATCATCGGGCTCCGCTGATGCCTCACCGGCGGGCTTTTCTTCGACCGGCGCCGTCTTGACCGCATCGCCGGAAGCCTTCGTCTCGGCTTCGGGACGGTCTGCTGTCGAAGCGTCGGGGGTCACCGCGGTCGTGGTTGTGGATGCGTTTCCGGCATCCTCCGTTGCGGCGCCGGCTTCGACCGCCGGCGGTGTTTCCGGAGCGTCCGGGGTGGTGGCGGCGGCGGCCGGCGCGGCGGCCTTCTTGGCTTTTTTCTTGCGGCGTTTTTTCTTCTTCTTGACCTCCGGGGTTACCAGTTCAACCATCGAGATGGGCGCAGCATCGCCGGGTCGGAAGCCAACTTTGACCACCCGCGTATAACCGCCGTTGACCTCGGCGAAACGCTGGGGCGCCTCTTCAAAGAGCTTGTGGACCACATCCTTCTCACGGATAATGGACAGGGCCTGCCGGCGGGCATGCAGATCACCACGTTTGGCTAGCGTCACGAGTTTATCGGCCCAGCGGCGTACTTCCTTGGCCTTGGCGTCGGTGGTGCGGATACGCTCGTGTTTTAATAACGACGTCACCATGTTGCGAAACATAGCTTTGCGATGGCTCGGCGTCCGATTGAGTTTTATACTTGCGCTTCGATGTCTCATGGGATTGCTTATACTCCTTCTTCGGCATCCTCTTCGGGCAGCTTGAAACCGTCCAGTTTCATCCCGAGGGAAAGACCCATTTCCGTCAGAACCTCTTTAATCTCATTGAGCGACTTGCGTCCGAAATTCTTGGTCTTGAGCATTTCCGCCTCGGTTTTGCTCACCAGCTGGTAGATCTTGTGAATATCGGCGTTTTTCAGACAGTTGGCACTGCGGACCGAAAGCTCGAGCTCTTCCACGCTGCGGAAGAGATTGTCGTTGAACTGGGGGGATTCGCCTTCCTCGTCGCCGTGCTCGGAATGCGGCTCCTCGCTTTCATCAAAGTTGATGAAGAGGGTCATCTGCTCCTTCATGATCTTGGCGGCATAGGCCACCGCGTCCTCGGGTTTGACGCTGCCGTCAGTCCAGACTTCCATTGTCAGTTTGTCGTAATCGGTGCGCTGCCCGACACGGGCATTGGTCACGACGTAGTTGACGCGTTTGATGGGCGAGAACACCGCATCGATCGGAATTGTGCCTATCGGCGCTTCCTCGTCCTTGTTCTGCTCCGAAAGGGTATAGCCTTTACCGACCCTGACCGTCATCTCCAGGCTCAGGTTGCCGTCCCCGGTGAGGGTGGCCACATGGTGTTTCGGATTCAGCACCTCGCAGGCACCGTCCTCACTGATAATGTCCGCCGCCGTTACGGCCCCTTCGCCGCTTTTTTCGATGCGGATGGTGCGCGGTTCAGCGTCCTTGGTGCGGAAGCGGATTTCTTTGAGGTTCAGTATAATTTCGGAAACGTCTTCATATACCCCGTCGATCACGCTGAACTCGTGCATGACCGAGTCGAACTTGACCGAGGTGATGGCCGCTCCGTAGAGCGAGGACAAAATGATGCGGCGCAGCGAATTTCCGATAGTTATCCCGAATCCACGCTCAAGGGGTTCACAAACGAACTTGCCGTAGGTCTGATCGCTGGATACCTGAACTTTATCCGGCTGAATCATCTGCTGCCAGTTCATGTACATTAGGTCTTGTGACGACATGTTTTATCTCCAGATGGATTGAAGGAGGATGCTGACAATCGGAGCCGAGTGGCATGGCTTCGCTTTTGGCGTGTCGCGAAGCATGCCCGCTGCTCCCCGCGAACGCACATAGTCCCTACTTGGTATAAAGCTCGACGATCAGTTGCTCCTGGATCGGCATGGTCAAATCTTCACGCACCGGGAGATTCTGGACAACCCCCTTGAAATTGTCTTTTTCAAGTTCGATCCACTGCGGCACGCCCCGGCGCACGACCGCTTCGAGCGCATCCCCGATCGACTGGACGGCGCGGCTCTTCTCGCGGACTTCGATCGCATCGCCGGGCCGGATCAGATACGAGGGGATGTTGACTTTGCGTCCATTAACCGTGAAATGGTTATGGCGCACGAAATGACGACCTTGGGTCCTCGAATTCACGAAGCCCATGCGGTAGACCACGTTGTCCAGGCGCCGCTCCAGCAGTACGAGCAGATTCGTGCCCGTGACGCCCCTCTGACGATTGGCGCGCTGGAAGAAGAGACGAAACTGCTTCTCGGTCAGCCCGTACATGCGTTTCACCTTTTGCTTTTCACGCAGCTGAATACCATAGTCGGAGACCTTGCGGCCACGGCGTTCGCCATGCTGCCCGGGCGGATAACCCCGGCGATCAAAGGCGCATTTGTCCGAGTAGCAGCGATCGCCCTTGAGAAAGAGCTTCATATTTTCACGTCGGCATAACCGACAGACGGAACCGGTATAGCGTGCCAAGTTATCCTCCTTTAGTCCCCGAAAGGCGGGGAAGCAATGACTTTACCCGATTTAGACACGGCGCCGCTTCGGCGGGCGGCAACCGTTGTGCGGAATCGGGGTGACATCTTTGATGACGGTGACGTTAAAACCCGCCGCTTGGAGCGCCCGCAGGGCAGACTCACGACCGGGTCCGGGCCCTTTGACATAAACTTCCACGGTTTTCATCCCGTGTTCCTGCGCCTTCTTGGCCGCATCCTGGGCCGCCAATTGAGCGGCGAAGGGGGTGCTTTTGCGCGAGCCCTTGAAGCCCTGGACCCCGGCGCTCGACCAGGCCACCGCATTGCCGGCCGCATCCGTGATCGTAACAATGGTGTTATTGAACGTCGACTGGATGTGCACCACTCCGGTCGAAATATTCTTCTTTTCTTTTCGCTTGGTACGGGTTCTCTTTGGCATTTAGGCTTATCCCTGTTTGTTTATCCTTATTTCTTCTTTACGCCGCCTTTTTTCTTTACGGCCGTGCGCTTGGGCCCCTTGCGGGTCCGCGCGTTGGTGCTGGTCCGCTGTCCGTGGCAGGGCAAACCCTTGCGGTGACGCAGCCCCCGGTAACACCCCAGATCCATCAAGCGTTTGATATTCATGGCGACCTCGGAACGCAGTTCGCCCTCGACCTTGAATTCGCTGTCGATGATCTTGCGGATGCTGTTGACCTCAGATTCGGTCAGCGTATCCGTTATGGTATTGGGATCAATTCTCAGCTGGGCCAGGATCTGCTGCGAGGTGGTGCGCCCGATTCCGTAGATGTAAGTCAAGCCGATTTCCACGCGCTTGTTTTTAGGCAAATCTACACCGGCAATACGTGCCAAAGCTGTTCCTCCTCTATCCCTGACGTTGTTTGTGTCGTTTGTTCTCGCAAATCACCCGCACCACGCCGCGGCGGCGGATAATCTTGCATTTACTGCACATCTTTTTAACGGATGCCCGTACTTTCATTGTAAACTCCCCATTGCCCGCCGTGACGCCGGCGGACTATTTGGACCGGTAGGTGATGCGTCCCCGTGACAAGTCATAGGGCGATAGTTCGACGGTCACCGTATCGCCAGGCAAAATTTTGATAAAATGCATCCGCATTTTACCGGAGATGTGGGCCAGGACCTGATGCCCATTCTCCAGTTCGACTTTGAACATCGCGTTGGGCAAAGTCTCTAAAACGGTACCCTCAACCTTGATCGCTTCCTCTTTCGCCATGGATCTTCCCCGTTTCGCTGTATCCGGATGAGCACCTATGTTGTCCTTACCGGGTCCTAAGCGCGCCTGTCTGTCCACCGTCCCGACAGAGGCGTTAAACCTAACGACGGGCGCGGACGCTGGGGCCGGCCTTTTTCAGAAATCCCTCGTAGTGTCGGGCCAGCATGTGCGATTCGATCTGGGCGATCGTGTCGATGGCCACACCGACGACGATCAGCAACGCCGTGCCGCCGAAATAAAAGGGTACGTCAAACTGCGTAATCAGTACGGAGGGCAGCACACAGACCGCGGAGACGTAAATGGCACCCCCCAAGGTGATCCGCGTCAGCACCTTGTCGATGTAGTCGGCCGTGCGTTTCCCCGGGCGAATCCCCGGAATGTAGCCCCCCTGCTTTTTCATGTTGTCGGCCACGTCCACCACGTTGAAAGTGACCGCCGTGTAGAAATAGCAGAAGAAGAAAATAAAGCCGATGAACAGCGCCTCGTACCAGAAGTTGCCGGGTTGAAGCGCGTCGGCGATCGCCTGCATGATCGGCACATCCACGAAACTGGCCACCGTGGCCGGGAACATGATGATCGACGAAGCAAAAATCGGCGGGATCACCCCGGACTGATTGATCTTGAGGGGCAGGTGCGTGCTTTGGCCCCCGTACAACCGCCGGCCCACAACCCGCTTGGCGTACTGCACCGGTATGCGGCGCTGCCCCTGCTCGACAAAAATAATGAAAGCCACCACGGCCACCATGAAAATGCCCAGAAGCAATAGCGCGAAAATGTTCATGGAACCGGCCCGCACCATCTCAAAGGTCGCCCCGATGGCCGATGGCATACCCACGACGATGCCGGCGAAAATGATCAGGGAGATGCCGTTGCCGATGCCCCGTTCCGTGATCTGCTCGCCCAGCCACATGATGAAAGCCGTGCCCGCCGTCAGCGTGATGACGGTCAGCGGAATGAAGGTCACCGCCGGTATGGCGTTGGCGTTCCCCTGAACCAGCCCGTAGCTGATACCGAACCCCTGAATAATGCTGAGCACGACGGTGCCGTAGCGGGTATACTGGGTGATCTTCTTGCGGCCCTGCTGGCCTTCCTTGGACAACCGCTCCAGGTGCGGCACAACCACGGTCAGCAATTGCAGAATAATCGACGCGCTGATGTAAGGCATGATTCCCAGGGCGAAAATGGAGAAACGCTCCAACGCCCCCCCGGAGAACAGGTCGACGATGCCCAACACGCCCTTGAAGCGGTTGAAGATCTCCGCCAAGGCGCTGCTGTCGATCCCCGGCACGGGCACGTTGACCCCGATACGGTAAACGATCAGCAGCATCAACGTGAAAAAGATCCGTTTCTTCAGCTCGGGAATCTTGAAGATATTCTGGAAACCGCTGCCTACCATTTAGATAACCTCGACTGTTCCGCCGGCGGCCGTGATTTTCGCCTGGGCGCTCTTGCTGACGGCGTTCACCTTGATCTGCACGGGGCGATCGATCTCGCCCTTGCCCAGCAGCTTGATGGCATCGTAACGCCCCTTGACGAGCCCCTGTTGAATCAGGGCGACGTCGTCGATCTGGCTGCCGCTTTCGAAGCGATTGAGATCCTGGACGTTGATGATGGCAATCTGTTTTTTGAATATATTCGTAAAGCCCCGTTTGGGCAGACGCCGATGGATGGGCATCTGCCCGCCTTCGTAACCGGGCCGCACACCGCCACCCGAACGGCTGCCCTGGCCCTTGGTGCCGCGCCCGGCGGTTTTACCCTGCCCGGAGGCTACCCCGCGCCCCAGCCGTTTGCGGGCTTGACGCGAACCTTTCGTCGGTGAGAGTTCGTGCAGCTTCATGAATGGATCTCCTCCGTCGTCACCAGATGCGATACCTTGTGCACCATCCCGCGAATGGCCGCCGTATCCTCCAGTTCAACCGTTCGATGCATTTTGGTAAGCCCCATGCCGCGCAAAACTTTGCGGTGCTTTTCCGGTCGACCGATCATACTTTTAACGAGCGTTATTTTCAGTTTGGATGCCATGAATCGAGTCCCCTACGACAGCTCTTCGACGCTGATGCCCCGACGAGCGGCGATCTGCTGTTTGCTTTCCAGCATTTCCAGTCCGGCCAAGGTCGCTTTGACCACGTTGTGCGGATTGTGCGACCCCAAACACTTGGTAAGAATATTCTGAACACCCACCGCCTCCAGGACGGCACGCACCGCCCCGCCGGCAATCACTCCGGTACCCTCGGAGGCCGGCTTGAGGAGAACCCGTCCGGCACCAAACCGACCGATGACTTCGTAGGGAATGGTCCCTTCGACGAGCGGGACCTGAATCATGCTCTTCTTGGCTTTTTCTACCCCTTTGCGAATGGCTTCCGGAACTTCACCGGCTTTCCCCAGACCGAAACCCACCGAACCTTCACCGTCGCCAACGACCACAATGGCGCTGAAGCTGAACCGACGCCCGCCTTTGACGACCTTGGCCACGCGGTTGATGTGGACCACTTTGTCGATTAACTGATTCTCGTCGTTATCATGCTTGAACAAAGGACTGCCTCCTTCACAACGGTTGGGTGGGGCTAAAAATCGAGCCCGGATTTGCGGGCACCTTCCGAAACGGCCTTGATCCGTCCGTGATACAGGAACCCGTTGCGATCAAAAACAACCTGTTCGACACCCTTGGCCCGGGCGCGCTCGCCGACCAGTTGCCCGATATGGGCGGCCAGCGCCACCTTGTTTTCGAAATCGTCACGCTGGCGGACGTCAGCCTCCATGCTGGAGGCGGCCGCAAGGGTCTGGCCGGCGGCATCGTCGATAACCTGGGCATAGATGTGTCGGGCACTGCGGAATACGCACAGCCGCGGCCGCTGGGTGGTGCCCTTCGTCTTTTTGCGGATACGTTTCTGGCGTTTCAAACGCGCCACTTGTTTCGGATTGGTCACACTCATCTGTCAATTCCTCGATCCCGGGGTTCGGGTTGTTGGGCCTCAGCAAGGCCAGCCTTCGGGAGGCCCCTCAGCGTCGGCCACCTACTTGGTGCCGGTCTTGCCTGCTTTGCGAATGATGCGCTCTTCGGCGTATTTGATGCCTTTGCCTTTGTAAGGCTCCGGCGGGCGCAGTTTGCGGATCGATGCCGCCGTTTGCCCGAGTTGCTCCTTGTCGATGCCCGTCAGTTTGATGATCGTGTTGCGATCGACGGCGGCGGCGATCCCCTTGGGCAGGTCGAAATTGACCGGGTTGGAGTATCCCAGATTCAAAACCAGTGTCTGTCCCTTGACCTCGGCGCGGTAGCCGATACCGTTGATCTCCAGGACGCGCTCGAAGCCGCTGGACACGCCCGTAACCATGTTGTTGACCAGGCTGCGCGTCAATCCCTGCAGGGCACGACTTTTGCGGTCTTCGTTCTGAATGACGACCTGGATGACGTTGCCGTCGAGCTGCAGGTCCACATCATCGTGGATCGTCCGCGAAAGGGTGCCTTTGCTGCCCTTGACCGTGACCAAGCGGTCCTTTAGGGAGACATCGACCTTTTCGGGAATCGAAATGGGTTTCTTTCCAACGCGAGACATCGTAACTCCCCTTCGTTACCAAATATTGCAGAGGACTTCGCCCCCGACGTTCTCCTGGCGGGCGCGCCTGTCGGTCATGATGCCCTTGGAAGTGGACAGGATGGCGACCCCCATTCCATTGAACACCGGTTTGATTTCCCGACTCTTGACGTAAATCCGGCGGCTGGGCTTGCTCACGCGCTCCAACCCGTAGATGGTCGCCTTGTAACCCGGACCATACTTCAGATAGACGCGCAGAAGGCCCTGTTTGCCGTCCTGAATAAACTTGTAGTTCTTGATATAACCTTCATCCTTCATGACGCGCGCAAGCTCGATTTTGAGCTTGGAAGCGGGGATATCGACACTGTTCATCTTCGCCTTCACGGCATTTCTGATTCGGGTTAACATATCCGCAATGGGATCGCTTATCGCCATTTTTATCTCCGTTTAATCTCTACCTTAAATCGAATGGGTCAGCTCGTCGTATCGATTCGGCCTCCCTCACCAACTGGATTTGGTGACCCCCGGAAGTTTGCCCTGAGAGGCCATGGTGCGAAAACAGATTCGGCAGATACCGAACTTGCGCATATAGGCTCTGGGCCGACCGCAGATGGGGCAGCGATTGTAGGCGCGCACCTTGAATTTGGGTTTACTCTGTGCCTTGTTTCTAAGCGCTGTTTTAGCCAACGTTTCCTCCTTGTTGGGTCGTGCGGTATGCTCACGAGCCAGCGGTTCAACCGGCCTTAATTGCGAAAAGGCATTCCCATCAATCTCAGGAGTTCCTTGCCCTCGGCGTCATTGGTGGCCGTCGTTACGATGGTAACGTTCAACCCTTTTATCTTGTCGATCTTGTCGTAATCAATCTCCGGAAATATGAGCTGCTCCTTGATTCCCAGCGAGTAATTGCCGCGGCCGTCGAAAGCTCGGCCGGAAATCCCGCGGAAGTCGCGCACACGCGGCAAGGCGATATTGACGAGCTTGGTGTAGAAATCGTACATCTTGGCCCGCCGCAGGGTAACCATGCATCCAATGGGCATACCTTCACGCAGTTTAAAAGCGGCAATCGAACGCTTGGCACGCGTGATGACGGGCTTTTGGCCGGAAATGACCCGCAGCTCTTCAGCGGCCGAATCCAGGATTTTGATGTTCTGGATGGCCTCCCCC
This sequence comes from uncultured Desulfobacteraceae bacterium, assembly GCA_964388465.1. Taxonomy (GTDB): domain Bacteria; phylum Desulfobacterota; class Desulfobacteria; order Desulfobacterales; family UBA5852; genus JABZFP01. The sequence continues at coordinate 11,043 of CAYMAR010000043.1, forward strand.
AGGCCCATGTTCAGAACAATCTTCTCCAACCGCGGCACCTGCATCGGGTTTTTGAAGCCGAAGCGCTCCATCAGCTTGGGGGCGACTTCCATTTCATAATATTGTTTCAGCTCAGACATCGTATCCCTCCGGGAACCCCATTAACTGTCGATGAGTTCCTCACACTTATTGCAGAAGCGTACTTTCTTGCCGTCGTCGAGGCGTTTCATGGCAATGCGCACCGGTTTCATGCACTTGTTGCACATCAACATCACATTGGCCCAGTGGATCGGGGATTCGTTTTCGATGATTCCCCCCTGCCGGTTCTGAGCGTTCGGCCGCTGGTGGCGTTTGACAATGTTGATATTCTCGATCAGCACGCGCTCTTTCTTGGGCAGGACACGCAGGACCTTGCCGATCTTGCCCTTATCCTTGCCGGCAATGACCTTGACCTTGTCGTCTTTTTTAATGTGCGATGTATTCTTTACCATGGTGTCGCCCTCCACAGGCGCAAATCGGTTACAGCACTTCGGGGGCCAGTGAAACGATTTTCATAAAGCCCCTTGAACGCAGTTCGCGCGCCACCGGGCCAAAGATACGCGTGCCAATGGGCTCGCGGCTCGTGTTCACCAGAACGGCCGAATTGTCATCAAACCGGATATAGGATCCATCCGTGCGCCGGATTTCTTTTTTGGTCCGCACGATGACCGCCTTCATCACATCCCCTTTCTTGACCTTCGCATTGGGAATGGCCTCTTTGACGGACACGACGACAATGTCGCCGATGCTGGCGTACCGGCGGCGTGAGCCTCCGAGAACCTTGATGCAGTAGAGTTGCTTGGCCCCCGAGTTGTCGGCCACGGTGAGTTTTGTTTCTGCCTGAATCATTGTCCGATATCCTTATGTCGCTTAGACCGCTTTTGCGATGATCTTGCTGACCCGCCATTTTTTCATCTTGCTGAGGGGCCGCGATTCGGTAATCAGAACCTTGTCGCCGATCTTGCAGCGGTTGTCTTCATCGTGCGCGGCAAACTGGGTTCGACGACGGATATATTTATGGTACATGGAATGTTTGACCAACCGTTCCACCTTGACCACGACGGTCTTGTTCATTTTATTGCTGATGACCGTCCCCACCACTTGTCTTTTCATGCCTCTGTCTTTCATGGCCATTAAGCTTCACTCGTCGTGTTAGGGTTTAACGCCGCTTCGCGGATAACGGTTTTGATACGCGCGATATCACGCTTGGTTGCCTGGATCTTGCGTGGATTTTCCAACTGCCCAGATTCGTGCTGAAAGCGCAAATTAAACAGGGTCTCCTGAAGTTCAACCAGTTTCTGGCTGCGCGCCTGGGGATCCATCTCGCGGATTTCGTTCGCCTCCATTATATTTCACTCCTCTCCACAAAACGGGTCTTGACCGAAAGCTTGTGAGACGCCAGCCGCAGGGCCTCCTTGGCCATCTCCCGGGAGACGCCTTGCATCTCATAGAGGATCCGGCCGGGCTTGATCACAGCGACCCAGCCCTCGGGTGAGCCCTTGCCTTTACCCATGCGGACTTCCGCGGGCTTTTTGGTGAAGGGTTTGTCCGGGAAAATCCGAATCCACATTTTCCCGCCGCGCTTTACATGGCGCGTCATGGCGATACGGGCGGCTTCGATCTGCTTGGAGCTGACTTTCCCGCACTCCACGGCCTGCAGCCCATATTCCCCGAAAGCCAGGGTGCCGCCACGCCGGGCAATCCCGCGCATACGCCCCTTCTGCTGCTTTCTGAATTTAACCTTTTTAGGACTCAGCATGTCCGCGCTCTCCTATGCCTCAATTGCCGGCGGCGGCAATTGCGTCTTGATTCAAAATTTCACCCTTGAAAAGGAAAACCTTGATACCGATGACGCCGTAGGTCGTTTTGGCCTCGGCGAAACCGTAATCGATGTCGGCCCGCAAGGTATGCAGCGGCACCCGGCCTTCACGATACCACTCCGCCCGGGCCATTTCCGCGCCGCCCAGTCGTCCGGCCGCGGCAATTTTGATGCCCTGAGCGCCGAAACGCATGGCCGATGTAACCGCCCGTTTCATCGCCCGCCGGAACGCCACACGTCGCTCCAGTTGCATCGCCACGTTCTCGGCCACCAGTTGGGCGTCGATCTCAGGCTTACGCACTTCCTGGATATCGATCATGACCTCGTGGGCCGTCAGCTTTTCGATCGCCGTTTTCAACTGGGAGATCTCCGCCCCCTTCTTGCCGATAACGATGCCTGGCCGCGAGGTGTAAATCCGCAGCCGGACGCGCCTGGAGGAACGCTCGATTTCAATTCGGGAAACACCGGCGTGATAGAGCTTCTTCTTGACGAAACGCCGAATTTTGTGGTCTTCAAAGATATAGTCGGCGTACTTTTTATCGGCGTACCAGCGAGACTCCCAGGTTTTAACGATACCCAATCGCAGCCCGATGGGGTTGACTTTCTGACCCAAGATCGTACCTCCTTCGTTAAGCCGATTGCTCGGCCAAGATCACCGTGATATGGCTCGTTCGTTTAAGAATGCGCGTTCCGCGGCCCCGCGCGCGCGCGCGGAAACGCTTCAGCGTCGGACCCGCGTCGACGATCACATTCTGGATAACCAGGTCGTCGACATCGATCTCGTCGTACTGATCCGCGTTGGCCACGGCGGACCGTACAAGTTTTTCCAGCATCCCGGCCGCTTTGTGCGGCATATATTTCAGCGTCTCGATCCCCTGCTCGACCGGCTTGCCCTTTACGGCCCCGGAAAGCTTGCGCACCTTGTTAGGAGAAATCCGCATGTATTTAGCTACCGCTTTGACCTCCATCGCCGTCATCCCTTTTCTGTCTGTTACCGCCTGAGTTTGGATTTCTTATCACCAGCGTGACCGTAAAACGTGCGGGTCGGCGAAAACTCGCCCAACTTGTGGCCGACCATGTTTTCCGTCACAAATACGGGGATGAATTTCTTACCGTTGTGCACCGCCAGAGTGAGGCCCACCATTTCGGGGATGATCGTCGAGCGGCGCGACCAGGTTTTGATCACGCGGTTACTGCGCGATTCCTGCGCCTGCTCCACCTTGATCATGAGTTTGGTATCGATAAACGGACCTTTTTTTAACGAACGTGGCATGCTGCCTCCTGATATCTTTCCTGCTGCCCCGTCACGACGACCGCTCCGGGTGCCTTTGATTTCGGCTACTTCTTGGTCCGATGCTTGACAATGTAGCGATCGGTGCGTTTGTTCGTGCGGGTCTTGTAACCCTTGCTCGGAATCCCCCAGGGACTGCAGGGATGCCGGCCGCCGGAAGAACGGCCTTCCCCTCCACCCATGGGATGGTCGATGGGGTTCATGGCCACGCCGCGGACCTTGGGACGCCGCCCCAGCCAGCGTTTGCGCCCCGCTTTGCCCAGCGAAATATTTTCGTGCGATAAATTGCCCAACTGGCCGATCGTGGCCTTGCATTTGAGAAGGACCATGCGGACCTCCCCGGAGGGCAGCTTCACGAGCGCGTAAGGGTCTTCCTTGGCCATCAACTGGGCGTAGGTTCCGGCGCTGCGTACGATCTGGCCGCCTTTGCCCAGTTTGAGTTCGATGTTGTGGATCTGGGTGCCCAGGGGGATATTTTTCAGCGGCAGGGTATTGCCGGGCTTGATATCCGCCTGGGGGCTGGAGATGACCTCGTCGCTAACCTTCAGATTCATGGGCGCCAGAATGTAGCGCTTTTCGCCATCGGCGTAGTGCAGCAGGGCGATCCGGGCCGACCGGTTGGGGTCGTATTCGATCGCGGCCACCTTGGCGGGGATATCGACTTTGTCGCGTTTGAAATCGATCACGCGATAGTGCCTTTTATGCCCGCCGCCGCGGTGCCGGCAGGTGATACGCCCGTTGGTGTTGCGTCCGCCCGATTTCTTGAGCGGCCGCAGCAGGCGCTTCTCCGGTTTGCGCCGGGTGATCTCGTCAAACGTCGCGTAATCTTGCGACCGACGTCCTGGCGAGGTGGGTTTTACTTTTCTTATCGCCATGCCAAACTCCCTCGTTTAGACCCCTTCAAAAAAATCGATGCGCTCACCGGGAACCAACGATACGATTGCTTTTTTCCAGTCGCGACGTTTGCCGACGATGCGGCCGCGCTGTTTGACCTTGCCCTTGACCTGCATGGTCCGGACCCCGGTCACGTGAACATCGAAAATGGATTCCACAGCCTTGCGAATCTGCACACGGTTGGCCCGCCGATCGACCTCAAAGGTAATCTGGTTCGCGCCTTCCTTCTGGATGCTGGTCTTCTCGGTGATGACCGGCCGCTTGATGACGTCGTAGGCATTCATGCGAGCCTCCCTTCAATCTGCTTGATCGAAGGCTCAAGCAACACGAGCTGATGGTATTTCAGAATATCGTAGACATTGAGTCCTTCGGTCCGCAGAATCTTCACGCCCGGCACATTGCGGGAAGATAATTCCAGTTTCTCGTCCCTTGCGGACGTAACGATCAGGGCGTTGTCGATGTCAAGTTCGGCCAGAATGGCTGCAAATTCTTTCGTCTTGATGGACGCCAGTGATATCTGATCCAGGATCGTCACACGCGCTTCCTGGAGTTTCGCGCTAAGCGCCATTTTCAAGGCCAGGCGGCGGACTTTTTTGGGTACCTTGAAGCCCCAGTCCTTGGGATGGGGACCGAAGGCCACGCCACCGCCCCTCAACAGCGGCGATTTGATGTTTCCGCGCCGGGCCCGGCCCGTGCCCTTCTGACGAAACAATTTGCGACTGCTGCCCCGGATGTCGCTGCGGTTTTTCACCGCGGCGCTACCGGCGCGCCGTTTGGCCAGCTGCATCTTCACGACTTCGTGCAGCACGCTGGACTTGACTTCAACATTGAAGCAGTCATCCGCGAGCTCGGCCTGGGACACCTTTTTACCTTCTTGATTGATCACGTCTAAAACAGCCATATCGATCTCTATCTGTAGTAAAGATTAGTCTCCGCGTCCGTGGTGGGGCGGCCGCACCGCCGACACCCACCCTGATAACCCTTTTAAAACTTGAGCTTGTTGACCAAGACCAGGCCGCGCTTGAAACCGGGAACGGCCCCCTTGACCAGGAGCAGATTATTCTCGGGCCGAATGTCGACGACTTCCAGATTCCTGGCCGTCTTGCGGTCGTTTCCGTACTGCCCCGGCATTTTCTTTCCGCGGATGACTTTGGCCGGATAGGCACTGCAACCGATGGACCCGGGAATCCGATAGCTCCTGCTACCATGGGTCTTGCGCCCCAACCGAAACCCATGCCGCTTGGTCACGCCGGCAAAACCGCGCCCTTTGGTGGTACCGACGATATCGACTTTTTCACCGACCTCGAAAATATCGAGGTTGATGGCCTGGCCGACTTCGTAACCCTCGGTCGTCTCCACCGGCACCTCGCGCAACACGGCGAAGCGGCCGTTGCTCTTCTTGAGGTGCCCGGCGACGGGTTTGTTGATCCGGCGGGCCTTGACTTCGCCGAAGCCGAGCTGCAGCGCATTGTAGCCATCGGTCGCCTTGGACTTAATCTGGGTGACCACGCAGGGACCCAGTTCGATCACCGTCACCGGGATGTATTTGCCCTCCGGTGTAAACAAACCGGTCATCCCCAACTTCTTTCCGATTAATCCTTTACACATGATGATAACCGTAATCCCATGCTATAGTTTGATTTCCACGTCTACGCCAGGTGAGAGATCAAGCTTCATCAAGGCATCCACGGTTTGCTGCGTCGGCTCGAGAATATCCAGCAAGCGCTTGTGCGTGCGCATCTCAAACTGCTCGCGCGACTTCTTGTCGATGTGCGGCGAGCGCAACACACAGTACTTGTTAATCATCGTCGGCAGCGGAATCGGGCCGACGACCTTGGCGCCGGTCTTGTTGGCCGTATCGACGATATCCGTAGCGGACTGATCAAGCAGTTTGTGGTCGTAGGCCTTCAGCCTAATCCTGATCTTGGTGTTCATTATCATGACGGATTTCTTTCCCTGTTACTCCACGATTTCACTGACAACCCCGGCACCGACCGTGCGGCCGCCCTCGCGGATCGCAAAGCGCAACTCCTTCTCCATCGCAATCGGCGTAATCA
>CAYMAR010000044.1:0-16534 GCA_964388465.1 uncultured Desulfobacteraceae bacterium
CAGTTTGCGCTTGACGCGGCTGACGCTGTTGGTGAGCAGATAGACGAAGACCGCCCGCATGTTGGGTTCCCAGTGCCTGGAGACCAGAATGCTGCCGAAAGAAATGTTTTCTTCCGTGATGGCATCGACGATCTTTTTAAGCTGGCCCACCTTTTCTTCCACCAGGATGCCCAGCAGGGTGCCGGGCTCCTCGATGCCGAGCACGTTGATGAAGGCCCGCAGCAGGTCGCGCACCGAAATGATGCCTTTGAGGAACCCGTCGTCGTCCACCACCGGAAAAGCGCCCACACGCATCTTCTGAATCTGCAATAGCGCGTCCTCGATGGTGTCCTGGGGGGAAATCGCCATCGGATCGGGTGTCATAACGTCACCAACGGTGATCTGAGTGTAGTCCACGCCTTCCGGCGCCGGGCTGTCATCGCGGTAAAAGGCCGCCGGCAGCGCGCTGCGGATATCCCGGTCGGTGATGATCCCCGCCAGGCGACCGTCGTCGCCGAGCACCGGCAGATGCCGGATCTTGTGCGCTCTGAGCAGCTCGCGGGCCTCTATGAGGGTGGCCTGCGGCTGCGTGGTGACCACCTTCGACGTCATGGATTTGCTGATAAACATCGATGCCTCCCGATCGGTCGCCCCGGAGGGGCGTCGTCATCAAATCTGTAATAGGGTCTGGACATGATCCGCCGCCAGCTCGGGCAGACGCTCGAGGCAATAGCCGCCTTCCAGCACCGAGATCAGCTTGCCGTCCGCAAATGTGTCGGCCAGCTTCATGATCTCCTCCATCATCCAGGCATAACCCGCCGTCGAAAGGGCCACATCGGCCATGTCGTCGTCCGCATGGGCATCGAACCCGGTGGAAACGATGATCACCTGGGGCCGAAAGCGGGTCATGGCCGGACGCAGCTCGTTTTCGACGGCTTCACGATAGAAGTCGTCCCCCTGCCCCGGAAGAACGGTGGTGTTGCAGGTATAGCCGGCCCCCCGCTGAACACCCTCCTCGAAGCCACGGCCTGTGCCGGGATAGGCGAAAGACGGGTGCTGGTGGATGGAGTAGTAGAAAACCGTGGGGTCGTCTTCGAAAATGGCCTGGGTGCCGTTGCCGTGATGGACGTCGAAGTCGATGATCGCCACGCGTTCGATCAGCCACTGGGTTTGCAGGTAGGTGGCGGCCACGGCCACGTTGTTGAAATAGCAAAATCCCATGGCCTTGGCCTTTTCGGCGTGGTGGCCGGGCGGGCGCACGGCGCAAAAAGCGTTGTCGATTTCGCCGGCCACGATGCGGTCGGCCACGTCGAGAATACCGCCCACCGCGAGCAGCGCCACGTCGAAGGTCTGGGCGCACAGCTGGTTGTCCGGGCTGTCGAATGTCCGGCTGCCGTTGCGGCAGGCCGTCTCGAAACGATCGACATAGTCGCGGTCGTGCACCGTTTCGATCCACATCCGCGGTGCGGTCTGAGCCGGAATGACCAGCAAATGATCGAGCAGCCCGCGCTGGCGGATACCGTCATAAATAGCGGTCAGCCGCGCGGGCACTTCGGGATGGTCCGCGCTGGTGAGATGCTCGAGGAATCGCTTGTCGTATAAAAGCCCTGTGCGCTTCATACCATGTCCACACAGCCCGCCGGTTCAGGCCAGAATCTTGTCGAAAATCGTAAAGGCCGACTGCACTGCCGGGGTCTCCGGGGGCATCTCGATGGTCGGTTTGCCGGCCAGGTCATATTCATAAAGGGTTTCGTCTTCCCGAACCGTGCCCACATAAGCGACTCCGGCCTCCTCGATGAGGGCCATCACCTGGGGCGGCGGGTCGCCCTTGGCCTGGTTGATCATCAGGTAGGTCTGCTTCACGCCGATATTCAATGTCTTGACCAGGTCGTTGATCCGCAGCCCCGCTTGCAGCCCCCGTCGGGAAGCATCCGCCACGATCAGCAGGATGTCGACATCGCGTGTGGTCAGGCGACTGAGGTGCTCCATACCCGCCTCGTTGTCCATGACCAGATAGGGATAGTTGTCGGTCAGCTTTTCCAGAAACCCGGTCAGAAGCGAATTGGCCGCGCAGTAACAACCGGCGCCCTCGGGCTGGCCCATGACAACAAGGTCGAATCCGTCGTGCTCGATAATGGCCTGCTGCATGCGCATGTCCATGAAGATGTCCTTGGTCATGCCGCTGGGGACCTGGCCCTTTTTCATCTCTTCGCGTGCGTCGCCCAATGTGTCCGTTACCGGGACACCCAAGACTTCGTTGAGGTTGGCGTTGGCGTCGGCATCGACGGCCAGCACCGGCGTTTTGTTGTTGGCCATCAGGTATTTGATCAACAGGCCGGCCATCGTGGTCTTGCCCGTACCCCCTTTACCGGCCATGGCAATCGAAAACGGCATAGTGCGCAGTCCTTTCATGTCCCGCTGGGTTTGTTCCCGCCGCTGCCGCGAACCGTTCGATTCACGCGTGGACGCCGTCATGCAAAGCAATTTATTTGGAATTTAAAATCACTTAAGACAGTTACCGCCAACAGTCAAGCGCCTTTTGGCGACCCGGCCGCTGCGCGGAGCAGACCCGAGACGGCCGGCGTTCATCGGATGCCGAGGGGTCGGTCAATATGTCTGTTCAGCGGCGGTCACCGGACGTTGCAGCCGGCGGCGGCAATGGGCTAACCAGCGGAAAGGCTTCGCCATTCCGGACCGCTGCTTGCAATGCCCAGGGGCCTATGTTAGAAAAAAGATCTTTGGGCTCCGGGCCTTTAAAAGCTCTTCGGCAAGGTATCCGTTCCCTGCTGCCGCTTGACGGGGCGTTAATCGGCGAAAGCATCGACAAAAATCACTATGCGCGACCCGGGCCGGCCGGCCTCGCAACACGGCCGGCTTCCCGCCGGCCCATCATGCACAAGGAGACGAACATGGCCGATATAATCGATTTTACCAGAAAAGCCTTTCTGACCGGCCTCGGCCTGGCGCTCACGGCCAAGGACGAGGTCGAGGACCTGACCAAAGAACTTGAGAAGAAAATGAGCATGGGCGAGGAGGAGGGCAAAAAGTTTTTCCATGACGTCCAGAAGCGCTACGAGGATACTCAGGAGAAGCTCGAGTCCCGAGTGGAAAAAAGCGTCAAGGAATTCCTCAAGAAAGCGGATATCGTCACCTCCGATGAGCTCAAGGCCCTCAAGAAGGAAATCCGCGAACTCAAGAGCACCATCAGCCAAGGCGCCCAAGAGGACTAAGCGTCAGCCTCGGCATCCCTTGCCCCAGCGCGGTCGCAGGGGCGGCTTAAACCCGTCCCCCGGTGAAGCGATTCGCGCCGGCCGCTTCGCCCGCAAACGCCCGACCCGGCCGGACGAAAGCCCGCCCCACTATGCTGAGCATCCGCAAAATCGGCGTCATCGGACGCACTTACCGCCACCTGACCCGCTACCGCCAGATTCTGGCTGTATTTTTCCGCTATGGTTTCGGCGATCTGGTCGACCTTCTTAAAATCGACCAGTACATCGAAATCGGGCTGCAGATGATATCGCGCAACCGGCGCGAACGCCTCGAAAAACTCTCCCGCCCCGAACGGGTGCGCCTGGCCTTGGAAGAACTCGGCCCCACTTACGTTAAGCTGGGCCAGGTCCTCTCGACCCGCCCCGACCTGATCCCGGTGGATTTCATCACCGAGTTGGCCAAGCTGCAGGACAAAGTGCCGCCTTTTGATACCGAGGAGGTCAAGCACATCGTTGCCAAAGAATTAGGGGCCGCCCCGGATCAAATATTCAAGACCTTCGAACACACCCCATTTGCATCCGCCTCGATTGGCCAGGTGCACAAAGCCACCCTGGCCGACGGTGAGCAGGTGGCCGTCAAAGTGCAGCGCCCCGGCATCAAACGCATCATCGAGGTCGATCTCGAAATCATGCTCCATCTGGCCACCCTGATGGAGAACCATGTCGAGGAGATCGCCTTTTTTCGCCCCGTCAAGATCGTCGAGGAGTTCGCCAAGACGCTCGAACGCGAAATCGACTACACCTTCGAGGCGGCCAACATGGAACGCATGGCCAGCCAGTTTTTAAGGGATAGCGCCGTTTATATTCCCAAGGTCTACCGAGACTTCACCACCGGACGCGTGCTGACGACCGAATTTATCGACGGCATCAAGATCTCCGCCATCGACGCGCTCGACGCGGCCGGGCTGGACCGCCGCAAGATCACCCATCGCGGTACCACCATCCTCCTGCGCCAGATTTTCGACTTCGGCTTCTTTCACGGCGACCCGCATCCGGGCAACCTGTTCGTGCTACCCGAGGAGGTCATCTGTCTGCTGGACTTCGGTATGGTCGGCACGGTCGCCCGCCAGACCCGCGAAGACTTCGTCGACCTGGTGGATGCGGTGGTTCACCGCCGGGAAACCCGCACCGCTCAGGTGCTGCTTAAAATCACCCAATGGGACGAGCGGCCGCCCATGCGCGCTTTTGAGCGGGCCGTGGCTGATTTTATGGGCCAACACCTTTACCGCCCCCTTAAAGAAATCCAGGTGGGCCCGCTGCTCCAGAACCTGCTGGAACTGGCGGCCGATCATCGTCTGCTCATCCCCCCCGACATTTTCTTGATGCTTAAAACCCTCACCGCCGTCGAAGGGGTGGCCCTGGTGCTGGACCCCGATTTCGATATTTTCAAAGCATCCGCCCCGTTTATCGAGCGGGTCAAAATGTCACGCTATCAACCCGGGCGCCTGACCGGCGACGCCATGCAGCTGGGGGCCGATTTGATCGAATTCACGCAGCAGCTCTCCGGCGACATCCTCGATATCACCCGTCTGGTCCGCAAGAACCGGCTGACCGTGCACGTGGAGTTGGAAAGCTTGAAAACCATGCTTGAAACCCATGACCAGATCAGCAACCGGCTGTCTTTCGCCATCATTATCGCCGGGCTGATGATCGGTTCCTCCATCATCGTTGTTTCCAACGTACCACCGCTGTACCATGGCATCTCTCTGCTTGGAATCGTCGTCTTTATCACCGGGGCCGTAATGGGTCTCTGGCTCCTGGTGGCTATCATCCGTAAAGGACGGCTCTAACCCGCTGACAGATCCGTCGGCGTTTAGATCCGTTCCCCGACCGTGCCGAATTCCCGCGGCGCGTCTCCGCCCGACAGTCGGGGTCCGCCAACGAAACAATATTGTCCAAAAAGCTTGCATTTGGTTACAAAATTGTTGTATAGGTTCATCTTTTCTAGACCGAGGCGGCCCTAGCGCGTGCGGCCGCGCCCGGATGGACACGGGGCCGGAAGGAGCGATTGGCCGATGCGCAAGATCGAAGAAACCACCCTGCTCTACGAAATCAGCGAAGCGCTGAACGCGCACCTAGAACTCAAAAAGTCCCTGTACAAGGTCCTCGACATCCTGTCGGACTCGCTGGACATGGCCCGGGGGACGATCACGTTGCTGGATCCGGTGCGCAACGAAATCCGCATCGAGGTGGCCCACGGCATCACGCGGCGCGCCATGCAGCAGGTGCGCTACAAGCTGGGCGAGGGCATCACCGGACGGGTCATCCAGACGGGCCGACCGGTCTCGATTCCCAAAATCAGCGAGGAGCCCCTGTTTCTCAATCGCACCGTCGCCCGCAAGAGCAAGAGAGACCTGGAGCTCTCGTTTATCTGCGTGCCCATCAAGAAGAGCCGCCAGGTCATCGGCGCGCTCAGCGTGGACAAGCCTTACGAACAAAAATACTCGCTCAAGAAAGCCGAAAAACTGCTGAGCGTCGTGGCCACCATGGTGGCCCGCCACGTGATTAACCTCGAAACCATCCGCCTCGAGAAACAGACCCTGAGGGACGAGAATAAACGGCTTTTGAACGAACTCGAAAACAAGTACCGGATTACCAACATCGTGGGCAACAGCAACAAGATGCGGGAAGTGTTCCAGATGGTCTCCCAAGTCTGCAAGAGCAACGCCACGGTGCTTGTGCGCGGCGAGAGCGGCACCGGCAAGGAGCTTGTGGCCAACTCCGTCCACTACAACAGCAACCGCGCCCATGCGCCCTTTGTCAAGGTCAACTGCGCCGCGATCCCGGTCAACCTGATCGAAAGCGAGCTTTTCGGGCATGAAAAAGGCGCTTTTACCGGCGCCATCAAACAAAAGCTGGGCAAGTTCGAACTGGCCAACAAAGGCACCCTGTTTCTGGACGAGATCGGTTCGATCGGGCTCGACGTGCAGGTGAACCTGTTGCGCGTGCTCCAGGAAAAGGAGTTTGAACGCGTGGGCGGCCAAAAAACCATCAAAACCGATGTGCGCATCATCGCCGCCACCAACAAAAACCTCGAGCAGGCAGTCGAAGAAGGCACCTTCAGGGGCGATCTTTACTACCGCCTGAACGTCTTCCCAATCTATCTGCCGCCCTTGAGGGAGCGCAAAACCGACATCCTGCTGCTGGCGGACCACTTTCTCGAACGCTACACCAAGGAAAACAACAAGGATATTCGCCGCTTCTCAACACCCGCCATCGACATGCTCATGGCCTATCATTGGCCCGGCAATGTCCGCGAGCTGGAGAACTGCATCGAACGGGCGGTCTTGCTGTGCGAGGAAGGGGTGATCCACAGCTACCACCTGCCCCCGACCCTGCAGACCGGACCCGAATCCGACACCCTCCCGGCCCTCTCGCTGGAAGAGGCCGTGGCCAATCTGGAAAGGGAGATGATCATCGACGCCCTTAAAAACACCCGCGGCAACATCACCCAGGCCGCCGATCTGCTCAAGACGACCGTGCGCAAGTTTGCATACAAGGCTCAAAAATTCGGGGTAAGCTACAAACACTATCGCTGATATGACCCTCCTCCAGGCGTTTATTCTCGGTGTTGTTCAAGGGCTCACCGAATTCCTGCCCATCAGCAGCTCCGGGCATCTGGTGATTGGTCAGCATCTTTTCGGGCTGCGGCAGGCCGACCTGGCCTTTGACGTCAGCGTCCACGTGGGGACCCTCGTGGCCGTGGTGATCTTTTTCCGCCGCGACATTCGGGCCCTCCTGATGGCCCTTGTGCGCTGGCGGCCTTGCGCGCCCCATCGATCCGTGACCACCGACGGCTCGGATATCGATGCCCGCCTGGCCATGCTGATATTGCTGGGATCCATTCCCACCGCCCTGATCGGGCTGGCGATAAAACGCTACGAAGCGACCCTGTTCGGCTCCCCCCTGATCGCCGGCGTGATGCTGATGGTCACCGGGTGTGTCCTTTTCTTGACCCGCCGCCCCCAGGTCACGGCGCAGATCGATCCCGGATCGAAGCGGCCCATGAACGCCATCCGGGTGCGCGACAGCCTGCTGATCGGTACGGTCCAGGGGTTTGCCGTCATGCCCGGCATTTCCCGTTCCGGCACCACCATCGCCGCGGGGTTGTTTGCCGGCTTAGCCCCCCAGGCCGCGGCCCGGTTTTCATTTCTGCTTTCGATTCCCGCCGTCGCCGGCGCCGCCCTGCTGGTCCTCAGCGATGCGCGGTCCCAGGGGCTGGTGCAACTCGCGCCCTGCCTGGTCGGCGGGCTGGCCGCCCTGGTCATCGGGTACGCCGCTCTGGCCATCCTGGTCTATATCATCGGCCGGGGGAAGTTGTTCACCTTCGCCCCCTACTGCTGGATTGCCGGTATCGCCGCCATCGCCGTGGGCTGGTAGGGCCGCGCGAATGCCCGATCACACCGTCCACCCCATGTCGCCCCGTGACACCCGCGTTTTCAATGTCCTGTTTTTTTCCATTTTCGCTTCGGTCACCGGTGTGGGGATCGTCGTGCCGCTGCTGCCGGTCTTCGCCCGGGATCTCGGCGCCGGCGGTTTCGCCATCGGCATGCTCTTCGGCATGTTCTCGATTGCCCGCACCATTTTCATCCCCGTTTTCGGCCGCGCTTCCGACCGCCGCGGTCGCAAACCGTTTATCGTCGGCGGCATGCTGGGTTACGCCCTCATCTCGCTGGCCTATGTGGCGGCGAATAGCGTCCCGGCGCTGATCATTTTAAGGTTTTTCCAGGGGTTGGCCTCGGCCATGATGATGCCGGTGCTGCAGGCCTATGTCGGTGATATCACCCCTGAAGGCCGGGAGGGCTTCACGATGGGACACTTCAATCTGGCCACTTTTGCAGGTCTCAGCCTGGGGCCCCTGATGGGCGGGGTCCTCAGCGACCACTGGAATATCGATGCGGCTTTTCTATTGATGGGCCTATTGGCGCTTTTCAGTTTCCTGGCTTGCACGCTACTGCTGCCGCCCACCCGATCCGAGACCGCGCTGCGCCGGGGCACGCCGCCCATCGCCTGGCGACGCCTGGGCCGCGATGCCGGCATTCGCAGCCTCTTCGCCTTTCGCCTGGCCTACACGGCGGGTATTGGTGTCATTTGGGGGTTTCTACCGATTTATGCCGACCAGCGTTTTCAGCCGGGCGCGGCCGCCATTGGCCTGCTGATCATGACCGGGGTTCTGGTCAGCGGGCTGCTGCAGATGCCGATGGGATACCTGGCCGACCGTTTGAACAAGCCGTTCATGGTCATCGCCGGCGGTCTTGTCGCCAGCGCCGCCCTGCTGGGCTTCACTTGGGCAGACAGCTTCACCGCCATGCTTCTGGGAAGTGTGGCTTTTGGGATGGGGGGCGGGATCGCCATGCCGGCCCTGATGGGGATGGCCGTTCAAAAAGGCGCCCATATCGATGCCATGGGATCGGTGATGTCGCTGATGACGTTGGCCCACAGCCTGGGCATGCTGGCGGGGGCTCTCCTGGCCGGACTGGCCATGGACTGGTTCGACCTGTCCTGGGCTTTCCCGGTGGGTGCGGTGATCATGCTTGGCGGGATCGCGGCTTTTCGGTGCGGGCCCACCGATACGCCGACACCTGCAAGCGAAGCCGCACCACTGGATTGACATTCAAGGAATTTGCGTTAACTTGAACCCATCCTAAACGGAAGGTGCTGATCCCTTTTGTTTTTTACAAATGGATATGCTCCCGCCGGGCAACGGAATGCTTCACCGATGTTGAAAACATATCAAATCCATTAAAACAGCGGCCCACCACAGGCGCTGTTTTCGCATGTTTGGGATGTATTAATCTGTTCAAGACCGACCAGGATTGCGCATGAGCAATAAACGCGACTACTACGAAGTTCTCGGCGTCGGCCAAGAGGCCAGCGACGCGGAGCTGAAAAAAGCCTATCGCAAGCTGGCCCTTCAATTCCATCCCGACCGCAACCCCGGTGACCAGACTGCCGAAGAAAAATTTAAGGAAGCCGCCGAGGCCTACGACGTTCTGGCGGACGCCCAAAAACGTCGAATCTATGACCAGTACGGTCACCAGGGTCTGGAAGGCCAGGGCTTTTCCGGGTTCAGCGGCTTCGATGATATTTTTTCGAGTTTCGGGGATATTTTTGAGGATTTTTTTGGATTCGGAAGCGGCCGGCGTTCACGCAGCCGGACCCAACGCGGCGCCGACCTGCGCTACGATCTTCAACTCAGCTTTATGGACGCCGCCTTTGGAACGGAAACCGAAATTCACCTCGAAAAACTGGATGTCTGCGATGAATGCCAGGGCAACGGCTGTGAAACCGGGACCCAGCCCGAGGCCTGTAGCTACTGCGGCGGCAGCGGCCAGGTTTCGCGCAGCCAGGGTTTTTTCACCGTGCGCACCACCTGCCCCCACTGTCGTGGCAACGGTCAAATGATTCCCCACCCGTGCCCGGGATGCCGTGGAACGGGCCAGATTCAAACCAGCAAAACCGTTTCCGTCAAGATCCCGGCCGGGGTCGACACCGGCTCCCGCCTGCGCCTGACCGGTGAAGGTGAGGCTGGCCGAAACGGGGGACCCCGCGGTGACCTTTACGTGTTTATCCATGTCGACGCGCATGATTTTTTCGAACGCGACAACACCAACATTATCTGCCGCGTACCCGTTTCTTTCATTCAAGCCACCCTCGGCGCGACCATCAAGGTTCCAACCCTGGAAGACCAACGCAAGCTCAAAATTCCCAAGGGCACCCAGTACGGCGACGTTTTCCGCTTTGAAGGTCAAGGCATCCCCTCGCTGCGCAGCGGCCGCCGCGGGGACCAGATCATCCAGGTGATCATCAAAACCCCGACGGGTATCAGCAAAAAACAGGAAGCGCTGCTCAAAGAATTTGAAAAACTGGAATCGAACAAGCTGTCCAGCAAACTGAAGAACATCTTGAAAAGCGAGTCTGCCCGGGCCTGACCTGGAAACGTTTTGACACCGTATCCGTGGAAACGCCGGTGCCGAGACCATAGGAGCGTGTATCTTGTTTGAACTGCGGGTCGTCACTGGATTCGCCGCCGCCCACCGCCTGACGATGGTCGGTGAAAAGTGCGAAAACCTTCATGGGCACAACTGGAAGGTTGAGGTCTACGTCCAGGGCCAGCAGCTCGACGCAGGTGGGGTGCTGATGGATTTCGGGCTCATCAAAACCCACGTGCGCGACCTCATGAAAACGCTGGACCACAAATTTTTAAACGATATCGAATACTTTCAAAATGGCACGCCGCCATCCTCGGAAAACATCGCCCGCTACGTGGCCGATGGTCTCACCGCCCGCCTGACCCGCCCGGACATCAAGGTGTCCCGCGTCACCGCCTGGGAGTCGGACAACGCCGCGGCCACCTATTTTCCCGTATAACCCCCCGGGCAGGCTTCGGCCTGTCCACGACCTCACCCACGCAACCAGAACCTCCCAATGGACGCGAACGCCGGGTAACCCGGAAAGGGACCCCTTTAGCCTCGTGTTCACGCTTTTGCGGATGAAGAAGCGGTGCGCGCGCACGAATGGGCCTTAGCGTCCGACCTTTCCGTCGAATGGGCCGGCGGCCTGTGACCGGGATGGATCGCCTTGCGCACCGGTTGGTTGGTCGGGCACACGCATGCGGCCAACGGGCAACGGGTGGGATAGCGGGCCAGCCCGGTCTGAGGCCGGGCAATGCCCATTTATAGATGACGTGACTTACAGACCGTTCTTGCCGTCCGGCCGGAGCGAAGCGTCCCTGTAGGCGGCGCGATTCGGATCCCATTTGACCTTGCGGCTGAACCAACCCATGCGGATTAGCCAATAGGCCATCTGGAAGTGCTTGCGCACGATATCTAACCCGTAACGAACAGAGAATGCGATGGGCTTTTCGATTGGCAGACCGGGACGCCGGTCCCTTCGGAATTTCAAGCGGAAAAATCCGCCTTCGACCGCATGCACGCTTTCCAGACGAAGAGACAACTTGAACCAGAGCATCATAAACATGATTTTACCCGTGCTCAGCCCGCAGGCGCCGGCCCGCCGGATAATGGTCTTCATGTGGGCCGGGGAATAGAAGCGAGCCCAGGCGTCATTGTAGACCCCTTCCCATTCCTCGTCGGACATGACCGGGTGGCGGGTCACCCGGTGGTCGAGATCGAATTGGTTCAAATCCGGATCCATCCAGGCGGATGTTTCATAAAGCGCCTTGTGATCGGCCGAGCCGGGAAGAGGGGTTAAAAAGCTGATCTCCAGGATGTCCACGGGCAGTTCGCGCTTGATCGTTTCGAGGTCACGGAGGATGGATTCCCGGGTATCGTTTGGAAAGCCCACGATGAACCCGGCATAGGTAATAACCCCCCTTTGCTTCCACATCTGGAGCATGGTCCGGTATTCGCTGATCTGGTTTTGGGACTTGTTGACCGCTTTGAGGTTCTCGGGATTGATGTTTTCCAAACCGATGTACGCCCGGCCGACTCCGGCCCGGGCGGCCTTGTCGATGAAGCCCGGAATCTGGTGACACCGCGTGTCGACCTGGATGGTGAATTTGATATTGAAGCCCTCCTCCTCCCGCAGCCGGATCAGCAGGTCGAAAAACACCTCCCAGTTGCGATTGCGCGCCAGGTTGTCGTCGGTGATGAAAAAGCGGTTGATGCCCCGGGCATAGTTGTCCCGGATGACGGCTTCCAGCGCTTCCGGCGTGCGGCAGCGGCTTTTACGTCCCTGAACATTGATGATCGTGCAGAACGAGCACTTGAACGGGCAGCCGCGTCCCAGATCGACGCTGGTCAGCGAACCAAGTGTGCGGCGGATATGCTGCGGCGGCAGGATCGGGGTTGGCTGATCGGTCAACTCCGGTGGCGTGTCCAGGTAGTTGTAGAGCGGTTGGAGTTCGCCTTGCCAGGCATCGCACAGGACCGTGTCCAGGCGCCTTTCTTCGGCCTCGCCGGCAAAAAGGCTGATCCCCAAGGCCTGGGCATGCCGCAGCTCCGGCGGCAATTCCGACAGCATCGCCAGACAGCCGGAAACATGAAAGCCGCCGATGCAAACCGGCAGCTGCGCTTGGCGAAAGGTTCGGGCCAGGTCCAAGGCGCGCGGGAACTGGTTGGACTGGACGCCGACCAGGGCGATGAGACCCCGACCGCCTTCTTCCTTTATTTGCTGAACAATGCGTTCGGGGCGAATGCGCCGGTTGGTCTCATCGAAGGTGTGAAGGCGCAGTGCAACCGAGGGGCCCAAAATCCGGCGGCGGCGGGCATCTTCCGCCAGACCGTTCAAACAAGCCAGGGTATTGGACGGCAGGGCCGAACGCAGCCACTGAATGGGATAGCCATCGTCATCGTAGTGGGTTGGCTTGATCATGACAAAGTGAAATAAACGCGGGTCGGGTAATGTAGACATGGCAATCACCGGCAAATGCTTGAATCGCGTTCCGGGGGGATGGTCGCGCGACCTTCCGGTCTGCGGGCGTCCTGAGTCTCCTTATAAGGTCCTGTGCCGATTAAAGGCCGACCGTGCCCGCGAAATGGCAGGCCGCCTGATGGCCGGCATTGATCTCCCGCAGAACCGGTTCGTTGGTTGTGCACAGGGACTCGGCAAACGGGCAGCGGGTATGGAACCGGCAGCCGGGCGGGGGATCGATGGGGCTGGGCACGTCGCCTTTGAGAATCACCCGCTTTTGATGGCGCGTGGGGTCCGGCATGGGGGAGGCGCTCAGCAGAGCCTGCGTATAGGGGTGCAGGGGCCGGGCATAAATCGTTTGGCTATCGGCGATCTCGACGATCTTGCCCAGGTACATGACCGCCACCCGGTCGCTGATGTGTTCCACCACGTGCAGGTCGTGGGAGATGAACAGATAGGTCAGGCCGAATTCCTCCTGAAGATCCTTGAGCAGGTTCAGCACCTGGGCCTGGATCGAAACGTCCAGGGCCGATACGGCCTCGTCGCAGACCACCAGCTTGGGATTGAGCGCCAGGGCCCGGGCCACGCCGATGCGCTGGCGCTGACCGCCCGAGAACATGTGGGGATAGCGGCGCATGTGCTCCTGCCGCAGGCCCACCACCCGCAAAAGCTCGAGCACCCGGGCGTCGCGCTCCCGGCGGTTCTTCATGCCGTGGATCAGCAAGGGTTCGCCCACGATCGAGGCCACGGGTTTGCGCGGGTTGAGGGATGAAAACGGGTCCTGGAAGATGATCTGCATCTTCTTGCGCAACGCCCGCTGCTTTTCGGCATCGAAGGTCAGGATATTTTCGCCGTCGAACCAGACCTCTCCGGCGGTGGGCTCTTCCAGGCGCAGGATGGCCCGGCCGAAGGTGGACTTGCCGCAACCGGATTCACCCACCAGTCCCAGGGTTTCGCCTGGGCTGATGCTCAGACTGACATCGTCCACGGCCTTGACCGCGGCGATTTCCTTGAGCATCACACCGCCCTTGATGGGGTAGTGTTTGACGAGCCGGCGTGCGTCGAGCAATGGCTGGGTTTCAGGCATATTTGAGACACCGTGCAATATGGTTGGCGCCGACCGGGTACATGTCGGGGTTGATTTGGCGGCAGTCGTCGAAGACGTCCGGGCAGCGGTCGCTGAAGGTACATCCCCGGGGCAACTCGAACAGCGAGGGAACCGTGCCCTTGATGGTGCTCAACCGGCCCTTTGCGGTCTTGTGGCCCAGAACCGGTATCGAGGCCATGAGCCCCACCGTGTAGGGATGCTTGGGCGCGGCGAACAGGGTCTGGACGTCGGCGTACTCCACCATCTTGCCCGCATACATCACGGCCACGTGCTGGGCCATTTCGGCGATCACACCCAAGTCGTGGGTGATGAACAGGATCGAAGCGCCGGTATCGCTCTTGAGCTGGTTCATCAGATCCAGGATCTGGGCCTGGATGGTGACGTCCAGCGCCGTGGTGGGTTCGTCGGCGATCATCAGGCGCGGGTTGCAGGCCAGGGCCATGGCAATCATCACCCGCTGGCGCATGCCGCCGCTCATCTGATGCGGATAGTCGTCCAGGCGGCTCTCGGGGGCCGGAATGCCCACCTTGGTGAACATCTCCACGGTGCGTTCCCGGGCGGCCTGGCGCGTCAGATTCTGGTGCAGGCGCATGACCTCGCCCACCTGGTCGCCCACCGTGAAAACGGGGTTGAGCGACGTCATGGGTTCCTGGAAAATCATCGAAATCCGGTTGCCCCGGATCTTGCGCATCTGATCCTCGGGCAGTTCCAGGAGGCTTTGGCCCTCGAATTCGATCCGGCCCCCCACGATCTTGCCCGGCGGATCGGGGATCAGCTGGATGATGGAATGGGCCGTAACGCTCTTGCCGCAGCCGGATTCGCCCACCAGTCCCAAAGTCTGGCCGGCCGGGATGGTCAGACTGACGTCGTCCACGGCCTTGGCCACCTGGCCCTTGACGTAAAAAAAGGTCTGGAGGTTGTCGATCTTCAGCAGGGGTTGTGCTTCCATAAGTCGCCGTTCGTTTGGGTGGCCGGCGTGGATCGTGATCAGTCGCGCAGCCGGGGGTCCAGGGCGTCGCGCAGGCCGTCGCCAAGCAGGTTGAAACCCAGCACCGCCAGCAGAATGGCGATGCCCGGAAAAGTCATGACCCACGAGGCCCTGAGAATCAGCGCCCGGCTGCGGGCGATCATCCCGCCCCATTCCGGCGTGGGCGGCTGGGCACCCAGACCCAGAAAACTGAGGGCGGCCGCGTCCAGGATGGCCGAGGCCATGCTCAGGGTGGTCTGGACAATGAGCGGGCCCAGGCAGTTGGGCAGGATATTCACAAAGATGATGCGCCCGTCGCTGGCGCCCACGGCGCGGGCCGCCATGACATAGTCCTTTTCACACTCCTCCAGCACGCTGCCGCGCACGATCCGGGCAAAACGGGGCACGTAGGTGATGCCGATGGCCATCATGGCGTTCTGCAGGCTGGGGCCCAGATAGGCCACCACCACGATGGCCAGAAGCAGATAGGGGAAGGCCAGGATCATGTCCATGACCCGCATGATCAGGCTGTCCACAATGCCCTTGTAATAACCCGAGATGCAGCCCAGAAGGGTACCCAGGGTAAAGGCGATGCCCACGCTGACGATGGCCACGGTCAGGGATACCCGCGCCCCGTAGATGATGCGTGAGAGGGTGTCGCGGCCCAGTTCGTCCGTTCCCAGGATATTTTTCCAGGTGCCGGTCTCGTGCCAGACCGGGGGTTTGAGCTGATCGTAGAGCGAGGTCGCCACCGGATCGTGGGGACTGAGCACCGGTGCCAGAATGGCCACCAGGATGAAGCCCGTGATGATGACCAGCCCGAGAATGGCGGTCTTGTTGCGCCACAGCTGGCTGAGCTGTTCGAAAAAGGGGTGTCGGTCGTATGGGTTGCTTGCGGTGCTCATAAAGGGGCTCTTCGTTTAGATCCTCATACCCTTATTGGACGCTGATGCGCGGATTGATGACCGCATAGAGCACGTCCACGCAGAGGTTGATGACCACGAACAGGGCGGCGATGAACAGGGT
This sequence comes from uncultured Desulfobacteraceae bacterium, assembly GCA_964388465.1. Classification (GTDB taxonomy): domain Bacteria; phylum Desulfobacterota; class Desulfobacteria; order Desulfobacterales; family UBA5852; genus JABZFP01. The sequence continues at coordinate 15,725 of CAYMAR010000044.1, forward strand.
GCCCCCCTGGATGACCATGTAGTCCCGCTGCATGACGGCGTCGTACATCCACTTGCCGACGCCCGGCCAGGCGAAAATCGTTTCGGTCAGGATGGCGCCGCCCAGCAGCACACCGAACTGCAGTCCGATGGTGGTCACCACCGGGATCATGGCGTTGCGCAGGGCATGCTTGAAGATGACCTTGAGCTGGGAGAGCCCTTTGGCCTTGGCGGTTTTGATATAGTCCTGGCGCAGGACGTCCAGCATGGCCGAACGCGTCATGCGGGCCACGATGGCCGTGGGGATGGTGCTCAGGGTCACCGCCGGCATGATGATGTGCCAGACGGCGTCCTTGAAGGCCGGCCAGTTCCGGGTGAGGACGGCGTCCAGGATATAGAAATTGGTGATGATCTCGAGATCGACGCCGATGCTCAGCCGTCCGGACAGGGGCAGCCATCCCAGGTTGAGGGAGAAGATCAGCATGAAGACCAGCCCCAGCCAGAAGATGGGCATGCTCACCCCGGCCAGGGCCCCGAGCATACTGACGTAGTCGAACACGGAATATTGCTTGGTGGCCGAAATGATCCCCAGGATCATGCCGGCGAAACAGCTGATGAACAGCGCCACCAGGGAGAGCTCGATGGTGGCCGGAAAGCGGTGTTTGACCTCGGTCCAGACTTTCTGGCGGGTCCAGATGGTCTCTCCCAGATCGCCCCTCATCAGGCGTTTGAGGAACAGGCCGTACTGGACGTGCAAAGGCTCGTTCAGCCCCAGGTGCTCCCGCAGCCGATCCAATGATTCTTCGGTGGCCCGCTCGCCCATAAGCAATTC
>CAYMAR010000045.1:0-6825 GCA_964388465.1 uncultured Desulfobacteraceae bacterium
CCATCGCGCGAACAAATTATCTAAGCCTGGTATGTACGGCGGCCCTGGCCGCGGTGCTGGCCGCAGGCTGCAGCCCAAAGCGGCCAATGCCCGATCTTGAAACTCCCGCCCAAGTCCTGACCTTCGTCGAAGCGCCACCGGTGCGGGATGGTCGCCCGCGCTTCCGGCAGATCTTTTGCAGCTTGCTGGCCGGTAGATCTGAAGCGTCCTCCCAAAGACACCCGTGCGCTTCACTGCTCTGGCGCCTGGGCGACGAAGAAAAAACAATAGGGAGCCGAAGCCCCCTGCCGCCCCACGATCCCGGTCTGAAGGTCTACATCGTTCCCGGTGCCTTCAGCGACTGCTTTCCCGGACTTGGCGCTCCTTTTCAGAAAGGCGTCGACCACCTCCGGGGCTTGGGCTACCAGGTCGAGACCATCGCCGTCGAGGGCCGTTCCGGCAGCGAGCATGATGCCGCCCTGATCGCCGGTGCCCTCGCCCGGGCGAGCGATCCCAAAGCGGATCGGCAGCTGCTGGTGGGATACTCCAAGGGGGTCACGGACATTTTGCATTTTCTGGTGGCGTTTCCGGAGTCGGCCAAGCAGGTGGCGGCCGTCGTCAGCGTAGCCGGTGCCGTCAACGGGTCGCCGCTGGCGGATGAATACAGCGGGCTCTACGAGGGGTGGCTGGCGGACGTCTTGCCTTCACGCTGTCCGCCCGGAGACAAGAAAGTGCTGGTCAGCCTGTCGCGCCGGTCGCAGATGGCATGGCTGGCTGGTCATGCGCTGCCCCGGCATGTGGCCTATTTTTCACTGGCGACATTCACCGATCGATCCAATATGGCCCGCGTGCTCGGTCTGACATACGATCGGCTGGCTCAAATTGATCCTCGCAATGACGGTCAGCTGGTTTACTCCGATCAGGTCATTCCCGGATCGACCCTGCTGGGGTTTGCCAATACCGACCACTGGGATATCGCCCTGCCGGTCCGGCAGGCCTATCCTTTCTGGGGGCGTCCGGCGTCCGGGGCCCATACCACCGAATTTCCCAAGGATGTGCTCCTGGAGGCCTTGGTGCTCTATGCCATTGAGCAGCTTCAATATATGGGTCGGTAACCTCTGCCGGTGCCGGCCATACAGGTGCCCAACGGCCAACGCGCCGCAGACCTCCAGATGCGTCTGGCTGATCCCGCCCAAACTCCGTGGCGGCCGCGGGGCACGGCCTCGGCAAAGTGAAACCCGTGTCCGAGGTCACCGGCGCCCGAGATGTTTCCGGCGCGCTGACCGTCTGCACCCCGGATACCCTTGCGTCGTGTGTTTGCCGTAAGCGGTGTTGCGCTTTAACCGGGAGAGTCCGCGGGTGCGGTTCGATTTCAACAACCGCTCGGACCTGCAGCTCCGGGAGGATTTGAATTCCAGGCGGGTCGACCTGGTCTTTTGCATGATCGACGCGGTTTTTGGGAAGGCGGCCAACGTGCGCAAGCGGCGCACCGCGGAAATGATGCGTCCCCCTGTGCCAGGCATTCCATGGCGCTGGCGGAAGGAATCACGGTGATTTGAAATTTCCCGTCGCACCAGGCCTTGCGGCCCGGCCCCCGGTTATTATAATAAAAATGTTTAGGCTTTTTCCCCAAAACGCCGGGCTTCCGGCCCGATCGGCTATTTCCGCCGCATCCAAGGGTTCGGAACATCATCCCACCACCATATCAGGGCCGGGTCGGCCGGCCGAGGAGATCGACATGGACATCCGTACAACGTATCTGGGCCTCAAGCTCAACAGCCCGCTCATTGCCGGCAGTTCAGGGTTGACCGGATCGGTCGACAAGGTCAAGGCCATGGCGGAGCACGGCGCCGGGGCGGTCGTGCTCAAATCGCTCTTCGAGGAGGAGATCTACTTCGAGCAGGAGGATATCCTCAAGGAGGCCGAGGCCGACGGGGTCGACATGGCCCAGTTCGACTACTACGATTTTCATCTCAAAGGCCAGAAACTCGACCGCTACGTGAAACTGATCACGGAAGCCAAGCAGGCGGTGGACATTCCCGTCATCGCCAGCATCAATTGCCTCTACTCCCACGAGTGGACCGCTTTCGCCCGTCGTCTCGAGGCGGCCGGCGCCGATGCCTTCGAGCTGAACATGTTCTTTCTGCCTTCGGATTTCAAACGCTCGGCCCGCGAACAGGAGGCCGCCTATTTCAAGATCATCGAGCGGGTCATGGCCATCGCTTCGATTCCGGTGTCGCTCAAGATCAGCTACTATTTTTCCAACCTGGGGCCGATGATCCAGCGCCTTTCGCAAACCGGCGTCAAGGGCATCGTCCTGTTCAACCGTTTTTTCAGCCCGGACATCGACATCGACAAGTTCAAGGTCAAACCCTCCTTCGTGTTCAGCAGCCCGGCCGAACTGGCGCTTTCCCTGCGCTGGGTGGCCATCATGGCCCGGAAGGTGGACTGCGACCTGGCGGCGTCCACCGGCGTGCACAATAGCTCGGCCCTCATCAAGCAGCTCCTGGCCGGGGCCAGCGCCGTTCAGGCGGCTTCAAGCCTCTACAAGCACGGCCCCGGGCATATCGCGACGATGATCGATGGCCTGAAAACCTGGATGCAGAAGCACGGCTTCAAGCGCCTCGATGATTTTCGCGGCCGGATGAGCCAGGAGGCGGCCTCCGATCCGGCCGTCTACGAGCGCGCGCAGTTCATGCGCTATTTCGGGGGGGACAAACAAGAGGTTACCTGAAACCCGGTATCGGGAGACCGGGCGCAAGTTGCACGCACCGTTTCGCGCGCGTCGGCCCGGCGCTGCATCGGCAATTTCAAAGGAGGAACCAATGAAATCGACCTTCGTTGTGCTCATGCTGAGCATCATGATGATCGGCGGACCCGTTGCGGCCGAGGCGCAAACCGCGGTCATCGACGCTGACGTGCCGGCCGAGGGCGGTTTCCGTCGCGTGGTCCTCGTCTCCGGGCTCGAGCACCCCTGGGGCATGGTCTGGCTGCCCGACGGCGACATTCTCATCACCGAGCGTGCCGGACGGCTTCGGCTCGTGCGTGACGGGCAGCTGGTGGCCGCGCCCGTTGCCGGCATTCCCGACGTTTTCGCTAAGGGCCAGGGCGGACTTCTCGATATCAGCCGACACCCCCGATTCCAGCAGAACGGTCGCTTGTTCTTCACTTATGCCCACGGCCGCGACGCCGCCAACCGTACCCGCGTGGCCACCGCGACACTTAACGACATGGCCCTTGAAGACTGGCGGGTGATCTTCGAAGTCGACGCAACCAAATCCGGAACCCAGCATTTCGGCTCCCGTATGGCCTGGCTGCCGGACGGCACCCTGCTGGTCTCCATCGGCGACGGCGGCAATCCGCCGGTTACTTTCGACGGCGAGTGGATTCGCAAGCAGGCGCAGAACAAAGCCAGCCATCTGGGCAAGGTTATCCGCATTGGTGAGGACGGATCCATCCCCGCCGACAACCCCTTTGTCAATGCCGCGGACGCCAAGCCGGCCGTGTGGTCCTACGGCCATCGCAACATCCAGGGCCTCGTTTTCGACCCCCAGCGCAACCTGGTTTGGGCTTCGGAGCACGGCGCCCTGGGCGGCGACGAGCTCAATCGCCTTCAGGCGGGGCAAAACTATGGTTGGCCGGCGGCGACCTACAGTCGCGAATACGTCGGGGGGCTCAAGATATCGGATGACACCAGCCGACCCGGCATGCAGGATCCTTTGGTGGTCTGGATGGGCGCCATCGCTCCCTCGGGACTGGCGCTCTACACCGGCAAACCGTTTCCCCGATGGCAGGGTGATCTTTTTGTCGGCGGTCTGCGATCCCAGGATATCCGCCGGATCGATTTGGATGCGTCCGGCCGTGTGCGCGGACAGTCGTCCCTGCGCATCGGCCAGCGCGTGCGCGACGTGCGACAGGGACCGGACGGTCTGCTCTACGTGCTCACCGATGAATCCAACGGCAGCCTGATTCGCCTGGAACCGGTCGGCGACGCCCAATCACCCGGCGAACCCTGACCGGGACGGATGGCAGGCGGGTAAAGTGGGCGGGCCGGACCAGCTATAAATGCGCGCGCCCCCGCCCGTGATTAGGCATGAGGATATCTCGGAGCGATCAATGATCAGAATCGTCGAAGTCGGCCCGCGGGACGGGCTCCAGAACGAAACCGCCACCGTTCCCACGGAAGCCAAGGTGGCCTTCGTGGACGCCCTTTCGGCGTCCGGTGTCCACGAAATCGAAGTCAGCGCGTTCGTGGCGTCGCACCGGGTGCCGCAGCTCGCCGACGCTGCTCAAGTCTTCCACCGCATGACGCCCCGGCCGGGTGTGGTCTATTCGGCCCTGGTGCCCAACGCCCGGGGCCTCGAGCGCGCCCTTGCCGCCGGTGTCGGCAAGATCGCCGTTTTCACGGCCGTCAGCGAAACATTCAACCAACGCAATATCAACACTTCGCTGGCCGGTTCCCTGCGGCGGTTCGAGCCGGTGATCCAGCGCGCCCGGGACTACGGTCTTCCGGTCAGGGGTTATCTTTCAACGGCCTTTTGGTGCGCTTTCGAAGGACGTATTGCGCCGGAGGCCACCATCGGTGCGGCCCAAAGGCTCGTCGACCTGGGCGTCGACGAGGTGTCCGTCTCCGACACCATCGGCAAGGCGACACCGGTGGATGTCGCACGCCTTCTCGACGGCCTCCTGACAAGAGTCCCTGCCGAGCGCATTGCCGTTCATTTCCACGACACCTACGGCCAGGGTGTGGCGAATGTGCTGAAATCCCACGATTACGGCATTCGGATTTTCGATGCCAGCGCCGGAGGGCTCGGCGGCTGTCCTTTCGCGCCGGGGGCTACGGGCAACGTGGCCACCGAGGCGGTCGTCGCCGCGCTGACCGCCAAAGGCGCGGCCCTGGGGGTCGACCCCGGCAAACTCCGGTGCGCCCGCCGCCTCCTGGAGCCTTTCCTCAGCGCCGAGCGTCGTCCCCGACCCGTGATCGATCTGCCGATCTGCGCCGCCTGCGAGCGTTATGACGGCAAGTGTCATTGCGAACGCAAGGCGGCCTCCGGGTGACGCCCACCGGGGAAATTCTTCCGGCCGCCATCAATATCTGGCGTCTCTACCCCGGATCACTTGCGTTGCGGCCGAACGGCCACAAGCCCTTGATCCGGGACCACAACCGCTCCAGAACCGAGGGCCCTTCCACTTTGCGCGGGTCGTAGTCCGAAGCGCGCATCCGTTCGGCCCGGGCCTCCGGCGCCGGATGGCTGGAGAGAAAAGAATGCTGATGGCCGGCGGCCGCCAGTTTGCGCATGGCCCCAATGGCCGGCCGCTTGTCAAACCCATTGGCTTTCAGGAACAGAACACCATAGTCGTCCGCTTCGCGCTCTTCCTGCTGGGAGAACTGGGCATTGACCAGCTTTTCGGCGAGGGCGCCGACGCTGGAGCGGGCGATTTGGCCGGCCTCGTTGCGCTGCGAGGCGATGGCTTTGCGCACCGCGCGACCGGCGTAGGCCAGTATGATTTTTTTCCGGATGTGCTTTTCCACCACGTGGCCCATCTCGTGGCCGATCACGAAGAGCAGTTCACGGTCGTCCATGATATCCATCAAACCGCTATAGATTCGAATGGTGCCGTCGGCCATGGCAAATGCGTTGACCGTAGGTGACAGGTAGACCTTGTAATTGAAGGTATGCCCCCCGTGACGGCGCGCGCGGCCCACAAGCCGCTGGAGTCGGCGGGCGTAAGGGTTGTCCGGAGGGGCCACCGAATGCTTCTGGTCCGATCGGCGGGCGACTTCGAGGGCCAAACGCTGAACGTCCTCGTCGGACAGGGTGGCCGCCTGCACGGCATCCTTTCCTGCATCGATGGCCATGCCCACATCCGTGTCTTCACAACCGGCGGTTGCCAGGCACAGAATGGACAGAGCGATCAGGAGCGTTGGGCGCATGGCGGATCGCCCCTACCGGTAGCGTTCAATGAGTTTCCGGCGCGCCTCGTCGGGCAGGGACTTCAGATAGCCCTTCCAGCCGGGGCACCACCCCGTGTGCCATTTCCAGATGCGGCCCAAAACGGCCTGCGGGTCTTTGTCGTAGCGTGCTCGAAAGCGGCACTGTGCACATCGCTTCATGGTCCGATCTCCCATGATTGTGTGTTGATATCGCTAAACGTTTGAAGAGATACGCGTGTCAGCGGTACTCTAATTAAACCGCCACGTCAAACCCACATCGTTTCTTCATCCCAGGCCAGGGGGTTGTTTCTGTCGGCCGCTATCCGGCCGGCCCGACCCCAAACGAAAAATAGGAGAATAGGAGAAAAGGGGGGTGATGGGTACGGGGCGCTTTTCTTCTTAAAAGCACATGTGAATCCATGCGCTGAGGCCCTATCGAATCAAGCCCTCCCGGCGTCCGGCCCCGCCGGTTGACAGAACCGCAAAGCGCTGCATTGTTAGACCTTAACATCCATTGTCATTGGCGCCCGGAACTGAAATCCGGTTTAGCCAGCCTATCGAAGAGGACATGCCATGAACATCGTCTTTTTATCCCCCCACTTTCCGGAGCACTATGCCGCCTTCAGCACCCAGCTCAGGGCCGCCGGCGCCACGGTGCTGGGCGTTGCCGAGGCCCCCTTCGAGGCCCTCGGCCCGGCCGTCCGGGAGGCACTCACCGCGTATTACCGTGTGGACGACATGCACGACTATGACCAGCTTCTGCGTGCATTGGGGTATTTCACACACAAGTATGGAAGGCTCGACCGCTGTGAGTCGCTCAACGAATACTGGCTGGCCACCGAGGCGCGTCTGCGGGACGATTTCAATATCATGGGGATTCGGGGTCACCAGATCGACGCGATCCGGCGCAA
>CAYMAR010000045.1:6925-16221 GCA_964388465.1 uncultured Desulfobacteraceae bacterium
ACGGTCAACGAAGGGCGCCATATCAGCTACACCTCGCTGCGGGAGATTCCGCCCCGCCTGGAGGAACTGGGCCGCCGCTGCGTGGCCGCCTTCGAGGCGCGTGAGCGTTTTTTTCACATCGAGTTTTTTTATCGGGGTCAAGACGATTACGTGGGGCTGGAGATCAACATGCGCCCCCCGGGCGGGTTTACCACCGACATGTTCAACTACGCCTGCGACATCGACATCTACCGCGCCTGGGCCCGTCTGCTGGTCCATGACGAGCGGAGGCTGGACTATACGCGCAAATACCACTGCACCTACGCCAGCCGCAAAAACGGCATCCCCTACCGCCACAGCCACGAAGATGTCATGGCGCGTTTCAGCGAAGCGATCGTCAAGGTGGCCCGCGTGCCGGGGGTCTTCAGCAGCGCCCTGGGGGATGTGGGTTATATCTTCCGCTCACCGGAATTGGCGCGGGTGGAGGCGATCACGGACTTTATCCATGCCACGGCCTGAGAAAGCGAAACATCCATGCATATTGAAGAACACCGCTGGTACAGCCCCCATCTGGGGCGCGCGATGTCCCTCAAGGTATACGGCCACTGGGGCCGGCCCCTGATCGTCTTTCCCTGCTCGCGGGGCCGCTATTTCGACTACGAGGGCATGGGGATGGTCGATGCCATCGCCGGCTTCATCGACGCCGGGCGTATCAAGCTTTTCTGCGTGGACAGCATCGACGCCGAGTCGTGGTACGACTTCGGCGTGATGCCGGCGGAGCGCAACGCCCGCCACGAGGCCTACGGCCGCTATGTCACCGACGAAGTGGCGGCTTTTATCCGCGACCATTGCCGATCGCCCCGGGCGAACATCCTGACCAACGGCTGTTCGATGGGCGCGTATCACGCGGTCAATTTTTTCTTCAAGCACCCCGACATCTTCGGCGGGACCATCGCCCTGAGCGGGCTCTACCGCCTGGATCGCCCGGAGTTCGGCATCCCGAGCCACGCGCTTGAACCCGTCTACTTCAACTCCCCCCTGACCTATCTGCCGGGTATCGACGACGGCGCCACCCTTGAAGCGTACCGCCGCAGCCAGATCGTGATCGGTTGCGGCCAGGGCGCCTGGGAAGAAGAAGCCCTGGCCGACACCCGCGACCTCGAACGCATCCTTCAAGCCAAGGGGGTGCCCGCCTGGATCGACATCTGGGGCCACGACGTCAACCACGACTGGCCCTGGTGGTTTAAACAGATGAATTACTTCTTGGACAAGTTGACCTGACCCGGGGTTCGACCCCGGCCCTGCTGCTGTCCGCGAGGGATTGGGTCGCCTGGCCTGTGCTAGAGCCCCGGCGGATTTTCCGGTGCCAGGATCGGGCGCCTCGGCATGCTGTTTCGCAATTCAAGCTGTTTGGCGGTCATCCCCCCTCACGGGCGCATTAAACCAAAATGCGATCCCCTGGTTGTCCCGGGGGCTTGTTTCCGCCGGGCAATGGGATCGGGCCGCATCAAAGCGGGCCCGAAGGGCTGGTGTGGCGCTCGACATCCACGGCGACGGACAGTTTGTGCTGGCCTGCGCCGAAAATGACGCCCTTGATCGGGGTGACGTCGGCGAAGTCGCGACCGTAGGCCACGACGATATGCTGGTCCGTGGGGATCTGGTTGTTGGTCGGATCGAAATCGATCCAGCCGAACCCGGGAATGAAGGCCGAAAACCAGGCGTGCGAGGCGTCGGCGCCCTTGAGTTTCGCTTTGCCGGGCGGGGGCAGGGTCTCGATGTAGCCGCTGACATAGCGGGCCGGCAGCCCCAGGCTGCGCAGGCACCCGATGCCCAGCTGGGCGAAGTCCTGGCACACCCCCCGGCGATGGGCGAGGACCTCCGAGAGCGGGGTGGCCGTATCGGTGGTGCCCGGCTGAAACTTGAAGTCCCGGTAAATGCGCTGCATGAGGTCGATAGCCGCCTCCATCAGGGGGCGCCCGGGGGCAAACGACCCGCGGGCGTAGGCTTCCAGTTCGGCCTCCGCTTCGATCAAAGGGGAGTCCAGGATAAAATCCAGGGCCGCGGTCGCTTCCGGATTGCCGGGCGCGCGCAGTTGATCGCGGGCGTCTTCCCAGGAGAGAGAGGGATAAATCGCCATGACGTCGGTCGGCTGGTCGATGCGCACATGGCTTTCCACCCGCACGGTCATGCGGCTGTGGGGCTGGTCGAGGGCCACGAACCAGGTGGGGTTGCCGAAATAGTCGATCCGTTCGGCGACCTCGGAGGGTGCGGGGGTGACGATCAGCTTTTTGTTGATCAGGGTTTGGGAGGGCAGATTGAGGGGGCTCAAGCGGACTTCGTTGTAGCTGGCGGTCGTGGGCTCGGCGTAAACGTAGCGGGTTTCATGGCGGATGCGATAGTTCATTCGTCCGGTTCCGGTTTGGGCCCCGTGAGCTGTCGCAATTTGGGCGCGTGGACGAAATAGGCGTGGGAGATGGCTTCGGAGAGCTGCTTCATCAGGCCCCGGATGCCGTCCAGCAATTCGGCCAGGTGGGGGTAGCGGTCGGTGGCCGTATCGCGCCGGCACAACTGGGCGGTGTCGCTGAGACGCAGGCGTGTGGAGGCTTCCAATGCCAGGCGTTCTTCCGCACGCACCCGGTAGCCGTTGCGTTCTCGGGGCAAATCGGCGATGTGGGCCTGAATCCGGTCCAACTGGAAGATCAGGGCCCGCGGGTTGCGGTCGTCCATCAGCAGCAGGTCGATCACCGTGTCGCGGGCGATATAGGAGCGGTAGCGGCGGCGGTAGGTGATGATATTCTCGGTGGTGAGCAGGACCGACTCCATCATCAAGTTGTCTACCGCGGGCTCCTGGTGTGTTTCCAGGCTGCGCCGAATGAAATCGCTCAGAATCAGGGCTCTTTCGATGCGGCGACCGATATCGAGAAACGTCCAGCCCAGTTCACGGGACATGCTCTCCTGACACAACCCGGCGAACGCCAGCAGCGAGGACACCAGTCGGTCCAGGGCCGGGTGCATCGTCCGCGAAGCCGCCGGCAGACGCTGCATGTTCAGGCAGTGCCTCTCGAGATCGTTGACGATGCGCCAGGAATCCGATGACCAGCGCTCACGCACGGCCTGGGCGGCGTTGAACATGAAGTCGAGGCTGGCGGCCAGGCTGCCCGCATTCTCACGATCGGTAATGATATCGAAGATGACCGCCTGCAGGTCTTCCATGCCTGCCGGATGGGTCGCCGCTTCGGGGACAGCCGTCAGGGACGCCATTTTGCTGACGATGGCCACCAGGGTGGCGATGGATTCGAGATCGCCTTCGTCTTCATTGCGTTCGCTGTCCTCGATCTGCCGCAAGGCCGAGCGAAGGGTGCGGGCCAGCATTTCGGCGCGTTCGGCATAGCGGCCCACCCAGAACAGGTTTTCGGCGGTGCGGCTGGGCAGGACGGCCTGCCGTTGCAGGATCCGGCCGTGCGATTCGGACGGCAGCCACAGGCTGGCGTGTTTCTGGGGCTGCGAGGCCACCACCCAGATATCCTTCAGAAAGCCGCCGGTCCGGTTGGTCACCCAGTGGGTGTCCGGCGTGCCGCCGCTGCGGGCGATGCCGCCCGGCATCAGCATATATTCTCCCGAGGCCCGGGCCAGCGCAAACAGGCGCGTCAGGGTCGGGCGGGGCTGGAAGACGCTGTTGATCAGGGCCGGGGCCGAGGCCAGGGTCTGCGGGATCTGTCCCACATAGCGATGCGGTCGGGCCGCGATGCGCCGGCGCCATTCCCGGCGTTCGTCTTCCGTCAGCCGGGAGCCGATCACGCCCCTTTCACCGGCCCGTTTCGAAATCGGTTTGACGATCAATGCCTGCAGGTGCTCGAGCACGTATTGGCGGTCCGCCGCGCGGCCGCACCACCAGGTGGGCACCGAAGGGATTAGCAGGTCCTGGTTGAGAAAATAGCGCGCCACCGCCGGCAGAAACGCCATCAGGCCCGGGTTCTCGAGCACCCCCGTTCCCAGCGGATTGGCGACGGTCACCTGATTGCGGCGGGCGGCCTCCAGGAGGCCGGCCAGGCCGGTGGGGCTCGTGGGGTCGAGTTCCAGGGGGTCGCAACCGTGATCATCGGTCATCCGCAGGATAACGTCCACCGGCTCGAGCCCGTAAAGGGTTTTGAGCCAAACCCGGCCCGCGCGCATCGTCAGATCGTCGCCTTGGACCACCGGATAGTTCAGATAGGCCCCCAGGTAGCTTTGTTCGAAATAGGCGGGGTGCTGGCGGTCGGCCGCGTAAAGAACGAGACGGGGCTGCTCCCGGGTGTGGGGGGCGTAGCCGCGCAGTTCGTCGCGCAGGAGGCGGAAGAAGGCCGAGAGCCGCTGAATTTTACAGATGCGAAAAAAATCGGGCATGACCTGAGCCAGGGCCGTGCGGTTTTCAAGGGTGTGACCCATGCCGAAAGGCCCCTGGGTGCGGTCGGCGAGGATCACGAAGCCGCCGTCGCCGGTGCGGGCCAGGTCGGCCGAATAGAGCAGCAGCTGATTGGCGGTTGGCAGGCGGACGTCGTGGCAGGGGCGCAGAAACCCCGGGTGGCCGAATATCAGCTCGGCCGGTAGGATGCCGTCCGTGATCAGACGCCGGGGGCCGTAAAGATCCTTTAGGACGAGATCCAGCAGGTGCGCCCGCTGCTGCAGCCCCGCGGTGATGGTTTCCCAGTCGTCGCGGCCGATGATGAGCGGCAGGATGTCCAGCTGCCAATTGCGGTGGATGCCCTGGGGGTCGCCGTGGATGTTGTAGGCCACCCCGTTTTCCCGGAACATGCGGGTGACTTCCTGATGGCAGCGCTCCAGGTGGTCGCATCCCAGGCGGTCGATGGTCTGGATCAGCGGCTGCCAGGCCCGGCGGACCGTCTGGGTCGCGTTCCAGAGCTCGTCATACGCGGACGGCGGCTGGGCGTAGCCATAGCATGGTGCGGCGCTGGTTTGGATCGCGGTCGATTCGGTCGAAGAGGCGTTTGTCATGGCGCCTTTTTAATGCTTTTGGGGGCAAAGCGCAAATCGAGGGTATAGGGGAATTCCGGATGGGTTTCCGGGGCCGGGGGCGACATGGGACCTGGGGTGTGACCACCGGGGATGAAGCGTGCGTGGCGCCGGCCCTCGGCCTCCCAACTGTTGACCGGAAAAATTTCGTGGTGGCGTCCGCCCGGATGGCTCACATGGTAGGTACAGCCGCCCACCGCACGGCCGGACCAGCTGTCGAAAAGATCAATGACCAGCGGCGAGTGGACACCGATGGTCGGGTGCAGGCAGGAAGGGGGCTGCCAGGCGCGATAGCGAATACCGCCGATGAAAACACCGTCGATGGGGGTGGGTTGCAGGGGTACCCGACGCCCGTTGCATACCACGACATGGCGGTCCCCGGTCATGCCTGAGACTTTTACCTGCAATCGTTCCACAGATGAATCCACGTACCGTGCGGTCCCTCCGCCACCGGGCTCTTCGCCCAATACGTGCCAGGGTTCCAGGGCCTGGCGCAACTCCATCTCCATGCCCCGATAAACGGCACGGCCGTAAACGGGGAAGCGAAACTCGAAATGGGGGTGGAAGAAATCCATGGATACCGGATACCCGGCCTGGCTGAGTGTGGTCAGGACGTCGTCGAAATCATCTTTCAACGGATCGGGCAGCATGAAACGATCATGCAGACGGGTTCCCCAGCGCACCAGCTTCTCCCGATAGGGGCATTTCCAGAACCAGGAGACAAGGGTGCGTATCAGCAGCTGCTGGGCCAGACTCATGCGGGCATGGGGCGGCATTTCGAAGGCACGAAACTCCAGGAGGCCAAGCCGCCCGGAACTGCTGTCCGGAGAGTAAAGCTTGTCGATGCAGAACTCGGCCCGGTGCGTATTGCCGGACACGTCCACCAGCAGGTGGCGAAAAAGGCGATCCACCAGCCACGGCGGACAAGGTCGGTCGGGTGTCGTCTGCCGATCCAGTTCGGCAAAGGCGATCTCCAGTTCGTAGAGGCTGTCGTGGCGGGCCTCGTCGATGCGGGGTTGCTGGCTGGTGGGCCCGATGAAGAGACCGGAGAAGAGATAGCTCAGGGAGGGGTGGTTGTTCCAGAAGGTGATCAGGCTGCGCAGCAGATCCGGCCGCCGCAGGAACGGGCTGTCCGCCGGCGTGGCGCCGCCGAGAACGATATGATTGCCGCCGCCGGTGCCGGTGTGGCGGCCGTCGAGCATGAACTTTTCCGTCCCCAAGCGCGTCTGGCGGGCGGTTTCGTAGAGGGCTGTGGTGCCGTCCACCATTTCGCGCCAGCTGTGCATGGGCTGGATGTTCACCTCGATGACCCCCGGGTCCGGGGTGATCTTGAGGCTCTTCAGCCGATGATCGCTAGGCGGCGTGTAGCCTTCGATGACCACCGGAAACCCGGTGGCCGCAGCGGTGGCCTCGATGGCGGCGATCAGTTCCAGATAGCCTTCCAGCGAGGCGATGGGCGGCATGAAGACATACAGACGCCCCTGGCGTGGCTGCACGCATAGCGCGGTCCGCACCACCCAGGCGGCCGATTCGCCGGGCACCGGTTGAGGGGCGTCGAAGGGGGCGGGCTGGGTGCGCACACCTTCACCCGCTGACGGTACGTCTGCGCCATAGATGAATCGCTGTTCATCGTGCAGGTCGGGAAGCGGTTCACGGTCGGCCATGGGATCCAGGGGATAGTCATGGGGAAAATCGGTTTCGGACACCCACGGCAGTGATTCCAGCGGCAGGCGCAACCCGGCGGGACTGTCTCCGGGCAAAAGAAACATGTGCTCGCTCCGCAGCGGCCACGGACCGCTCTTCCAGGATCCGTACTGCAGAGGCAGGACATAACCGACCACCTCTCCCAGACCTCTTTCGAATGTGGCTGCCAGGCGTTCCCGTTCCTCGGGGTCCTCCAGCCGGGAGTCGGTGGGTTTTACATTTATCGGCAGCCGCTGCTCCTTGTGCAGGTAATAGAGAACGTCCTCATAACTTTCGCGGATGAAGCGTCGGCTGAGCCCCAGTCGGCCGGCCAGGGTTTCGATGAACATTTTGGCTTCCGCGACCCCAAGGCCGTAATCCCTGGCCGTATCCGCAATCCAGCGGTCGTCTTTCCAGACGGGCCGTCCATCTTCGCGCCAATAGCACCCCAGGGCCCATCGGGGCAGTGATTCACCGGGATACCATTTGCCCTGGCCGTAGTGCAGCAGGCCGCCGGGGGCCCAGAGGTTTCGTAGTTTTTTTATCAGCTCTTCCGATAATGTTCTTTTTTCATCGCCCAATGCCCCGGTGTTCCACTGTTCACCGTCCATGTCGTCGATGGAGACGAAGGTGGGCTCCCCGCCCATGGTCAAACGCACATCCGCTTTATTCAACTCCTCCTCCACCCGGTCGCCCAGGGTCACGATGGCCTCCCAGACCGTTTCCGGGTAGGGCCGCGTGGAGCGGGGTTCCTCACGAATGCGTCGAACACTCATGGTATGGTTAAATTCGACTTCACACGCGTCCACCGCGCCGGTGATGGGGGCCGCACTCTGGGGTTCGGGCGAGCAGGCCAGGGGGATGTGCCCCTCGCCGGCAAAGAGTCCGGAAGTGGGATCCATGCCCACCCAACCGGCGCCGGGCAGATAGACCTCGGTCCAGGCATGCAGATCGGTGAAGTCGGCCTCCGGACCTGACGGGCCATCCAGGGACCGTATGTCCGGTGCCAGTTGGATCAGGTACCCGCTGACAAAGCGCGCCGCCAGACCCAAGTGTCGCAAGATGTTGACCAGAAGCCAGGCCGAGTCGCGGCAGGAACCGCTGCCCAGGGTCAGGGTCTCTTCGACACTCTGGACATTGGGCTCCATGCGAATGAGATAACTGACCTCGTGGCTCAAGCGACGATTTAGATCGACCAGAAAATCATTCGTCTCTACGGAACGGCGGTCGATGCTCTTCAGGTAGTCAGCCAGTTTCTCGCCGGCCGGCGCCTGTGCCAGGTAGGGGGCCAGGTCGGCCTTAAGCTTCCGATCATAGGTGAACGGAAAGTTCCGCGCCTCGGGTGTGAGAAAAAAATCAAAGGGGTTGATGATGATCATCTCCGCCACCAGGTCCACCTCGACCGACAGCCTGTCGGTTTTTTCCGGGAAAACCAGGCGGCCAAGATAGTTGCTGAAAGGATCCTGCTGCCAGTTGAGAAAATGGGTGTCCGGCGTCACCGTCATGGAGTAGCTCAGAATCGGCGTGCGGCAATGGGGCGCCGGCCGCAGGCGGACAACTTGGGGCGAAAGGCTAACGGTTCGATCATAGCTGTAGGTGGTTTTATGATTCAGGGCAACATGGATTCCCACGGAGGCGTCCTTTCAATTTACTGCTCATTCACAGCTGTTTCAGATATCGGCTTGGTGTTGAAGAAGGTCGTGCCGATGGCCGTGTCGATCCGGTTGAGTCGGGTCTGCAGGTTGTCCAGGTACTCGTGCATCCCCCTTTCGATCACCTCGTCAATGTCCGTATAGGTCAGGTCAGCTTCAAGACGCCCCAATTGCTTTTCGGCGGCGTTGCGCGTCGATCCGCTCCCGGCACCGTTGATGCGCTGCAGGCAGATCTTGGACTTGTTCACGCAGTGGCGAATGGACCGCGGAAAATGGCGGTCGAAGATCAGGAAGTCGGCCACGCTGCGCGGGGTGATCCGGTGATGCTGTTTGCGAAACATCTCGAAGGCGCTGGCGGATTTGAGCACCGCGGTCCACTGGATATTGTCGATGGGCGAGTTGACCAGACCGGCCTCGGGCAGCAGCATGAAGTATTTGACGTCTAGGATGCGCGAGGTCTTGTCCGCCCGTTCGAGCATCATGCCGATGCGGGCGAAATTCCAGGCCTCGCCGTGGCTCATGGTGCAGTCCATCAGGCCGGTAAACAGGTGGCTGCGCATCTGGATGATACGGAAAAAGCGGTGCGGGTCGCTCAGCGCCGTTGTCGGACTGTGCTTGTCGGCCAGTTCCAGATAAAAGTTGTTGAGATGCTCCCACATTTCCGAGGAAATAATCTCCCGGATGGAGCGGCCGTTCTCGCGCGCCGCTGCCAGACAGCTCAGGATGGAATTGGGGTAGTCGCGGTCGAAGGTTAAAAACCGGATCGTGGCCTCCTGACCGCAATTCGGACAGCTGTTTTCGAACAGGGCCTGGTCGCCGGTCGTCATGATCAGTGTTTCCCAATGCTTGCCCTTTTCCGAAGGCATGTCCAGAAGCAAATTGAGGTTGACGCTGATGAAACGGGCCACGTTCTCCGCCCGTTCGATATAGCGGCACATCCAGTAGATTGAATTGGCGACGCGGCTGAGCATC
>CAYMAR010000046.1:0-15971 GCA_964388465.1 uncultured Desulfobacteraceae bacterium
CCATCAACATGCTCATGCTGTCCCTTTCCGAGGTGATGGGCGCCCGCACGGTCGCCGTCGTGCTCACCGGCAAGGACGCGGACGGGGCCGAAGGGGCCGCCGAAATCGCCCGCATCGGGGGGGAAGTGCTGATCCAGGACCCCCAGACCTGTCTGTTCAAGGAAATGGCCCTGTCGGCCCTCCGGCTCTGCCGGAGCGGCCGGCCGCTCAACGATTCGGAAATCGCCCCGGCGATAAAAACCCTTTTCAACAATCAACACCGCTGATTGGGAGGAAAGACCCATGTTTAGAGACCTCAAACTCAGAACCAAGCTGGTATTGCTGGGTGCGTTTGCGACCTTCGTGCCCCTGATCGTCGCCGGCATCTTCGTCACCCGGCAGAACAATGCCATGTTCACCGTGGCCTCGGACGAGAGTATCAAGCTGGCCAAAACCGACCTCGACCATATCGCCGAAGGGGTCTACCGCATGGCCCAGACCCAGGACGACCTCCTGCGGAAATCCCTGCGCAGCGATCTCAACGTGGCCCGCCGGGTGGTTGCGGACAACGGCGGCATCGCCTTTGCCTACGAAAACGTCACTTGGAACGCGGTCAACCAGTACACCAAGACCATGGTGCCGGTGGAACTGCCCAAGATGCTGGTGGGCAACACCTGGTTCGGCCAGACCACCGACCTGACCGCCGCGGTGCCCGTGGTGGACGAGGTCCGCAACCTGGCCGAAGACCTCACCTGCACCGTCTTCCAGCGCATGAACAGCGGCGGTGACATGCTGCGCGTGGCCACCAACGTGGTCAAGGACGACGGCACGCGCGCTATCGGCACGTTCATCCCGCGCACCAACCCGGACGGCAAGCCCAACCCGGTGATCAGCACCATCCTGCGCGGACAGACCTTCATCGGCCGCGCCTTCGTGGTCAACAAGTGGTACCTGACCGCCTACGAGCCCATCTACAGCAAGGACAAGCGCATCGTGGGCATGCTCTACGTGGGCCTGCCCCAGGAAAGCGTCAAGAGCCTGCGCGAAGCCATCTACGACATCGAGGTGGGTACGACCGGCTACGTGTACGTGCTCGACAGCAAGGGCCACTACGTCATCTCCCAGAACGGAACCCGTGACGGCGAGGATATCTCCCAGGCCAAGGACCCCGACGGCAACCTCTTCATCCAGGAAATCGTGGCCAAGTCGCGTGTGCTCAAACCGGGCGAAATCGCCGAGCACCGCTATCCCTGGCAGAACCCGGGCGACCCCCAGGCCCGCTGGAAAATCGTGCGGCTGATGTACTTCGAGCCCTGGGACTGGATCATCGGCGCCGGCTCCTATGAGGAAGAATTTCTGGCGTCCGCCAACGTCATCGAAAAGATGCGGTCACGCGCCAAGATCGTTCTGTGGTCGATCGCCGTCGTGGCCTGTTTGCTGACCGGTGGGCTCGGTCTGTGGGTGGCCCGCGGCATCGCCAACCCCATCATCGCCATTGCCAACGCGGTCAACAAGGTCGCCCGCGACCGCGACCTGACCATCGAGGTGCCGGCCGGCAGCAAGGACGAGGTCGGCGTCATGGCCAACGAGTTCAACCGGATGATGCGCCTGTTGCGCGAATCCTTCCAGCTCGTCACCAAGGCCGCCCGCGACGTGGAAAACTACTCGGGCGACGTGGCCCAGCGCGCCAGCGCCAACCGGGAGCGGGCCGAGCGTCAGGCCGAGCAAATGCGCATCATGCAGCAGACCGTGGAAGACATGCGGGCCACGGCCGGCGAGGTGGCGAGTTCCTCGGAGTCCCAGCGTGAGGCGGCCGACATCTCCAATACCAACATCGAATCCCTGACGGTGGACATGGGCTCGGTAACCGAAGCCTCCGCCAGCCAGGTGGAGGAAGCCAACACCGCCACCGACCGCGTGGAGGTGATGGGTCAAACCGGCGCCAAGGTTGTGGCCACCGCCCAGCAGCAGGGCGAGCAGGTGCAGGCGGTTACCCAGGCCGTATCCCGGATGGAAACGGCGGTGCAGGAGCTCACCGGCGCCACCACCAACGCCATGACCTTTGCCAGCGACGCCCTCCAGGCGGTGGAGGAGGGCACCGAATCGGTGTCCGCCACCGTGGATGGTATGCGCGCCATCGCCGAATCTTCGGAACAGATCTCCGAGATCATCACCGTGATTACCGAAATCGCGGAGCAGACCAACCTGCTTTCACTGAACGCCGCCATCGAGGCCGCCCGCGCCGGCGCCCACGGCAAGGGTTTTGCCGTCGTCGCCGACGAAGTCGGTAAGCTGGCCCAGCGTTCCTCGGAAGCCGCCAAGGAGATCACCCAGCTGATCAAGGACTCCTCGTCCAGGGTCGCGGAAGGTACCCAGCTCTCCGACCGCTCCCGTCAGGCGCTGGAGAAGATCGCCCAGGGTGGCGGCACCAACATGCAGGCCATTCAGGAGATCGCCCGCGCCGCGGACAACATTGAAAAAGGGACCCAGGAGGTCAACACCATGATGGAGGACCTCAACAACCTGGCCCGCGAAATCGCCGAAATGGCCGGTCAGCAGGGTGAACGCCGCGCGGCCGCTCAGGCGGCCCTGAACGCGTTGGTGGAAAAGTCGAACGCCATTTCCGAGCTGATCGTCAACGCCAACCAGGGGATGGGCGAAATCGGCCAGCAGATGCAGGGCGTGGTGGAACGCACCCACGCCATGCGGGACATGACCGACAGCCAGGCCGAGCGCTCCCAGAAGCTCACCGAGATCACCGGGGAGTCGGCCGAAGCCGCCGCCCAGACCCGCGAAGGGGCCGGCGTGGTTGTTGAAATTACCGACGAACTGCAGAAACTGTCCCAGTCCCTGACCCGTCAGGTGGAACAGTTCAAGGTGGGTGGTGAGACCGCGACCGCTCCGGCGGAAGAGGCTTAGGCCCCCATGCATACGACCCGGATGTCCGCCGGCTTGCCGGCGGGCAGCCGTCAAGGAGAACGCATCCCATGAACGAGCCGTATCTGAACCAGGAAACGGATCAGGAAGAAAAAGAAAAGCTCATGCAGCTCGTGGGCTTTGAAATCGGCCGGGAGATGTTCGGGGTAGACATCCTGATGGTTCAGGAAATCATCCGGGAGACCCCGATCACCCCGATCCCGAACGCGCCGGATTTCATCGAGGGGGTCATCAATCTGCGCGGCAACATTATTCCGGTGATCGACCTGCGCCGACGTCTCAACCTGCGGCACGCCGAAGCCCCCGACGGCAACATCTGGATCATGATCCTGAATGTCGAAGGACGGGTGACCGGCTTCATCGTGGACTCGGTCACGCAGGTGCTCAAAGTCCCGGCCAACAGCATCAAACCGCCGCCGGACATCGTCGTTTCCGGTTTGCACAGCCAGTACATCACGGGTGTTTGCCGCATCGACCAGCGGTTGCTGATCCTGCTCGATTTCGACCGGATCCTGCTGGTGGATGAAATCAAGAAACTGCGTGAAATCAACTCGGTCGGCCGGGAAATGCAAGTGGCCCCGTAGCGCGACCCGTGCCGGTCGGGGCGATCAGCGCCTAAAGCTTTGGGAACACGGAGGAAAGGCAAGCAGCAATGGGTAAAAAAATCCTGATCGTGGATGATTCCACCATCATGCGCCGGATGATCAAGACGACCCTGCAGACCGGTCAGCACGAGGTGGTCGGGGAGGCCAAGGACGGCAGCGCCGCCGTGGCCCTGTACAAGGATCTTAAACCCGACCTCGTCACCATGGACATCACCATGCGCGGCATGGACGGGTTTACCGCGGCCCGGGAGATTCTGGCTTACGACAGTGAGGCCGCCATCATCTTCCTGTCCAATCTCGATGAAGCCGAATATGCGGCGAATGCCCTAACATTGGGGGCCAAGGGATATTTGAACAAGCACCGTTCCAGGGATATTCTGGAGCTGATCAATCAGCTTTAGACGAACGGGTCGCCGGCCGGACGCCATCTGCAGGCGGGGACGGAGAACGACCCACGGGATAGGTCACGATGGCCATGAACTTCAATGCCGACAACGCCACCGACGCGACGACGCCGTCTATCGGGCGCCAGACCAAATCGCTGCGCCGTAAGATTCGGGCCGGTTTTCTTCTGGCCATGCTGCTGACGCTGATAACCGGCGGCGGGTTGACGATCCAGTTGACGGGAGTCGATCAGCGCTCGCCGTTTGCGGTCCGGGAGACAAACGCCGGGGCGGCGGACGACGCGCACGCGCAGTTGCGGCAACGTGTGCGCTACGGCCTGATGGGCGGCACGCTGCTGGCCCTCGCCGTTTTGAGCGCGCTCTATCTCTATGTCGCGCGGCGCATTCTGCACCCCCTCGAGGATACGGCAGCGGCCGCCGGCCGGATGGCCGACGGCCGCCTGGATGCCACCGTGCCGGTGCAGGACAGGGACGAAATCGGCCGCATTGGGGAACTGTTCAATGATTTGGGCGTCAATCTGCAGGAGCTCCTCGTGCTGGTCTGGAATCAGACCGGCAGCGCCATGGATGCCCTCGAAGGCATCCACCGGCAACTTGAAGACGAGCAGGCCGCCCCGGTGAACAAGGTCATTCAGACCCATCTGCAATCGGCCCGACAGAACTTGGGCACCATGCAAAGCGTCGCCCGGTCGTTCGATCTGTATGATGTTCTCCTGACCGGCCCCAAAGCCGTGGCCACGGAAGACCGAATCGAACGGGCCCACTAAACCGCAACGCCCGCCGGGTGCCAGATACCCCGCCCGGAGGATAAGGAGATCACCATGACGGACTATTCCCTGCTTCAGGATTTCATCGTGGAAACGGTCGAACATCTTGAAGAGATGGAAAGCAATCTTCTCCGTCTGGAGGCCAATCCCGACGACCGGGAGACCCTCGATCATATTTTCCGCTCCGCGCACACCATCAAGGGCGCTTCGGAGTATCTCGGGTTGGAGGGCCTGGCCGAACTGTCGCACAAGCTCGAGAACCTGCTGGACCGGCTGCGCCGCAACGCCATTGCGGCCGACCGCAATACCGTCGACCTGGTGATGGCCGTGCGAGATCGGATGAGCCTACTGGTCGCAGACCTGGAATCCACGCAGGCCGAGCAGACCGTGATCGCGGATCTGGTCGAACGTCTCGAGGGGCTGAAGCCCGAAAGCACGGCCGCCGAAAAGCCCCCGGTCGATTCACCGCCGCCGGGCGAAACCAACGCCAGCGGCGAAATGGCCTACGACGAAGAATTCGACGAAGAGCTCTTTGCCATCTTTCTCGAACAGCTCGAGGAGGGCCTCACCGCGCTGAAGGCCCACACCCGGGCCCTGGCGTCGGCCGACCGCGACGACCAGATTGCCATTCTGGCCAACTGCCTGACGCGGATGGACCCCTTGCGCGCATCGGCCAACTACATGGGCTACGATCCCATCGCCAGTCTTTACGACGGCTGGAGCGAATCCATCCGCAACGCCTGCGCGCGCCTCGAGGGCGGCGACGACGGCTTTATGCCCGATTTCATCCGGGACTACATGGAAGCCAACCTGGCCAACGTGGCCGATCGTTTTCCACGGATCCAGATCGATCACGAAACCCCTGCGGACGCGGCAGACGGCGATCAACCGCCGGAGCCTGCCAGGGATGATGATGCCGCCGCAGACGATCGCCGTCTTTCCGACAGCTTTGCCCGGCCGGCGCCGGGTTTCACCGACGTTCCCGATCTTTTCGACCGTCTGAGCCGTTCTTTCGACGACTGCCGCCGTCAGGGAATCGCACCCCAGCGCGCCGCCGGAACGGCCGAAATCGCCGCCGAGCTTTTTTCGACGCCGGAAGAAACCATCTTTTCCGACGACAGCGACAACGTATCGGCTGTCGCGCCCGACACCCCTCCCGCCCCGGATCAAACCTCGGCCGCGGCGGAAAGCGGGCCCCGGCCCTTCCCCGACAAACGCACGGAACCGGAAGCCCCCGGCGCGGACATCCGCACAGATGGGCCGGTGGCCGCTTCGGAGCGCTCGACGCCTATGGATGTTCCAACGACAGCGGGTGAGGCCCCGCGTACGGCTTCGCCGCCGGACACCGATAATTACGAAGAGGAATACGACGAAGAGCTCTTCAGCATCTTTCTGGAGCAGCTCGGAGAAAGCCTGGGCGCCCTCGAGGCCCAGACAGCCGCACTGGTCCGCGCCGAGGCTCCGGAACGCGACGCGATCCTGGCCGCCTGCCTGCTGCACATCGATCCGCTGCGCTCCTCGGCGAACTATATGGGCTACACCAGGCTGACCGCGCTCTACGATGATTGGACCGCCGGCATCGAGGACGCCCGCTTGCGCCTGGCCGCGGGCGAGGATGCGTTTCTGCCCGCCTTCATCACCACCGACATGGAAGCCAACATCGCCGCGTTAATCGAACGCTTCCCCCAGGTGCAGATACCGGAAGCAACCCGCGATACCACCGAGCCCGCACCCGGCGCCGAAGCGGCCCTCGAAACCGAGGCGGTCTCCGGCTCCGAAGACGCGGCGACCGCAGATCGCCCGCAAGTCTGCCTAGACGATTCGGAAACCCTCGAGACGGTCGACCCGTCCTCCGCGAGCGACGATTTGGCGGACACCGCCATTGCCGGGGGTGGCGGGAAACTGGAGAACAGCCTCCTGCATGACTTCCTGGTGGAAACCATGGAGCACATCGAGGAGATGGAGGGCAGCCTGCTGCGGCTCGAAAAAGCGCCCGAAGATCGGAGCATCCTGGACGACATCTTCCGTTCGGCGCACACCATCAAAGGAGCGGCCGAATACCTGGGCATGGCGCGCATCGCCGAGCTATCCCACCAGCTTGAAAACCTGCTGGACCAGATGCGTCGCAGTGATCGGCCGGTGGATCGCGACACGATCGATCTGCTGATCGCGGCCCGGGACCGTATCGGTCGGCTGACCGAGGATCTGGAACAGACCGGCACGGAACAGAACGCCATCGACGACATCCTGGAGCGCATCCAGGGCCTTGCGGACGCCCCCCCGTCCGAACCGCCGGCCGCCGCCGCCGACAGAGCCGTCGCCCCCGTACCCGGAACCCCCGACATGGAAGATTCCGACATCGAGATTCCGCTGTTTGCCGACAGCGACGACGACCGGCCGGCGGCGGGAATTGAATCCGGGCCGACGGCCGCGGATGTCATTCCCGAGGTGGCCAATATCACGGCATCGATCGCGGCCGCAGGCGACGACATCGGGCCGGGGACGGATCCGGCGGCACCGACCGACCACCGCGAATCCGAACGCTCCGGCCGCCGCCAGTCCGATCGCATCGGCGACAAGATTCTCAAACAGAGCATCCGTGTGGACGCCGGCAAGATCGACGCCCTCATGAACCAGGTCGGCGAACTGGTGGTCAGCCGGGCCTGGTTCGCCCAGCTTTTCAGCGAAATGCGCGAGCTGCAGCAAAACCTGAAGCAAAGCTTCAAGCTCGACACCCGCGAAATGAAGCAAGTCAAGGGACTGACCTTCCGCCTGAGCGAGGCCACGGTGGCCCTGGGCCGGGTGGCCAACGAACTGCAGGAAGGTGTGATGAAAGTGCGCATGCTGCCCATCGCGCAGCTCTTCAACCGCTACCCACGCCTGGTCTACGACCTGGTGCGTGACACCGCCAAACAGGTCGAACTGGATATCCGCGGTGAAGAGACCGAACTCGACAAAATGGTCATCGAAGAAATCTCCGATCCGTTGATCCACATCATCCGCAACGCGGTGGACCACGGGGTGGAACCGGCTGAGGAGCGGCGACGCCAGGGCAAGCCCGAAACCGCCACCATCCGGCTCGAGGCTTACCACGAAGGCAACCACGTGGTGATCGAGATCGCCGACGACGGCCGCGGGCTGGATCTCGACCGCATCCGGTCCAAAGCCCTGGCGGGCAATTTCGCAGGCGGCGACGAACTCGAACGCATGACCCCCAAGGACCTGAGCAGCCTCATTATGCTGCCCGGCTTTTCCACGGCCGAGAAAATCACCCACACATCCGGCCGCGGCGTGGGCATGGATGTGGTCAAGAAAAACATCGAAAAACTCAACGGTACCATCGAAATCGACACCACGCCCGGCGCCGCGACCCGATTCCGGATCAAGATCCCCCTGACCCTGGCGATCATCCCGGCGCTCCTGATCAAGGTGCACGGAGAGCTGTTCACCATACCGCTGGCCACCGTCGAGGAAACCCTGCGGATTGACGAGGAACAGATCAGCACCATCGAGGGGGTCGAGGTCATGCAGCTGCGTGAAAGCACCCTGCCCCTGGTACGGCTGGACGGGCTATTCAACATGAACGCCGCCGACTCGATCGACCGGGCGTTCGTGGTCGTGGTCAGCACGGGCTTGAAACGCGTCGGACTCGTGGTGGATGAGCTCCTGGGCCAGGAGGAAGTCGTGATCAAGCCGCTGGAGGATTACCTCCAGGAACGCAGCGGGTTCTCCGGCGCCACGATCCTGGGCGACGGCCGCATCTCGCTGATTCTGGATGTATACGAGCTTGTCAACCTCTCCATTGACCGGGAGGCGCAAAAAAAAGCCAAGGCCGCGGCACGTTAGCCGCCCGGCCGTCGGCGCCGCGATAATTTATGGACGCAGGTCTCAAGAAAATTCTGCTGATCAACTGTGATGCACCGTTGCGTGAAGCGCTCGCGGAGCACCTGTATGCCGATACGGCCTCTTATCGGCTGATGACCGCCCAGGGCGGCGCCCGCGCGCTGGAAGTTCTGGCGCGTGAAGACATCTTCCTGGCAGTCGTCGGCGTCGCTGCCGGGGATGTGTTCCCCCAGCCCTATCTGAAGGAAATCATGGCCGGGTATCCCCACCTGGAAACAATCCTGATACTGCCTCCCGACAGCGCCGCGATGCGTCGCGCCATACCGTCACAACCCAATTTACAGACCGTCGAGGGACCCTGCGATGCCGCCGACCTGGGCCGGCGCATCAACACGCTCTCCGAGGGCCATGCCCAGGGATTTGCCGGAACGCTCAAAAACATCCAGCTCGACGATCTGATCCAGATGTGCTGCCTGTCTTCGGCCACCATCACGATCCGGGTCACGAAAGGCCCCCTGCAGGGCGCGATCTATATCTGGGACGGCGAGATCGCCCACGCCGTCTGCGGCCAGATGACCGGCGAAGAAGCCTTCTACACGATTCTGGGCTGGAAGAGCGGCGGGTTCGAAACGCTCGACGGCGGGGTCAGCGAGGTGGTCACCATCAAGAAGAGCTACGAATTTCTGCTGATGGAGGCTGCTCGACGCGCTGACGAGGCCGCGATGCTGGCCGAAGAGGGGGCCGCCGCGGGCGGAGAGGACACGCCCACCCTCAAGCAGGACAAATTGCGCGTTCTGATGGTCGAGGACTCCACGGTCATGGGCAAGATCCTGGGTAGCATGCTCTCCGCCACTGGCGACATCGAAGTAACGGGCATCGCCCGCAACGGCGAAGAGGCCCTTGAATTCATCGAGATGCAGCGTCCCGATCTCATCCTGCTGGATGTCAACATGCCGGTCATGAACGGCAAGGCCGCCTTGAAGCACATCATGATTAAAAACCCCTGCCCCGTGGTGGTGATGAGCAACGTGGGCAGCGGTGCGCCGGATACGGTCCTTTCGTTTCTCGATCTGGGCGCCGTGGATTTCATGGCCAAACCGGTCAAAAACAAGGACCTGCTGCTGCAACAGCACAAAATCGTGGAACGGATTCAGCGCGCGGCCGCCGCCGACATCAAGGCTTTTCGCCGTTTGCGCTGCACGCCGGCTGAGCGACCCGGGCGCCGTCCTGCCGGCGATGCACCGGCGGCTGAACATCTCGTCATCGTATCGGCGGGCTGCAGCGGCCATGGCAGCATGCGCCAGATGCTCGCCGGGATGACGGCCGACCCCCTCACCGCCCTGGTCGGTCTGCAATCCATTCCTCCCGCATTCCTGCCGGCCCTCGCGACCCATCTGCAAGGCTACGGGCCGGTGCCGATCAAGATTCTATCCGGGGAGGCCACTCTCCGACGCGGCCAATGCTATCTGGGCACACACGGCTGCTCGCTGCGCCTCGGCAAGGCGGACGCGGCCGTGAACGTTCGCATGCAGGAGGGCCGCCAGGATTTCGGCTACGGTCCCAGCTATTTCGATCTGCTGCTCTTCTCGGCTTCCGACTGTTTCGGCGACCGGCTGCTGGTGGTGCTGCTGTCCGGGGCCGAAACCGGCAATTTGGAGGGGCTGCGCTACTTGCGCGAAAACGGCGGCCGGCTGCTGGTCCAGGACCGCGCCACCTGCATGATGCCGGCCTCGCTGGCCGCCACTATCGAGGAAAATCTCTGTGATGATGAATGTGAACTTAAAGACATTGCCGCACGCATTGCCGCCTGGGGTCGCTGAAGCCGGCGACGAACCGCGGCCCGAAGGGGGGGCCCACCGGCCGATCCCGTGGGGCGACCCGGCCGAAGAAATCAAGGTGCTTGTCGTGGACGATGCCGCTTTCATGCGCAAAGCCATTGTGGACGTCCTGGCCACGGATTCGCAGCTGAGCATCGTCGGCACCGCCCGCAACGGCCAGGAAGGCCTGGACCTGATCAGGGCGCTTAAACCCGACGTGGTCACGTTGGACATCGACATGCCGATCATGGACGGACTCACCAGCATCCGGCACATCATGATCGAATCGCCCGTCCCGATCGTGGTGCTGAGTTCGCTGTTCAGCGACGGGGCCATCACCTTCGATGCTCTCCGGCTGGGTGTGGTCGATTTCATTCCCAAGCCCTCGGGGGCTGTATCCACCGACATCGACCAATCCCGGCAGCAGCTCATCGACCGCATCAAACTGGCCAGCGCGGTCAACCTCGACAACATCCGCCGCGTGCGGCTCAAGCGCTGGGACCGGCAGGCCCATTTTTCCGATCTCTACGGATACCATCCGCTGGAATACCTGCTGACCCTCGGCACGACCCTGAGCGGTCCCAACACGGTGATTCGCATGCTCGCCAACCTGCCGACCACCCTGCCGGCCGCCGTGGTGGCCGTGCAGGAAATATCCCCCAAAATTATCGGCGCGTTCGTCGAACAGTTCGACGCCGCGGTGCCCTGGCGCATCCGTGAAGCCTCCGACGGCATGCCCATCGAACAGGGCACCTGTTATATCAGCTCTTACCAGAATGCCGTTCGCATTGGCACGAATGCCGAGGGCACCCCCTGTCTCCAGACGGCCGGGGCGGCCGAGGTCCCCCTCGACATGCTGTTCTCCTCGGCAGCCGACGTCTTCCAGCAGAACACGGTGGGTGTCCTGCTCACGGGCATTGGCAACGATGGGGCCGAGGGTTTCAGCCAGATCCGGAAGTGCGCGGGTGTCACCCTGGCCCAGGATACGCAGTGCTGCGTCTATCCCAACCTGACCCACAACGCCATCCGCCGGGGGACGGTGGATATCGTGCTGGACGAGATTGAATTGCCCCGGGCCATCACTTCGATCATGGCCGGATGAAGGAGCGCCGATGATAGTTATCTGCGAAAGATGCCAGAGCCGTTTCCGCCTGGACGAAAACCGGATCAAGCCCAACACCAAAAGCTTCACCGCGCGCTGCTCCCGCTGCCGGCACGTTTTCACGGCCTATCGTCCGGTGCGCATTCAGGAAATCCCATTCGTCGACCTGTCGGCGGCCAAGCATGTCGCCCGCAAGGGCAATACGATCGCCGTCAGCAACCAGAAGGGCGGGGTCGCCAAGACGTCAACCTGTCTCAACCTGGGACTGGCCCTCACGCAGCGCGGCAAAAAGGTGCTGCTCATCGACTTCGATGTCCAGGCCAACCTGTCCATCCTTCTGGGCGCGCGCGAAGCCGCCTCGTTCTATGACGTGCTCCATAAAGGCCCCCAGGCCATGGATCAGGCTGTGGTCGCAACCCCTTATCCGGACATGTGGATCCTACCGGCCAGTAAAAACATGGTGCTGCTGAACAAGAAATACTTCGGGGCCGACGACTACGAATACATCCTCAACGACCGCCTCAATCTGGTGAAAGACCGCTACGACTACATCCTCATCGACACGCCGCCGTCGATCGAGTTTTTCACCCTCAATGCTCTGACCGCCTCGGACCAGGTGATTATTCCGACCCAGTGCGACTACCTGTCCACCCATGGCGTCGACCAGATTCTGGGCATCATCGACCTGATACGGCGCAAGACCAATCCGGCGGTCGAGGCCCGCATCCTGGTCACCATGTACAACGAGGATGAAACCGCGGCCCGTGTGATCCAGACCAAAATACAGGAGCTCTACCGGGGAAAACTCTATCAAACGGTCATTCCGCTCGACGGTCGTTTGCGGGAGGCCCAGATCATGAGCATGCCCGTCCACCATTACGACGCTCAGAGCCGTTCCGGCCAGGCCTATAAGGCGCTGGCCAATGAAATCATGGAACCCGCCGACCATGCGAAGCAGAAGCCCGTATAGCCCGCAGGCCTCAGGCCTGATGCACCCCCTCCGAGGCCTGGGGGCCGGTCTGCTATTGCTTCTGCTCGGCCTGGCGGATGCGGCCGAGGCCCGCCATTTGGTCCACGGCGACATCCGCGTGGATACAGTCTGGACCGCGGACCGGGGCCCTTACCTGCTGACCGGCACGATCGCGCTGGCCCCGGAAGCCCGCCTGCGCATTGAACCCCGGGTAACGGTAAGGTTTCAACCCGAGGCGCGCCTACTGATCCGCGGCCGGCTGGTGGCGGAAAAAGTCCATTTCGACGGCCGAGAGGATCTGGCCAATCGTGAGGCGATCGTCTACCGCGCCGGCAGCAGCGGGTACGTGCGCCACTGTATTCTGGAAAACCTGGAATTGGCCCTCGAAACCAGCGATGTGGCTGTCACCGACAACCTGATCGCCAACCGCAACGGCAGCGGTGTCAACGTCTCCCGCCAGGCGGCCCCCTTCATCGCGCGCAACGATTTTCAGCACAACAGCTATTTCGCCGTCTACAAGGCGGGCCGCCAGCGTCTGAACGCGCCCGACAACTACTGGGGCGCCGCCGACGGACCCGGCGGGGTCGGCCCGGGTGGGGGCGATGCCGTCAACGCGCAGGTGGACTTCAGACCCTTTGCCCCCCACGCCAACGGCACGCACGTCGTGCTCAAAGCCCACCGCCTCGATCGACACGAATGCCGTCCGGGCGACCAATTGCAGCTTGAATTCACCCTTTTGAATTTCAACGCCTTCGCCCACGACCTGATCCTGGGCGCTTCCCTCAATCGCGAGGGAAGCGCGCCCGTTCACAGCGCGGAGGACGATCTCAACGTCCGGGTGCAGCCAGGGCTCAGCGTCTTCACCCGCCCGTTTCGACTGCCGGAAAATTTACCCGAAGGCCGCTACGACATCCTTTGGGGGGTCATGAAAAACGACCTGAGCACCTATCTGGCGATCAAAAGCGAGAGCGACGCCCTGACGGTCATCGACCCGGGAAAAAACCACAGCGATCAGGAGGGACGCTGAAATGAAAAGCAAGCCGAGGTATTCGCTCCAGCGGACCATGATCATCTATTTTCTCCTGGTGGGTTTCGCCTCGCTGCTGGTGGGGGTCGAATTCGTGGCCGAAACCCACGGACGCCATCTGCGCGGATACTGGTTGGACCAGATCGAGCAGCCGTCGGTGGCCGGACTTGACCGCGACGCCGTTTTCAAACCGCTCGACCATCTGCGCAACAAGGCCGTGCTCATGATCGGGATCATCATGTCGGTCATGGTGATCGTATTGACCATGTTCGTAAAGAACATCACCGAGCCGCTGCAGCATATGATCGAAAAGGCCCGGGATATCTCCCGCGGTGACCTCAGCCAGACCATCCGCATCGAGGCCGACAACGAGTTGGCCGACCTGGGGGGGGTCATCAACGAGATGGCCAGCAACCTGCAGGAGATCATCCACCTCTCGCGCAACACCTGTCAGTCCGGCGGCGAAGCCGTGACGCGGGCCCAAGCCCTGTTAGCGCACGATGCCCTGGCCCCGGACGACATCGCCGATGTGCGCTCACAGCTCGGGCACCTGGAGGATGAACTGACCGCCCTGCGCGAGCTGGTGGGCTGCTTTAAGTTCTATGCCATCGAACGGACCGGTTCGAATGGTTAGCATCTGGCTGGCGTTTCCCGTCGGCATCCTGATCGCCGCCGTCGTTTCCGCCGTGGGTATCGGCGGCGGCATCCTGTGGATGCCGTTCCTGGTCTTGATCCTCAAGCTGGAGCCGGAGGCTTCGGTGATGACTTCGCTGGTGATCCAGACAGCGGGCATGGGCTCCGGGAGCTTGTCCTACGCGCGACGCACACTGGTGGATGTCCGGCTGACCACCGCCCTGCTGGCGGCCACGGTGCCGGGGCTCGCGCTGGGGGCCTTGATCAGCTGCAATATCCGACCGGCGCAAATCGAGCTGGCGCTGGGGCTGGTGGCGATGATCACCGCCATCTGGTTTGTATCCACGAACCCGAAATACGATGACAGGGGCCGGCGGCGCATCCGCTGGAAGACGGCCCGCCCCTATATGGGCTGGGTGTCCCTGATGGCGGTGGTCAGCGGCATGCTGAGCGTCAGCATCGGCGAATGGCTCGTACCGCTGTTGCGCGGCAAGATGGCGCTGCGCATGCGCAGCGCGGTGGCCACGAGCGTCGCCACGGTTTGCGGCACCTGCGTTCTGGGAGCGGTGTTTCACCATATGCTGGGCGGCAGGCCCCATTGGGCCACAATCGCCTGGGCCGTGCCCGGCGTTCTGATCGGCGGCCAGGTCGGCCCGCGCCTGGCCGGGCGGATAAACGAACGCCGACTGAAGGAGGTTTTCATCTTTCTTCTAACCCTGATTGGCATTCATTTGATCTACAATGCCTTTTAAAAACGCCGAAGCGGCTGAATGGAAACGGCAACCTTGAATACGCGAGCACTTCCGGTCAATACGGCCCGCCACCTTCTGCGGCATGTCATGATTCCCTGCCTGGCATTCGTGCTGCTGCTGGTAATCTGGGACCTGCTGGCGCGGTATTCCGGGTGGAGCCGGCAGGTCTTCCCGGGTCCGCTGCAGGTCTTCGTGAGTTTCGGGGAACTGGCGGCCAACGGCACGCTGCTGCAGCACACCGTGGCGAGCCTGTTCCGCGTCACGGCCGGCTTTTATCTGGCGGTCGCGCTGGGCCTGCCGCTGGGCATCCTGCTCGGACGGCTTGCCATCGCCCGGGCGCTGCTCAACCCGATCATTCAGTTTTTGCGGCCGATATCGCCCCTGGCCTGGATCCCGCTCTCCATGCTCTGGTTCGGCATCGGTGACAAACCGGCCGTTTTTCTGATTTTTCTTTCCAGCTTTTTTCCGCTGGTGGTCTCCACAACGATTACGGTGGGCGCCATCAACCCTGTGTTCTTCCAGGTGGCGGCCAATTTCAATTTTTCCCGCCGCGAGGTCATCACCAAAATTGTGATACCGGCCATGATTCCCGGGACCATCACGGCCCTGCGCATTTCGGTGACCATCGCCTGGCTGGTGGTGGTGGCGGCCGAGATGATCGCGGTGCAGTCCGGCCTGGGCTACCTGATTCTGGATTCGCGCAACGCGTTGCGCATGGACTATGTCATGAACGGGATGATCGTCATCGGGCTGATCGGTCTGCTGCTGGATGCCATCATGCGGCGGCTGGGGCGGATCGAATCCGCCGGCTGGTATCGGAACGGTTGAGCCATGGGTCGGATCGTCATTGAGGATGTCTGCCAGGTTTACCACAACCGGCGCCGCCAGACCCGCCGGGGCGAAGACCCGTCCGTCGGCTACGGCGACAGCATCCAGGTGCTCGACCATGTCGATCTCGACTTCGCCGACGGGGAGATGGTCTGCATCCTGGGGCCCTCGGGCTGCGGCAAATCCACGCTTCTGCGCATTATCGCCGGATTCGAGCAGGCCACCGCCGGCAGCGTCAGCATCGACGGGCATCGGGTCGCGCGACCCGGATCGGACCATATCTTCGTCTTCCAGCACAACGGCCTGC
>CAYMAR010000047.1:0-4754 GCA_964388465.1 uncultured Desulfobacteraceae bacterium
GGCTGAGGAATGAGGCGTACATCGGTACGCCGCAGTGACGAAGCCTGAAGCGTAACGCCGCTATCGGGCTCCTGATGCATCCGTCTTATTTGCGGCAGAAATAATGCAGATTGAATGCATCCTCCGGAATCGGCACAACCTCGACATCCGCAAACCCGGCCTCCTGAAGCAGATCCCGCGCCCTTTCTTGCCCCCACATCATGCCCAGCCCCATGCCGCCGTCCATCAACCCCACGGGCAGACAGTGCATCAGGCTGACGGTGTAGAGAAAAGGGCCCATGGGATGATCACGGTTGGCCTCGATCCCGCTGCCGGCGGCGATATCCACCATGGAAAAGGCGCCCCCGGGTTTGAGCAGCGCATAGACCCCTCGCAGCGCCTCGAGGGGTCGGGTTTGGTCGTGAATGGCGTCGAAGGCCGTCACATAGTCGAATGTTTCGCTCAGATCCGCCGCATGGGCCAACTCGGCGGCGTCCCGGCGCAGGAAACGGATATTGGTCAGACCGCGGCCGGCGGCTGCCGCGCGTGCCCTGTCCAGGGCCTCGGCCGCGATGTCGATCCCCGTGAATTCGCTGCGGGGGAAGGCCTCGGCCATCAGAATCAGGGCCAACCCCTCGGCGCAGCCCAGATCACAGACCCGTAGGCCGGAGGCCATCCGGCGGACGATGTCCCCCTGATCCACGGAGGGTAGAAAAAGATCCACCAGCACCTCCCGGTGTTTGGCATCCGCCAGTTCCCCCATGAACTGCTGAAACCGGGGGTAGTTGGCGTAGGGGACCCCCTCTCCGGTCCTGAAGCCCCGTACGACCGCTTCCAGGGCGCACTGAATCAGCAGGGGAATCTCCTGGGTATAGACGCCCAGGTTCGCGCTGCCCGCCCGGCGTGCGAGGAGATCGCCATGCTCCGGGGGAAGGAAATACAAGGCCTCCCCGCCCGGGCCGCGGGAGGTCTCCACCACGCCGGCGGCGACCATCACGCCGAGCCATTCATCCACATAGCGGCCCGCCAGGCCGGCCTGCGCGGCGATGGCCTGCACCGTGGCCGGGCGTTCGAATGCGTCCAGGCAATCGAACAGGCCCAGGCGATAACCGATGCCCATGGCCAGATTGAGGGCGCCATAATTGAGCACGTCCGTCATCTTGGCCGCAAAACGGCGTCCCTTTTCATCGTCCCTTGGCGTTTGTGCCTTTTTCATTATCATTTCCAGCAGACAGGCCGATCAGCGTATTTTTGACCGATCCAGAGTCTTGTCAGACCTTTAGAGTTTAAAGTTTTCATGGTAGCATCCGATAAACCAAACGGGTTCAATATCACAGGCGCGGAACGCATCCACAAGTTTTTTCCGACAGGCGATGCCGCGCGCCACCCGGCCCTCCCTGAGGCGGTGCTCCGCCCGCGGCGGCCGGGGAAAGTCAAAAGTAAAACAAGGAGAACAGGATGCCATCACGATTCACCCGAGGATTCCTGGCCATCGCCCTGGTGCTGCTGCTCAGCGGCCCGCTCGGCGGTTGGGCGCGGGCCGCCGACGGCTACAAGCTCATCGGCACCGAGGAACTCAAGACCTGGATGAAATCCTCCGCCCCCCCGGCGCTGATCTACAGCCTGAGTTTCGTGGAGTTCGAAGAACAGCGCATCCCCGGCTCGATTTGTATTCCCGTGGAGCTCATGGGTGAAAGTACGGACCTGCCCCGAAGCAAGGCCCAGCCCCTGGTCTTCTATTGCAAAGGCCCCGGGTGAGTGAAATCCAAAATGGCCGCCGGTCGGGCGGTCGATATGGGGTATCGCGACGTCTACTGGTATAAAAACGGCATCGCCGGCTGGAAGAAAACCCACAATTTCGTCGAGTCCTCGGACTACGCCTACGCCACCCGCAAAATTCCCGCACCGCTGAGCGCCGGCGAACTGCGCCAGAAGCTCAATACCGACGAGCGCTACATCCTGGTGGATATCCGCGACGAGACGTCCAGGAAAAAATGGGGGGCGATCGATGGCCCCACCCTGCAGTTTCCGGTCTACCGCCTGCATATGGATTTTAACGGCCTGCCCGAGGACAAGATCCTGGTACTCTACGACATCCGGGCCAGGCAGGCGCCGTCCGCCATCCGGTACCTGCTGAAAAAACGCTTTTATTTCATCAACCTGACTTATCTCAAGGGCGGGATCACGGCCTGGAAAGAAGCGGGTCTGCCCGTGGCGGCCCGCTGAGATCGATCGGCGCGCCGTTCGTCGGCAACCGGCTGGCCGGCCGTTTGGGCCGTCGCATGCCCGGAGGACCCGCGATTCCACCGACCCGATGGGTTGTCGGCAATGTTACGCCCGGTGCCGCCGGATCGTATCTTGATTTTGACAACCCCCAGACATTCGTTTAGATTGCGCGCATGATCGCAAACCGTTGACGGCCGCGGGCATTCGGGCCTGTTTCCGCAAGCCCGCATCCGGCCGTCACCAAGCCGGAGCCTCCTCGGGGTTGCCCATGCCATCCGACCCAAGTCCACGCCTGCGCTTCACCCGTATGGAACTGGCCGGTTCGCTGGGGGATCTGGGCACCCTGCTGCCCATTGCCATCGGCATGATCCTGATCAACGGCCTGGACCCCATTGGCGTGCTGGTGGCGATCGGCGTCTACTACATCCTATCGGGCCTTTACTTCAGGCTGACCGTGCCCGTCCAGCCCATGAAGGTCATCGGCGCCTACGCCCTGGCCACGACGCTCGCACCGGCCCAGATTACGGCCGCCGGCCTGATCGCGGGCGCCGGTCTGCTGGTCGTCGGCGTCACCAACGTCATCACACCGATTGGCCGCCTTATTCCCAAACCCGTCATCCGCGGGGTCCAACTTTCCACGGGTGCGCTCCTGATGGCCCAGGGCGTCAAACTCATGCTGGGCACGGCCCCGTTTCAGGTTATCCAGCAGGCGGCCGAACCCTTCCTGCGGCTGCAGCACATCGGACCGGTCCCCATCGGGATCGTCCTGGGGCTGGCCGGCGGCGCTGCAGCCCTCGTGCTTCTTGAAAACCGCACCCTGCCGGCCGGACTGGCCATCGTGCTGGGGGGGATGGCCGTGGGCGCCCTGTTGGGCAACCTCGACGGGCTGGACGCGGTGCGGCCCGGTTGGCATATGCCGTCCCTGCTGCCTTTCGGCTGGCCGAACAGCGCCGATTTCAGCTTTGCCCTTCTGGTCCTGGTGGTCCCCCAGCTGCCGATGACGGTGGGCAACGCCGTGGTGGCCAACGCCGATCTCTCGCGCGAATATTTCGGGGATCGCTCGCATCGGGTGACCTACCGGGGACTGACGATCAGCATGGGGCTGGCCAATCTGGCCAGCAGCGTCATTGGCGGTATGCCGCTGTGCCACGGGGCCGGCGGACTGGCCGCACACTATCGCTTCGGCGCGCGCACGGCCGGTTCGAATCTGATGATCGGTACCCTTTTCATCGCGCTAGGCGTCTTTCTGGGCCGCGAGGCCCTGGCCGTTCTGCACCTGCTGCCCCTGGCCGTATTGGGTGTCCTGCTGGTGTTTGCCGGCGCCCAGTTGAGCCTGACCGTGCTGGATCTCCAGACCCGCAAGGAGTTCTTTGTCTGCCTCCTGATTCTGGGCATCACCCTGGCCAGCAATCTGGCGGCCGGCTTCCTGGTGGGCGTCGCCGTGGCCTACGCCCTGAAATCGGAAAAGCTGCATGTATAACAAGCGCCAACCTGAGGCTTGATGATGAATAAGCCCCGGATCACCTATCCCTGCCGCTGGTCGTTCACCCTGATCGGCTCCGAC
Organism: uncultured Desulfobacteraceae bacterium; assembly: GCA_964388465.1. Classification (GTDB taxonomy): domain Bacteria; phylum Desulfobacterota; class Desulfobacteria; order Desulfobacterales; family UBA5852; genus JABZFP01. The sequence goes on from CAYMAR010000047.1 coordinate 3,770, forward strand.
GAAACAGACATGCGCGCCGCCGCGGCCGATTGCCTGGGAGCCAGGGACTACGGCCTGGAATGGTCGCGGCAAAGCCGCAGCGGCAGATACACCTCGCTGCACCTCGACACCACGGTGGAAAGCGAGGCGGCCCGCAACCGCCTTTTCGCCGCCCTCAAGGCCCGGCCCGCCATCAAGATGGTGCTCTGAATCCAGATTTAGGAAGCATCCTTCGATCGCGATCGACCATCGGCTATTTCTTAACAGGACCCGATCATTGCGGGTATTGGATGGAGGGGACCGGCTAAAATCAAGGCCGGTCGCCCGGGCGCGGTGACGTTCGGTCGTTGGCGATCCGTACCGATATCAGAGGGTTGCGGCGGTAAAGGCAGGCCTTGCAGCTGGCGCCCTCTTGCTGGATATAATCCGCCGTGTGCATTTCTTTCATTTCCCAGGCGCCGGCATCTGTTATTTGTTCAATCTTGTCAATATACCGGTCCTCTTCCCAGGCCTGTTCCCGCACGGTGAAGCATATATAGCCGCCCGGCTTGGTAATGCGGACCAACTCATCCAACGCCTGCGGCCCGACATGACCGCATGTGAAGGTCCCGACACTGATGACGGCGTCATACCTGCCGTCGGCGATATTGAGGGCGTTCATCAAGTCGCCCTCGAGAAGCGATCGGTAAATCCCTTTTGCGGCGGCCTTTGCGAGCATTTCAGGCGAGTAATCAAAACCGTCGATGTTGGTGTATCCACACTTGTGGATGATCGAACCCACGAGACCCGTTCCGCAACCGGCATCCAGGATGTCGGCATTGGCCTCATCCAGATATTTCAAAAGAAGGTCGCTTGCGATTTTAGGCGCGACATAACCCATTTCGTTTACCAGGTCGTGATCGTACCGCGCGGCCCAATCCCTGTAGGCCGCCTTGAGTTCTTCCTTGGTGGTCGCGTTGAGCACCCTGTCGTGAATGGGCTTTCGAATTTCCATAATCCCTCACTT
>CAYMAR010000047.1:4854-9229 GCA_964388465.1 uncultured Desulfobacteraceae bacterium
AACGTCAGACAGTGAAGGGTTTGCGGGCATCCACGGTGGGATCGTAATAGGTGATGCGGGTGGTGTAATGGTTTAAATCGACGTGAAGCGTTGTGGTGTGCTTGCCCTTGCGCCAGGTCAACACGACCTGGTCCTCCGGCGAGGGCTCGATCTTGAAGGCCCCGTCGAACGCCGGATAATACGACCGGAAAGTCATCAGCCGCAACAGGCGCTGGACCACGGGCCGCTGTATCTCCTGTTCGATCTCGTCCAGGCTGTAGCCGTGCCGGTTGATATCGCGCCCGTTTTTGGTCCGCTCGACCAGTTCGATATCGTTTCGGCCGGCCAGCAGCCCCACATAGTAGACCTGAGGGATGCCGGGACAGAAGAATTGAATCGCACGGGCCGCCAGATAGGAATCATCGTTGTCTTCCAGCGCGGAATAGTACGTGCAGTTCACCTGATAGATGTCGAGATTTTGATAGGCCTCGCCCGAATAGATGCGCTTGACATTGGACCCTTTGGCGTAAAGGCCTTCGATCGTGCGGTCGATATCTTCCCGCGACATCAGATCGGCAACATCCACGACGCCCAGCCCGTCATGGGTGTCGAGGGTGGTGATCTGCCTGCGCGGGCAGATCCGCAGCCAGTCCAGCAACTGGCGGTTCGTGTGATGATAAAGGGTGTGCAGCATGATCATGGGCAGCGCGAAATCGTAGGTCCAGTATTCGCGCTCCGCCAGTTTAAGCTGGTATCGATAGTGCTCGTGAACCTCCGGCAGAATTTCGACATCAAAGGGTTCGGCGAATCCCTTGAACCAGTCGAGCAGTTCCCACACCTCCGGTTCCAGGAAGAAACAGTTGGTTCCCAGTTTAAAGGTCGTGTAGGCGAACGCGTCCAGCCGAATCATTTTGGGTCGACTGCGGGCCAATCGGATCAGAAAATTTCGCACCACCTCGCGCGTCACCGGCGAATGATAGTCCAGGTCGATCTGCTCATAATCGAACGTGCACCATACTTTTTCGCGCGATCCGTCCGGGCGCTGAATCGTGGTGAACGGCGGTCGCGGTTTGCGCGTGTAGACCTTTTCCAGATCCGCCTCGGGAATTTCGCCGTCCGGGCTCAGCTTGTTGAAGCTCAGAAACATATCCGCGTAGGGGCTCTCGCCGGCGCGTTCCATGTAATCCTGGAAGAATTCGGACTGGCGCGAAATGTGGTTGACCATGAAGTCGACAATCAGATCGAAATCCCGGCCGATGTGCTCGACGTCCTCCCAGGTACCGAAGGCCGGGTCGACCTCGTCGTAGGTCAGCGGTGCAAAGCCGCGATCCGCCGATGACGGATAAAACGGCAGAATGTGGACGCCACCGATGGCATTGCGCAGGTATTTACGGAGCACGAAGTGCAACTCCAGGAGGTTGGTTCCCAGAGAGTCCGGATAGGTGATGAGTTGAACCTTGTTGCTTATGGTCATGCGGCCCTCTTCGCCTTCTCGAAAAAGCGGTATTTGGCAAGCCCCTCCGCAATGCCGCCGGCACAGGGTTTGCGGGCAAAGTAGACACGGCGGCTTTTACGCAGGACATCGAGTTCGGGGCTGTAGTTGGCCACCACGATGGAGGCCGGTTCACCGCGCAGCATTTCTTCGTCGTTACCTGAATCGCCGGAGACGGCAATCCGCTGCAAAGGAATTTCCCATTTGTAGGAGAGAAAGCGTATGGCTTTGCCCTTGGATGCCCGATAGGGAAGAATGTCAAGATACTGGTCGTGGGAATAAATCAAGTTGTATTTGCAGTTGCGGCTGAGAAGGAGCTTGTGGATTTCGGCGAGGCGGTCTTTGCCGGGGTCCATGAAGTAGCTGACTTTGAAGGGCCGCTGGGTTTCCTCGGGCTGATAGGTCAGATAGGGCAACTTCTTCAGCAGGCCGCGGATTTTGTCCGGGTCCCACTTCATGTTGATATGCGATTTCCAGCTGCGGCTCGGCACCAGCTGCGGGCCGTAATAAATTTCCGCCCCCACGGATGTAATCAAAATGTCAACACCCTGGACGCCGTGCTTTTCCAGATAGGCCTGGGCCGATTCGATACTGCGACCGGTGGCGACACCAAAACCGACGTGGGAGCGGTGGCGCTGGATCTTCTGCAGCAGAGAAGCCAAATGCGTATTGTCCTCGCCGATCAGCGTGTTGTCGATATCGGTGACAAACAAGGCGTTGAGGCCTGTCAGGCGCCGCCCGATCGGATCCGTGGGCTGCGCCGTACCGATGTCGGCAACGTTGACCGCGGCGGATAGTTTGGCCACGCGGCCCATATACTGCCGGGCATGGCTTTCCCATGTGTAATGTTGGCGCACATTCATGACGCCGTTCTTGGAATAGCTCTCCCATTTCTCACGATCGGCGATGATCGTTTTGAGCGCGTCCGCGATTTGAGCGGGGGCTGACACATCCACCAGCATGCCGTTTTGGCAGTTTTCGACGATATCCTGAGGCCCCCCGTCGTTCGTCGCCACAATCGGCAACCCGGTGGCCGAGGCCTCCAGAAGCGTCAAGCCGAAGGGTTCGGTCAGGGCCGGATTGACGAAGACCCCGCCCTTCTCACCGGCGATCCGGTAAAGCGCGGGCACCTCCGATTCAAAATCGTGCTTTTTGGGGATGGCCATCTTGCCGTAGAGATCATAGCGGTCCATGCGCAGCAGCATCTCGGTGAGCACTTCGCGCTCGTTGTCTTCCATGCTCTCGATATCTTTGCGGATGCCGGCAAAGACCGCCAGATTGGCCATGGCCTGAAGATCGATGTCTTCCCCGAAGGCCCGCACCAGACCGGATATGTTCTTGCGTTTGTCGGGGCGGCTGAGCGCCAGAATCAGCGGTTTGTCCGGATGCCGGAAAAAGCGGTACAGCTCCTGCAAGAGTGAGGCCCGGGCAAACATGGCGCCTTCATCCTTCTCATTTTGCGGCATCATGTCATGGTAATAGGGGTAGAAACGCTCCACGTCCAACCCCGGCGGGATGACCGCGTAATCGGCCTGATTTTTGTTGCGGTAAAGCCCGTACTGTTCATCGATTTCCTGGCGCGTACTGGTGATGATCAGATCCGCCTGGCTCAGCAACTCTTCTTCGACACCGATCCGCTGGTCGATTTTATAGCGCCGGTTCAAATCCTGGGTGCGCAAACCGTCATTCAGCAGTCGCTGCTTTTTGACCCGGCCCAGAGAGTGCCCGGTGAAGATGAAGGGCACGCCGAAGAAACGGGCCAGCTCCATGGCCACATAACCGGCATCCGGGTAATGGCCGTGAACGATGTCGGGAAGCGCCCGCTCGCGCTTGATGAATTTGACGGTTTTGTCCACGAACTCGTCGAGGTGCGGCCACAGCCGTTCCTTGCGTATGTATTTGCGTCCCCCGCATTGAATGCGAACGATCCGTAATTTGTCGTTCACGACCTCCAGGGGCCGGGCGTAATCTTCGGACGTGGTTTTGTCGACGATCAACCGCGTGAACAGGTCGACCCGACCGACGTCCTCGAGGGTGCTGAGCTCCCTGGCAAGCTCCAGAACATAAGTCACCTGTCCCCCGGTATCCGCATCGTGTCCCAGCTCCAGGTTGTCGGCACGAAGCAGGCCGTGAATGCTGAACATCTGAATATAGTAGCGTTTACCCATGATCCTCCCCGGTTGACATCAGTTCGTTGAAATCATCGTAAAACATACGATCGGTGGGCACGGCGCCGGAAATGCCGCAAACGGCGGATGCCAGCGCCTGCGCCGCGGACAGGATGCGCTCGGGCGGCCACTGGCGGATTAAGCCGATGGCCAGCATCGCGGCGAAGGCGTCCCCGGCACCGACGGTGTCCGCAATTGGGACTTCGCCGGACGGCGAGATGCGATGTTGCGAATCACGGGTGAAGATCCGGCTGCCCTGTTCAGCGCTTGTCACGACGACCATTTCGATATCGTAGCGGGAGATGATCGTCTTGGCCATGGCAACCGTGTCACCGTGTATGGTTTTCATCGCGGCCAGCGTCATGATCTCATCTTCATTCAGTTTAAGGATATCCGTTTCGTGGAGGGAGGATTCCAATATGGCCGCATCGAAACATCCCGGGCGCAGGTTGACATCGTAAAGGCAGCGCGTTCCGGGTGATCGTCCCTGCAGGAGACGATGCACGGCTCGGGCCGCATACGGCGTGCGTTGGATCAGGCTGCCGAAATAAATCAAGCGGCATTCTTGGGCGACGTACCGTTCGATCGACGGCGTCGCCACGATGAAATCATAGGCCCGATCGGGGAGAATGTCGTACTGCGGCCCCCCTTCGCCGTCGAGCACGACTTCCACCAGGCCGGTCGGATGTTCGGCGTCGATTTGCAGGTCGCCGGTGGGGAAGGCGTTCGCCTTCAA
>CAYMAR010000047.1:9329-10468 GCA_964388465.1 uncultured Desulfobacteraceae bacterium
TAACTGTAAATCGAACCCTAATTGCAAGGCCCCGGGCCATTTTCTTTTTTGACGGGAGGGTAACTGAAAGACCCCGCGCGCGAATGCCACGGGAATCAACTGTCAAAAAAAATCCCCTTTTACCTTCATTCACGAACCGTTTTTTGCCTGCCGCCGCAGCCTGCAATACAGGATGCACCCCATTGCCTTGATTCCCTGGTGATTTGAATATGAAACTTTAAAATCAATCTCGGTCGAGATCTTCTAGACGGAAAGGATTGAAAGCTGGCATGCACCGTGATTCAGGCCGCGCGCAGGCCCGCGCGCCGGACGATGTGGTCGCCGCACTTGAACACCACCGTTCAGGGCAATTCGATGCCGCCCGCCTCGTGTACTGGAAAAGTCTGCGCCGTGGAATCGTCGACAACCGCATCCCGTATTAGATGGCGTGCCTTGAAATCCACGCGAACAACCCCGAGAGATAAATCGATCCGTGGGGAAGGCCGCAGAAAGGGACTCACGGCTTGCCGGCGCGCATTGCCCCGCTTTTTGGGGTTGCGGGGCATGCGCTCGATCGTGCCTGTCAAACGCAGTACCGGCAATGTTCATGTTCAAGGACAGGCGCCGGGCGGATGCGTGGGGAGCACGCTAAGCCTCGACCGTTTCGCGGAGTTTTTTGATCCGCTTCCGGGCCGCGACGGCCACGCGCGGATCAGAATCATTATCCGCGACCTTTTGCAACAGTTCCACGTTGTCCTCATGCTTGATGGCCTCGATCCTTACTTTCGGGTCGGATCGCGCGATTTTGGGTAAAAACAGATCCTGCAACTTCATGGTTTCACCTCCCCTCTTCGACCCGCCGGTCATCCGGTACGTCGCGCCCTCGGGTGTGGACGTCCCTCATCCCGCTCAGGCCGTGATTTCTTCGAGTCGTCTGGCCGCCTTGTGCCGGACATTTTCATCTTCATCCTCCAGGGCAATGCGGCTGAGCAGTTCCTTGCTCTGCATCTTTTCAATGGCCTCCATGCGTACCTCGCCGACGGTCGTGCCCTGCGGTTCCAGCAGGCCTCGACGAGCGCCAATGAAAAAATAGATGCCGGCCGCGATCAACACGGCCGCGTACCCTCCGATCCAATAGGCGCCGGGGGCCCGTGTTCTCA
>CAYMAR010000047.1:10568-11827 GCA_964388465.1 uncultured Desulfobacteraceae bacterium
CCTGATGGGCCGTCACAGGCGACCGCCCAGGCACCGAAGTCCGGATTGGGTTTGTAGCCGACCCCGACGGCGCCGTCACGCATGTAGACGACCCAGGCGTAGCGGGGTTCGTAGACGCTCGTGGTCGACGCCCAGAAGCCTTCCGCGTCAATCTCGATGGGCCAGTCTTCCGGCAATGCCGGCGAATGGCGCTTCAAATCGATCAGGCTTTCCAGCTCGCGCACACTCGGCAGCCGCCAGTGCCGATCGTGGCCGGCCCAATCGTCCCGATTTAACGCGGTGGCGCCGCGGAGGGCACCCTCCCATGAAACGATGGACACCCCGTTTCGAAAAACGGGGCTCCAATTGAGTCCGGTCCGCCGATCGCGAGTGATGCCGTCGTGAGTCCGAAATCGTGCCCCCCGGCTGGGTCGTGGTTCTCGGCGGCCGGATACCGGCCAGATCAGGCAGGTCCCGCTCTGACGTCCCCGGTAGATCCGCGCCCCGCCAAGATGAATGTACCAGGCCTGGTCCGGAAGCCGCGCGCAGGGCGTCGCCGTCCAGTAGTAGCCGTGGAAAACGTTTTCGAACGGATGGTCGGACACAAGGGCGGGATTGTAGTTCTGGTGACTGACGAGCGAAAAAAGCTCCCGTCGCGATGGCAGCCGCCAGTCGCTGAGGCCGCTTAAGGCTTCACGATTTAGCGTTTCGACACGTTCGAGGCCCTCGTCCAGGCTGTATGGGTAGTCAAAAAGGTTGGCGTTGCGCGCCCATGTCAAACCGGTCAAAGCATCGGTGACGGAATCGTTCGCCGCGGCGAAGCGTATCATCGGATGCGGGCACGGCCGTCGATCGGCATCCTGTCCAGTTTCCCCACAGGGAATCGATTCACCCCGCGCATCGAAGCATCGCTCCTGGTCGGTGCGCAGTGGCCAGGGGTATGGAAGGGTGGTGTGCACGGTGGGTCTCCTGTCGCTGTTGCAGCGCTTCGCTGTCGCCCCGTTCAATCGGCCTCAACCATGCGGCATTCATCGGCAAGGGCGGTCAGGGCGGTATCAGCAGGTGGTCTTGCTACCACAATAATCCCGCAAGGCCGCCGGAACGACTTTGCGGATCTTGGTGCGTCCACGCGCAGTGAGATAGAGGCTCGATTGGGATTCGTCCCAATCGAGCCAGCCCCGATGCACAAGTGCATCGATGCTCGATGCGATTTTCTCGTTGGGGATGTCGGGAAAAACCCGGTAGACAAAGTCGGTCTCCAGTGGTTCGCCTGCATTCCG
>CAYMAR010000047.1:11927-15934 GCA_964388465.1 uncultured Desulfobacteraceae bacterium
GGGACGAATTCATCGTAGTCCGCCTTGTCCAGCCTTTGCTTGAACTTGAGCGTGACGATCCGGCCCACGGGTGTTTTATCGAGCTGAATTTCGTCAAAGCCGATTGTCATTTGGCACCTCCTTGCCCGGGGCTGCCGCGGTCAAGCCACCGGTCGGCCGTAATAGTCGTATAACCGCGCCTCATAGGCCAGGTTGACGGGCTGCCGGGGGTCGTAGGGCGGACTGTTCTCGATGGCCGACTTGTTCATGCGCACGTCCACCTGGCGCTCGGCCCAGTGAATGGCCGCAACCCAATCGGGCGCGATCAGGACCTTCCGTCCCGGCAACCAGTTGCGGGTGTCGACGATCAGGTAGCGGATCGACCAGTTGGTGTCGTCGAGGATGAAGTCTTCCACATGACCAATATGACCGTCGATGGCGTTGATGTTGTAATCGATGACCTCCCGAACCGAGCGGAGGTGGCTGTCCTCCAGTGCCGTTTCCGCCTGGTCGACGGCTTCTTTGCGGGCCATGTCGTAATGCCGAATGCCCCATATGGTCTCCAAACCCCAGTAATGGGGATATTGGTAGTAGTCTGCCCACTGGATCTCATATTGCCGTGAAACCGGAGCGTCATCGTCCAAATGAGGGCTGGCCTCGATTTCTTCCCTCCCAAGGGCCACAGGGAGTTTTCTATCGGGCCACCGGGGCGTTCCCAGCGACAGCGGGGAAACCAGCACTTTCCGTCCCGGCAACCATTTGGCCGTGTCAGCCACCATGTAGCGGATGGTCCACTGCCGGTCGTCGAACAGAAAGTCTTTGCAGCGGCCGATGTCGCCGTCTGCGGCTCGAAGCTGGTAACCAAGAATTTCACTGGCGTTTCGCAGCATGATGTTCTCCTAACTCCTCGTTTGGTTTTCTTGATGCACCCGACGACCATCGGTGGCCGGCGGGGTCTGGCAGGCCCGACGAGCAGGGGGTGGCGGCCGCAAACGAAGTGGCCGCCACCCCCTGGAAATTCAATTCCGCATCTGACCGCGTCAGGGCGATCCCGGCCTCGGCATGCGCGCGGCAAACGCCTTGGCTTCGTCGGACGTCAACAGTTTCATCTCTTCCCCACAGCAGACGAGGTCGCCGTCGCCGCCTTCGAGGACAAACACCACGTTGCCGCAAGCTTCGCACTTGTAGATTTCGTCTTTGATGGCTCCCACACAATCCTCCTTTGATTGGGCCGCAGCAGATGGTCGCGGCGTTTTCAAAACTTGCCTATGATCCTATGCTGTCCAGCGCCACCTGCCAATAGGGGGAGCACCTTATTCTCCCCGCCATTATCCGGTACAGGCCCGGCCGGGAATCACCGATGCGCCGCGAATCACAACGTCAGGCGCATGAGCTGAACGGCCGTGCCGCCGGCCAGCACCAGGGCCGCCAAGGCGGCGATCACCCGTTTGGGGGACCAGGCGCGGCCGTGATCATGGTGATCGTGATCGTGGTTGTCGTCCTGCAGGGTCTGAAATCGGCGACGCAGCCCGATCATGACGAAAACCACGATGACAGCCCCCGCGTTCATCCAGAACGTGTAGTCCAGCTTGAACCGCACGATTTCAGAGACGACCCGGCGGCTTTCGGGAACGATATTCAGCAGGGAAAAGGCGGTGTGCAGCAGAAGAGCGGTGATCACGATGCTCACGAACATGATGCCGGCGATGTAGAGGGCCAGACGCGGCCCGTAGTATTTGGCGTTGACCTGCACCAGCGGCGGCACCATCAGGTCCGAATAGATAAACCCCATGATGCCGGCAAACATGACCCCGTTGGCATTCAGCACCGTGGCCAGGGGGATGTTGCCCATGGAGCCGATAAAGGTGGCCGCGGCCACGAAGGGCGCGACGACGGCGTTTTCCAGGGCGATCAGCCAGTCCGGCAGCACGCCCTGGTAGGCGGTCAGAAAGATCGTGGCCCAGAAGGCGGGCGGCACCAGCACGGCCACGAATCCGGCCACGGTGAAGCCGATCAGAATCTCCTCCCAGACCATCAGCCAGTCGTCGCCGAACTTCTGGCCCACCAGATACCAGCCCTTGCGGCTTCGCAGCCGTCGCCGCCAGTCGAATTCCTCCTCGTCGGCGTCGTCGGCAGAGACGCGCTCGCGGGCGGCTTCGACCCACTGCCGGGGATAGGTTATCTTGATGACCATCCGGCTGACGGCGATCAGGACGATGCCGCCCACCAGCTCAGCCGCCAGAAACTGCCAGCCCAGAAAGATCAGGATCAGAACCCCCAGCTCGATCACCAGGTTGGTGGAGGCAAACATGAAGGCCACCACGACGACGAAGTGGGCGCCCTTCATGAACAGGGCGCGCGCGGCAGCCAGGGCGGCGAACGAGCATGACGACGAGGCCGCGCCGAAGACGGTAGCCAGGGACAGGCTTTGCAGGCCGGGTCCGCCCAACTGGCGGGTGAGTGCCTTTTGGGGCACGAAGGCCTGGATCATCGCACTGATGGCGTAGCCGAAGACGAAGGCCCAGGCCGATTTCCAGAAAAAGCCCAGGGACGTCATCACAGCCTCGCCGTAGGGTTGCAGGATCGTCATTCAGGCTGTCTTCCCGTGTGTCAATCGAAGCGGATGAAAGGCGTCATTTCCTTGTAGGTGTGATCCGGCTGGCGGTTGATCACCGCCAGGTCCGCCGCCAGAGCGTAGGCCTGCACGCCAGGCACCTTTTCACCCGGCAGGGAGTGGCTGATCGACTCGGGAAATTCTCCGGCCGAACTCTGCAACCGGGTCATGACCGGCGCCGGCGGCGGTTCGGGCAATTCGATGATGTCTTCGACATACACCGCCACCATGGCGTCGAAGAGCGGGTCGCGGCCCTTGCGTCGCGCGATGGCGGATTCAAAAGCGGCCACCGCCTCATCGGCGGCGGCGGCCGTGGTCACCATCGTGAAATAGCCGTGCCGGGCCAGCCCGGTGATGTTGGTCTCGTCGAACGAAAAATGGCCGATGTAGAGCATGGCGTTCATATCCTCACTCGAGAAGCCCCTTGGTGTGCGGGATGGATTCGATGAAGACGGTGGCGATACGAGCTGACGATGCCGCCTTCAGGCACCCCGACGGGCCTCGTAACAGCGGCGTTCGACAAAGCGCGATGCTGCGGCGTCGAACACCGCTTCGTTTTCGTGGACCGGGCGCGGCGGCCCCTCCCAGGCGCCGCAGGCCAGAACGACCGGGTCGCCCAGGTTGAACGGGCGGCCGCAGGCCGCACACGATGTGTAGTGCATCAACTGCTCGCGGTCCATGATGGTTCGCAGACGCTCGCGGGCAACAGTGGACATGGTGCTTCTCCCTTCGCTACGATTTGGCGCTTACTGAAATCGGGAACGCGCCGAGCGCAGGGCGTCGCCTACGGCTTCGGTGGCCAGTTCGAGCCCTGATTTTAAATCCTCCCAGGCATCGCCTCCGGCCTGGCGGACGTCGTCGAGCTTCTCTTCGGCCGTCTGGCGCTTGGCCTTAACTTGGTCGATCTGTTCCTGAAGACGTGTCTGCGCATCGGCTTCCTTCTGCCGGGCTTGTGCCTCCAGGCGGTCGATCTCGGCGTTCCACTCGTCGAGCTTGGCTTTAATCTTTTGAACATAGGCGTCACGGGTAGTCGTCATGTGCGGAAATCCTTTCGTTATAAATTCGTTTGATTGGTCAATGATCCGCCAACGGCGGCGATGCGGCCGGCCGACAGAGCCAACGCGCGCTTGATTTGTAACTTAGTACCTGACGAACGCGCGCGGTATGGGGTCCACGAAGTAGTTTTCCGCCCGCAGGCCCTGATATGCGCCCGGCGGCCAGCGGGGCCGCAGGCTTTCAGCCGGTCTCCGCGGCCCACGGCGCGGGGGCGTCGCTGCGACGCCGGGCGTCATGGCGGCGGCCAGGGTGACGCCGTCCCAAGGGTTACCGGCTGTCCGCCGGGCCGGGGAGCGCGGCCCACCCCGCCTGGCAAGGCGCAGCATTTGTCCGGCTTTCCCGGTGCCTGTGTTTACAT
>CAYMAR010000048.1:0-15597 GCA_964388465.1 uncultured Desulfobacteraceae bacterium
GAAGGCGATGTAGAGGAGAACGAACACCACGCCCTCCCACCGGTCGACGGACCGTCTGCGGCCGGTGAACATGGACAGGAAAAGCAGCAGCGACGCCGCGACCAGAACCAGGACCTCCACGTTGCTGCCGGTTTCACAGGGGATTGGATGAATCGTCGAGGTGATGCCCAGGATGAAAAAGATATTGAAGATATTGGAGCCCACCACGTTGCCGATGGCGATGTCGGCATTGCCCTTGTATGCGGCCACCGCCGAAGTCGCCAGTTCGGGCAGGGAGGTTCCGATGGCCACAACCGTGAGTCCGATCAGGGCCTCGCTCATGCCGAGCTGTTTGGCGATCAGCGTGGCATTGGCGACGATCAGCCAGCCGCCCAGCATCAGGCCTGCCAGCCCGATGGCTACCCGAGCCAAGGCGGCGGGCAGCGGCATCGTCTTGATCGCCGTTTGCGGATCGAAATCCCCGGCATCGAGAGCGATCGCGGCCGTGTAGTAGAAGAAGATCGCCAGGAAGCAGAGCAGGACAAGTCCGTCACCGCGAGTGACGACATCGCCGCTGCCGCCGAGAAGACGGTCGTTGACAACGATGCCCAGGACGACCGCCGCCAGGAGGCTGAACGGTATTTCCTTCCAGACGGTGCCGGCGGTGGCCGCCAGCGGGGTGATGATCGCCGCAACACCCAGGATGAGCAGGGTGTTGGCGATGTTGCTGCCGATGACGTTTCCCAAAGCAAGGGCCGTTTTCCCCTGGGACGCGGCCACGAGGTTGACGAACAACTCCGGGGTGGAGGTCCCGAACGCCACCACGGTCAGGCCGATGACGAGGTCCGACACCTTGAGCCGACGGGCCAGCGCGGATGCGCCCTCCACCAGCCAGTCGGCCGCCTTGATCAGGAGGCCGAACCCCAATAGCAGCAAAACCCAGGGAAGCATGCCAAACCTTTCGTTGCCGTCGCCGTGCCCAAAACCGGGGGCGACTGACGCGCCCTCCAGCCGACCGCTTTGGGTGCGATGCCGATCAGGAGCCTTCCCAGAATGTCGGCCCCGGTGATGACCCGTTTGAGCCGGTCCGTCCCGATCAGAACGACCACTTGTGGCCGGAGCGTTCGATACGCGGCAGAAACGGTCCTCGGCCAGGCGCCTTCGACCCCGGAGGCATCCAGGTTAGCAACGTTGATGCCAAAGGGGCGCATGGCGATAAACGGCCGCCTGATCGGCGGAGCTAACCGTCAAAGCGCATTGATCTCAATTCCTTGGGGCGCTGCATTTTCGGCGGGTATGGTCGCGCGTGGGGACCGTTGCCACGCAGAACAAGAATCCGCGGTTCCGCTCAAAAGGTGAAGGCGGATCCGAACAGGACTGAGGTCAAATCAGCGTTGGCGCCGCGGCTTGAAGTCTTCCTTGCGCAATCCGTATTTCTTCATGAGCTTGTGCAGCTGACGGGTGGTGATGCCGGCTTCCGCGGCCGACTGGTTGATGCGCCCCTGGTGGCGAATCAAGAGGTCTTTCAGATAGCGCCGTTCAATTTCCTCGACGCCCTCGGCCCGGACCCGGGCGAGCGTTTGCGAGGTGTCGATGGTCACTTCGGCCGTCTGCCAGTCCTTGTCGAAAAAATCAGCTGGAAAACTCTCGGGGGTCAGGGTGTCCGACTGCTCGAGGATGTAGGCCCGCTCGATCAGGTTCTCGAGCTCGCGGATATTACCGGGCCAGGCGTACTGCCGCAGGGCCTTGATGACCGCCGGATGGACCCGGTGCACTTCCTTGGAGCCGAAGCCGTTGAACCGGGACAAGAAGCTATCGACCAGCTGCGGGATGTCGCCGGGGCGCGCGCGCAGCGGCGGCAGGTCGATGGGAAAGACGTTGAGGCGGTAAAACAGGTCCTTGCGAAAGGCTTTCTCCTCGGCCATCTGCTTCAGGTCGGCGTTGGTGGCGGCCACGACGCGCACGTCCGTCTTCAGGGTGGTCTCGCCGCCGACCCGCTCGAACAGGCCTTCCTGCAGGATCATCAGCAGCTTGACCTGGGCCGAGGGGGTCAGGGTGCCGATCTCGTCCAGGAAAATCGTCCCGCCGCTGGCGATCTCGAACTTGCCCAGCTTGCGGCGCACGGCCCCGGTGAAGGCGCCCTTTTCGTGGCCGAAGAGTTCGCTCTCGAGCAGCGTGTCCGGGATCGCCCCGCAGTGCACGCTGATGAACGGCGCCTCGCGCCGGTTGCTGTGGCGATGAATCAGTTTGGCCAGCAGGCTCTTGCCGGTACCGGTCTCGCCGGTCAAGAGCACGGTGGTGCGCGTGGGCGCCACCGAGCGTATGAGGTCGTAGACTTCTTTCATGTTGTCGCAGCGCGTGCGAACGAACTCGCGCACGTCCGCTTCCCAGAACTGGTCGCGCAGGTAGTCCAGTTCGGATTCCAGGATCTGCTCTTCGAAAAATTCCTGCGTGACCAGACGGACCTCTTCGGGATCGAGGGGCGTTTTGAGATAACTGCGGGCGCCGGCCCTGATCCCCAGAAGGGCCTCCTGGATCCGGTCGGGTGATGCGATGATCACGATCCCGATCGTAGGGCGGGACTGCCAGAGCGATCCGAACCAGCGATCGAAATCTTCATGCGTCAGCCCCCCCGGGTCGCCGTCGCCAAACGCATCCAAGTCCAGGAACAGGTAGTCATAGGCCTTTTTTTCGATGTGCGCGGCAACCTTCTCGAAACGGAGCTGATCAAGGCTCGTGCCGGGTGACAGACCGTCCCTGATGGCCGCCAGAATAACCGGGTTTTCGGAAGCCACGATCGATTTTCGGCTCGCAATCAATTTTTTCTGATCCTCCTGACCGGCGGCAGCCGGCGATGAGAACTTTCAGCACCGGAACGGCGCCGAACAGGAAAAGAAATTTCTGGATGCAATTCGCAAAGAATTCAACCGGTTAATCCATAAAGGCATGACGATGCTCAACGGCAGGGATTTCCCATGGGCGACCCAACGGAAGTCTGGGTTCCGATCATGGCGCTTGTAAACAATATTATGCGCAATGTCAATGAGTTATAGAATTGGCATACAGCTTGCCATGAAAAAGGACAGCCGCCTTCACGGGCGATGCCGAAACGTGACTTTGGCGATAAAGAGGAGAACCGCAAATGAAACTGGCAAAATGGTACCCATTCCAGGAGATGGAGGATATGTTCGACCGCTACACGCGATCTCTGGCGTGGCCCCGCAAAGGCAGCCAGGAGATCATGGAAACCGGCGACTGGGCCCCACGTGTGGATATCAGTGAAACCGATGATGCTTTCGCGATCAAAGCGGAAATTCCCGAGGTCAAGAAGGACGATGTGAAGGTGACCATCGAAAACGGTGTCCTGACCATCCGCGGCGAACGCAAGCAGGAGAAAGAGGAGAAGCGTAAAAAATTCCACCGGGTCGAACGCTATTACGGCATCTTTACCCGCAGCTTCACGCTGCCCGACAGCGTGAATGAATCTAAAATCGAGGCTTCTTTCAAGGATGGCATGCTCTACCTCCAGCTCCCGAAAATGGAGACACCCAAAACGAAAGCCATCGAAGTCAAAGTAAAGTCGTAGACGCCACCAAGCCGAATCGGCGGACAGACGACTGGGGCCCAACAGGGCAGGCGTATGGCGCAAGATCGACTCGTTTCAATGCCCCTTCCTGCCCGCCCCGCTTTGTTGTTCAAGTCAAAGCCGCGTACCTCGACCCAAATGTGATGCGCATTGCGACATCACCTACCGAGAAGGCGATGAAATGTTCCGAATCGGTGGGATCGGATTAGAAATCCGCCAGGCCGGCTCGATGGTCCGACCGGGAGAGCGAAAAAATGATGCATGTCATGAGGATAACAACGATGAAACCTATTAATGAAATCATGGTGGCTGTGGATTTCTCGGACTATTCGCTGCCGGCCGTCAAGTATGCAGGCGAACTGGCCCGTAGTGTCAAAGCCGAACTGCTGCTGGTCAACGTCATCAACCAGCGGGATGTCGACATGACCAAAAAGGTCGCCGAAAAGGTGCCATCCTTTTCTTTCAAAGGCTATTTGGAGGAGACCCGGCAGGATCGCGAAACGCGCTTCGACCAGTTGATTCGCGATGCCGGCTTGGAGAACCTACCGGTCAAGACCCGCGTTCGCATCGGCGTGCCGTTTGAGGAACTGCTGCACGTCATCGAAACCAAAAAGCCGGACCTGCTGGTCATGGCCACCAAGGGGCGCAGCAACCTGGTGGATACCATTGTGGGATCGTGCGCGCAGAAGATGTTCCGACGCAGCCCCATTCCGGTGCTGAGCATTAGGGGAGATGAAAAGGGCGATTAGTTCGTCAGCGGGATCATGCCCCGAAGAGGGTTGCCAACGACAAAAGCACCTGTCGGCCATCCGGCATGGGGAACGCAATCGTTCGAAGAACTGTCGTGCAACGTCCTAGTCCCCAGGGGAAGGACATGAAGCAATGCGAAGGGTATAATGCCATGGCAACCGAATGCCTCGAGAAACGCAAATTCGAACGATTTGCCGCCGGACTCGCCAGCGTCGAAATACAGGATTTCGGTCGCCGGGGACAACATTGTCGAGGTGAAATGATTGACTGCAGCGAGGCCGGTGTCGGTCTGTTTACGCCTTATCCGGTACGACCCTATGCGATTATACTATTGCGGGCCTGCCAGGCGTTATCGGACGGCGTCCAAAAAAGACCCGCGGATGCGGTTCGATTTCACATGCTTAGCGCCGAAGTGCGCTGGTGTCAGGAAGGGTTTTCGGCAGACGGCCATCCCGGGTTTCGCATCGGCGTCGCGCGTCTGCTGCCCGCCGTTTGAGTCCCCGCTGCCTGCGATTCGAGCCATAGCCCATAGGGGCATTCGGTCGAGCTGGGTGATAAAAAATCGCCGGGGGCAAACGTCCCCCCGGCGATGATCGTTAAGTCCTATTTGACAACGCTGAAGGATTCCACCGTGATCTCCCGGGTGCCCTCATCCTCGGACAGGGTTCCGCGCACCTCGATCTTTTCGCCCACCATCTCCATGACCTCCGCGCCTTCCTCAGTATCGGCGATTTCGTAGACATCGCCGTCATCGGTCATGAACTGGCTGTCTTCCGTCACCTGACCCTGGAGGGTAATCGGCTCGGCGCTGAGGCCGGTGCCGGTGGCAAACACCAGGGTGATTACGGCCAGCAAACTGATCACGCTCATCTTTTTGATTTTCATTGTGGCATCTCCTCTTTTGGTTGGTTTGGAGGTCAAACGCCCCCCGGATACGGCACTGTTCCTTGGCAGAAATCCAATCCTCATACACCTTACTTCGGCTCACGATGCGGTGCCGCGGGCGCCGCATCGTGAGCCATGCCGACAGAAACCAATCATATCAATGGCGGGGGTCTGCAAAAACTGCGCCTCATATGCAATTGCTTGAAGTATCCTCTGTTTTGGGCTTTGGGCGCCAGGAAGAGAACTGCCATTTCCGGTTATAAATGAGCGCCGACGACCGCTGGGAATTCCGGATTCCGGTCAGCATTCAAGTTCTGACAGGCGCACGGCTGTAAAGCGTCTTGTATCCACGGTTCAAGCTTTCCAGACGATTGGCTGTTCGTTGCGGGTGCCCTGCCGAACATTTCCCGGCAATGGCCCCGCTCGGTTGGATTGAAATCCCTTTTAGGCCTTTTTGATGGCGTATGACCAACGCGCATCACAGGTTGCTTGCGCCGAAGCCCGTTTTTTGGCAACATCGGAAAATGTTGGGCGGGTAACGACTCGCGCGCTGAATCATTTGGTTCTCATTTGCATTCGAGCCACATTTCGATTACACGCCGCGTCCGCCGTCTTGGAACAGGGCGATGTCCCACCCGTTGCGGGATATCCTCCGGAAGCCATTGCCAAACCGCCGTTCCGCTGCTGAACGGCCATGAACCGCGCACGGTCGCCAGGGAGTGCCATGCAAGCCGGTCCTTTCACGAAGATGCTCCAGGCCCTGGGTGTGGCCCTGCTGGGAGCCAGCCGCGATCTCGCCCCCATCGTCATGGTCATCGCCGTCTTTCAGATCCTGGTTCTCCGCCAGCCCCTGCCCGAACTGATTTCCGTGCTGGCGGGATTGGCTTTGGTCATCGTCGGCCTGGCCTTTTTCGTCCTGGGCCTCGATATCGGCCTGTTTCCCCTGGGGGAGACCCTGGCTGAAGAATTCGCACGCAAGGGCAGCCTGTTCTGGCTGCTGCTGTTCGCTTTCGCCCTGGGTTTCGGCACGACGGTGGCCGAGCCGGCCCTGATCGCCGTCACCCGGGAGGGCGCCCGGGCGGCCGCCGAAGCGGGGCTGATCGCCTCGACCGACCAGGCCATCGGACGCTACGCCCTGCACGTGCGCCTGACGGTCGCACTCTCCGTGGGCCTGGCCATCGTGGTCGGCGTGCTGCGTATTCTCAAGGGCTGGCCGCTGCCGGTCCTGATCGTGGGGGGCTATGTTCTGGTCATGCTGATGACCCTGGCCGCGCCCAAGGAGATCGTGGGCCTGGCCTACGATCTGGGGGGGGTGACCACCTCCACCGTGACGGTGCCCCTGGTCACGGCGCTGGGTGTGGGGCTGGCTCGCACCATCCGTGGGAGGGATCCGTTGACGGACGGTTTCGGGCTGATTGCCCTGGCGTCTCTGACGCCGATGATTTTTGTCATGGGCTACGGCCTGGTCGTAGGATAGGAGCGCCATGGAACTGTTTCTGGATCCCATCAAATTGCTGATCGCCACGGCCAAGGATGTTCTGCCGGTCCTGGCCCTGCTGGTGCTGTTCCAGATGGTGGTGCTCAGGTTGCCATTGCCGCGACCGGGTCGAATCCTGTTCGGCTTCGCCCTGGTGCTCGTCGGCATGGCCTGCTTTCTGGGCGGGCTGGACCTGGCCTTGTTTCCCTTGGGACGGTCTATGGCGCTGCAACTCTCCGCCGGTGTGCAGGCCGGCGGCAATTGGGCCGCCTACGGCTGGATCTATCTGTTCGCTTTCTTGGTCGGTTTTGCCACCACCATCGCCGAACCGTCGCTGATCGCCGTGGCCCACAAGGCGGAAGAAGCCTCCTACAAAGCCGTATCGGCCACCGGCCTGCGGATTGCGGTCGCTCTGGGTGTGGCCGTGGGCATCTCCCTGGGGACCTTTCGCATCGTCACCGGCACCCCGCTCTACCTCTATATCTTGTTCGGGTATGTGGTCGTCGCCGTGCAGACATGGTTCGCACCCCGCATGATCATCCCGCTGGCCTACGATTCCGGCGGGGTGACCACCTCCACGGTAACGGTGCCTTTGGTGGCGGCGCTGGGCCTGGGGCTGGCATCCAACGTGCCCGGCCGCAGCCCGGTGTTGGACGGCTTCGGGCTGATCGCCTTCGCCAGCCTGTTTCCGATCATCAGCGTTCTGGGCTATGCTCAACTGGCCCAATGGGTGGTCAACCGACGCAATCGCAAGCGATGACGGCGAATGATAAAGCAACCGCATTGCCTGACAATGACGCCACGCACCCCACGGCATCCTCGGCAAAGGGACAACTTGGCGGCCGCGAATCTGTACAAGGAGGAAACTGAGCATGCCACATAAATGCATCATCGCCATGGTGAAGCCCAACCTGACCGACGACGTGGTCCGTTCGGCCAAGAAAGCCGGTGCCACCGGCGCGACGATCATCCCGGCCTCGGGAACCGGCGCTGGTGAGGCCAAGACCTTTTTTGGCCTGAGTCTGGACATCCGCACGGAACTGGTTCTTTTCCTGGTGAACGAAAGCATCGTCGACACCATCCTCACGGCCATCAGGGAGGCCGGCCGATTCAGTGATCCGGGCACCGGCATCGCCATGGTGCTGACGGTCGAACAGACCGCCGGCATGGAAAGCCAGCAATCGCGCAATCGACGATAGCCGCTCATCCCCAAGAGCCCGCATGTCTATTGCAAATGAAGCTGGCGCGGGATCAAATTAGCCCAGCCCTTCATGTCTTCCCGAGCAAAGATCGTTGGGCCCGAAGATCGCTCCCCGACGGCCGGGAAGCCTTATTCCTTCCACCCCGAACCCGCGCTTCCGTTTTGAAGGAAAGCGGATGCGGCATTTCCTGCCCGAACGGCGGCCGTGGTGCTGACCCTGAAGTTCAGCGGCGAGCAAGATCCGGGGATCACCGTAACGACCTGATTTTACTTCCGGGTCGGTAAGCCTCGACAAAACAATGATCAGAATGGCGAGCATGGCATGCTCATTGCTGTCCCTGAGCATCAGCAGGGCGCGCACGACCGGAAAGGGAGAGACCGTGACCGGATCGCCACGAAAGGAGTCGATCATGGATAGGCTTTTGGGCGGGGAAACCGACGAACCCTACAATTTGATGGACGGGGCCTCCGGGGAGCTGGAGGCCCTGGTCCGTGAGGTCGCCCCGCAGCAACGGATTACCACCGACCCGCGCATCGACCTCGAAAAGCGCCTCGAAGCCTATGAGGATATCATCGATTCGGAAGTGGGCGACACGTCCCTGGTGCGGGCCCGCAACATCGAACGTGAGATGGGGTTCCGTCAGCTTTACCTCAAGTTCGAGGGGGGCAACCCCACCGGCACGCAGAAGGATCGCATCGCCTTCGCCCAGGCCATGGATGCCCTGCGGCGCGGTTTCGACACCCTGACCGTGGCCACCTGCGGCAACTACGGCGTGGCCGTGGCCATGGCGGCGTCGCTGGCCGGATTGAAATCGGTGATCTTTATCCCGGCCGCCTACCATACGCGGCGGATGAGCGATATCCGCGACCTGGGGGCGGAAATCCGGACCGTTTCGGGGGACTACGAGTCGGCGGTTTTGGCTTCGCAGGAATGGGCCCGCCAGAACGAATGCTACGACGCCAACCCGGGCGGGGACAACACCCGCCTGCAGTTGCAGGCCTACGGCCAAATCGCCTACGAGATCTACGACGAACTGCGCGACGCCCCGGCCGCCGTGGCGGCCCCGGTCTCCAACGGCACCACCCTGGCCGGGCTCTACCACGGCTTTCTGAGCCTCTTCCGGCGGGGCAAGACCTCGCGGCTGCCGCGCATCGTGGCCGGTTCGTCCTTTCGCAAGAACCCGATCGTGCATTCATTTATCAAGGGACTTGCGACCTGCGAAGACCTTCAGCCCCGCAACATCCGGGAAACATCGATCAACGAGCCGCTAATCAACTGGCATGCCATCGACGGGGATCTCAGCCTGGAAGCCATCCGGGCCACCGGCGGCTGGGCCGCCGACGCCTCGGACCAAAGCATGCGCCGGTTCGCCCGCCTGATCGCGAACAAGGAAGGGCTCCAGGTCCTGCCGGCCTCCACGGCCGGCCTGATTGCGCTGATCGATCGGCATCTGCGCGAACCACTACCGGGCGACCGCTACGTCGTCCTGCTCACCGGGAGAAAAGCCTGATGCATCACGAACCCGTCGAACGGGACGGCAACGCCGTCGTCTACTGTGAGGGTGCATTCAACACCACCAACGGCAAGACCGCCCACGGGCTCGTGCGCTTCACGGACCGCTACCGCGTGCTGGCGGTGATCGATTCGCACTGGGCCGGCCGGGATGCCGGCAACGTGCTGGACGGCCGCGCCAACGGCATCCCGATCTGTCCCGACCTGCCGGCCGCGCTCAACGCCGCCAACGAACAGCTGCGCTCCGTGACCCATTTCGTCATCGGGCTGGCCCCGGACGGCGGCCGCCTGACCCCGGCCGACCGCGAGGCGGTCAGGGACGCGCTGCGCGCCGGGCTCAACGTCGACAGCGGCCTGCACGACTTTTTGT
Source organism: uncultured Desulfobacteraceae bacterium (assembly GCA_964388465.1). Lineage (GTDB taxonomy): Bacteria > Desulfobacterota > Desulfobacteria > Desulfobacterales > UBA5852 > JABZFP01. The sequence goes on from CAYMAR010000048.1 coordinate 9,762, forward strand.
CGGAAGACGCCTCGCTGGCCGCCCTGGCCAAGCGTCGCGGCGTGCGAATCCGCGACATCCGCAAACCCCCGCCGCGTAGCGCGCTGCATTTCTTCACCGGCCGCATCGAGAAGGTGCGGGCCCTCAAGATCGCCATCCTGGGCACGGACTCGGCCGTGGGCAAACGCACCACGGCCTGGCTGCTCGTCAAGGGGCTTCGCCGCCGGGGGATTGCCGCCGAAATGATCGGCACCGGCCAGACCGCCTGGCTCCAGGGCGCCCGCTACGGGGTGGTGATGGACGCTCTGGTGAACGACTTCGTTTCGGGCGAGATCGAACACGCCGTCCTTCGCGCCTGGGACGAATCCCGCCCCGACGTGATCGTCATCGAGGGCCAGGGCAGTCTCATGAACCCGGCCTACCCGGGCGGTTTCGAAATCCTGGCGGCCGGACGGCCGGACATCGTCATTCTCCAGCACGCCCCGGCCCGCAAGGAATACGACGGCTTTCCCGGCTACCCGCTCCATTCCTTGGAACGGCAGATCGAAGCGATCGAACTGCTCTCCGGCAAGCCTGTCGTGGCGCTGACCGTCAACCACGAAAACATCGATCCGGCCTCCATCGACGCGGTCTGCCGCCAGGTGCAGGCCCGCGCCGAACGACCGGTCTTCGACGTGCTCGCCAACGGTGCGTCGGCGTTGATCGACGTCGTTCACCCCTGGATCGAGAAGCGAGGCGCGGCATGAAAGACGATCCAACCGTCGCCCCGGCGGCCGCCACGCTCGCCGCCCTGCAGGTCATCGACCGGCTGGCGATCGGCCCGGTGCGCCTGGAGACGAAGCGCCTCGTGGCCCCCTACCGCCTGCAGACCGGGGAGCGCAGCGACAGCGTCGACCTGATCTACAGCTTCGAAGAGCCGGTTTTCGACCCCCAGGATCCCGGCGCCCTCAACCTGGCGGCCATGATGGCCGCCCAGGTGGCGTTGAATTACGGCCTGTTCTGTCGCGAGATCGTCTTTCACGGCCCTTACGACGCCCTCGACCGCCGTTTCCTGCGAACCATGGCCGAAAACACGGCCCGCGAAATCTACGTCAAGAAGTTTCTGGAGCCCAATCCGTTTCTGGTGGGGGATGCCGCCCGCCTCCCGGCGGTCAAGCGCAAGACCTACCTGCAGGCCCGGCTGCGCTTCAGCGACCGCCGCGGCATGCGCCGCGATGCCTGGACCCCATGGCAGACCGAACGCAGCCGCTGCGCGATTCTTTCCAGCGGCGGCAAGGACAGCCTGCTGAGTTTCGGGCTCATGCGCGACGTCGGCGCAGCGCGCGGCGACGCCGTCCACCCGCTTTTCGTCAACGAATCCGGGCGCCACTGGTTCACGGCCCTCAATGCCTACCGCCACTTCCGCGAGAAAGTGCCGAACACGGCGCGCGTGTGGGTCAATTCCGACCGCCTGTTCAACTGGATGCTCCGGCACCTGCCCTTCATCCGCCGGGATTTTGGCGACGTCCGCGCCGACGAATACCCGATCCGGCTATGGACCGTGGCCGTCTTTCTGTTCGGCGTTCTGCCGCTCATGCGCAAACGCGGTATCGGCCGCCTGCTGATCGGGGATGAATTCGACACCACCAGCCGCGGCCGCACGGCGGGCATCCCCCACTACGACGGGCTGTTCGACCAGAGCATCCATTTCGACCAGACGCTGTCGGCCTATTTTCTCCAGAAGGGATGGATGATCAGCCAGTTCTCGGTCCTGCGGCCACTCTCGGAAATGCTCATCGAAACCATTCTGGCGCGCCGCTACCCGAACCTGCTGGCCTGCCAGATGTCCTGCCACGCGACCAGCAAAAAAAAAGCGGACCGGGTGACCCCCTGCGGCCGCTGTGAAAAATGCCGGCGCATCGTGGGCATGCTCACCGCCATCGGGGTCGACCCGGCGGTCTGCGGCTACACGGCCGACCAGATCCGAAACGGTCTCGACCAGGTGCTTGCCCGCGGTGTCCACCAGGAGGGGCCGGGCGCGGCGCACCTGATCCACCTGCTGGCCGCAGGCGGCCACATCAACTGCCCGCCGGAAAAGGCCGGGCGGCCGCACCCCGAAATCATGCACCTGCGCTTCGACCCCGTGGCCTCCCCGATGACGGCCATCCCCGTGGACCTGCGCGTCCCCCTCTTGGAAATCTTCATGGCCGAGGCCGAGGGCGCCCTGCTGCGACGGGGGCGCAAGTGGCAGGCCTGCGATCCCCTGCAGCACCCCGACCTTTTCAAGCCCTTCGCCCACGAAATGGAGACGGCAACCCGGCCGGGGACGGCCGCCGCCGCCGAGAGGCCCGTCGGAAGCTGTTATCTCTGGGGCGAAATGAGCTGGCCCGATGCGGACGCGAATCTCCGGGAGATGGACCTGGCCCTCCTGCCGGTGGGCGCCATCGAGCAGCACGGCCCCCACCTGCCGGTGGACACCGACGCCTTCGACGCCGACCACCTGGCGCGGCGGGTGGCAGAGGCCTGCATCCCGCCCCGTCCCCTGGTCTTGCCGCTGCTGCCCTACGGGGTGTCCTATCACCACAACGATTTCAAAGGCACGCTAAGCATCAGCAACGCCACGCTCTCGCAGCTGGTCTACGAAATCGGCATGAGTGCGGCCGCCAACGGCATCCGCAAACTGGTCATCATCAACGGCCACGGCGGCAATACCCCGGCCTTGAACTACGCCGCCCAGATGATCAACCGGGACGCCCGTATTTTTGTTTGCGTCGATTCCGGGGAAACCAGCGATGTGGACATCGGCCGCCTCACCGTCACGCCAAATGACGTGCATGCCGGCGAGGTCGAGACCAGCACCAGCCTGGCGGCCCGACCGCATCTCGTGCGCATGGACCGCGCCCGGGAGGAAGTTCCCGCCTTCTCCAACCGCTACCTCGATTTTTCATCCCGGCGCGGGGTATCATGGTACGCCTACACCCACAAGATCTCGGCCAGCGGGGTGATGGGCGACCCCGCCCGGGCCAGCGCCGCCAAGGGTCGCCGGATCTGGGACGTGATGGTGGCGCACCTGGTGGCATTGGTGGAAGACCTGAAGCAGATGAGCCTGGACGAGATCCACCACCGGAGATATTGAACATGCGGATCACCGGCGTGGAAGCCATGCTGATCGAGATGCCGTTGGCGGCACCCTACACGATCGCCTACGAAACGGTTTCGCGGGCCAGCAACATCCTGCTGCGTATCGAAACCGATCGGGGCCCCAACGGATTCGGCTGCGCCGCACCGGACCGGGCGGTGACGGGTGAGACGCCCCAGGGGGTCCTGGACCGCGTGGCCGCAGCCATCGAACCGGTGCTGGTCGGCGGCGATCCCCTCCGTATGGCGGCGCTGCTCGAAGATCTGCGCGATCCGCTCGTCGGGCAGCCGGCGGCCATGGCCATGACCGACATGGCGCTGCATGATCTTCTGGGGAAAATTGCCAGCCTGCCCCTCTACCGCCTTTTGGGCGGCTACCGCCACAGCATCGAAACCAGCATTACCGTCGGTATCGGCACCGTGGAGGAGACGGTCGAACGCGCGGACGCATTTGTCCGGCAAGGTTTCAGGATCATCAAACTCAAAGGCGGCCGCGACGTCCAGGACGATATCGCGCGGGTGTCCAAGGTGCGGGAGAAGATCGGCGCGGGGGTCCGCTTGCGTTTTGACGCCAACCAGGGCTACAGTGTCAGCGAAGCGCTGCGCTTCGCTGCCGACACCCAGGATTGCGGAATCGAACTGCTGGAACAGCCCACGCCTCGAGGGTCATTGGACCAGCTGGGCCGGGTGACCCGCCGCACGGAGGTGCCGGTGATGGCCGACGAAAGCCTGGCCAGTTTGCGCGATGCCTTCAGGCTGGCCAGCCAACAGCTGGTGGACCTGGTCAACATCAAGCTGATGAAAGCGGGCGGCATTGCCAACGCCCTGCAAATCAACGCCGTCGCCCGGGCGGCCGGCATCGAGGCGATGGTCGGCTGCATGGACGAAGCCTGCCTGGGCATTGCGGCCGGACTGCACTTCGCCCTGGCGCGGCCGAATGTCGTCTACGCGGATCTGGACGGCCATCTGGACCTGCTGAACGACCCCACGACCGGCGCCGTCATCCTCAAAGACGGGGTACTCTACCCCACGGCAGATCCCGGATTGGGATTCGAGCCGGAGGTCTGAAATGAAACCCATCCAATCGATCATGGCGGCCTGCGACCTTTCGCCCTACACCCCGCAGGTGATGGACTATGCCTTCGCGGCCGCGAGGGGATTCAACGCACGCCTGATAATCGCCAATATCATCAACCGGCGGGACATCGAGGCGATCGAGTACGCCGTCCACCGGGCCTTTCTCGTGGAGAAGGACGTTTCCATCGCGGATGCCAGGCAGCAGTTCGTGCATGAACGCGAGGCGGCGCTCAAAGCGCTCGCTCAGGAATGGAACCTTCCCGAACAGATCTATAAGACCGTGGTCAGGATCGGCGTGCCCTTTCAGGAATTGATCGCCGTCGCCCGGGAGGAGCATGTCGATCTGGTCGTCATGGGCACCAAAGGACGCACCAACCTTCAGGAAGTCCTGCTGGGCGGCACCGCCGCCAAGATGTTCCGGCACTGCCCGGCGCCGGTGTTGAGCGTCCGCCTGCAAAAGCAGAACTGATCGTTTCGGGGCGTGTGTCAATGAAATGGTCGACGTGGTGCGGAATCGACGACCAGCGGCCGCGGCCCGCGATCGTGGCCGCCGCACGCCACTTTTCGCCTTAAAGCCTTTACCAATCCCCTGCCGGGGAGCCCCAAAAATGCGGGAGGCCTGATCACGCGTGATTCAGGCCTCCCATTCCCCTGTTTTTATCCGGCCTTTACCGTGATTTGACGCGGCAAGGCTTTCTCGCTTTTGGGCAGGGTCCGGTGCAGGACGCCATCTTCCAGGCGGGCCTCGATGCGTTCCGGGTCGATCTGTTTGGGAAGCTGTTTGCCCGTCGCGATGAATCGCCCCGGCTATCTCTGAAGATGACGCCATCCCCCCGCGGTGTATTCCCGGTACGTGGCCCGGCCTATTGAGGCCATGGGATTTTCATCTGGATTCCTCCTGTTGCTGCGGACGTCCAGCGGGGTGCGTCCCCACGCAACCCAAGGCGCGAGGGAATTCCCCTGAACCCTAAGCTCTCTGCATTTTCCTGATGTTGGAATGGCCTTCATACGAAACAGCGAAGGGGCAACCTGTCGACCGGCCGCATAAGCCTATTCGATCTCTTCCGGCCGGCGTCGGAGAACGCGATCGGGGCCCGCAGCCAGTGTCCGAGAAGGGTCACAGCCTCAGGCCGACCTCGGTGAAGACGTCATCCGCCAGGCCGTAGATGATGTCGCCCTCGTCGTCGGGATAATCCCTCCGATAGGCGAGATAGTCGATGCGTTCCGACCATCCGCAATAGGCGCATGGGGTTGCCGTTTTGGACAACAGATGACCGCAGTCCGGGCAAAATTCATGAACCATGTCGACCTCCCTGCCCGCGCCTTCATCCACGGGCTTAGCCCAAAATAATGAACAGCCTGACCGCCACGCGCATCGTCGGCCGAAGGGTAATCACTTCTAAAACGCGCCCCTCACCTGCACATCGACAAACAGACGCACACCGTCCAGGCCGATGCCCGCCATCGGGACCTCCGCTCGGATGCCGTGTCTTGTGTTCGGGGGCACGGCCAGATTGAATTCACGTCGGGATTCGACCGTACCGCGTCCCTGGCAGGTCGGACAAAAGGCTTCCGCCCACCATCCCTCTCCCGGCCGGCATTCCGGGCAGACTTCCACAACCGGCACCGCCACGGGGAAGAGGCCCCCGTGACGCGCTTCTTC
>CAYMAR010000049.1:0-5007 GCA_964388465.1 uncultured Desulfobacteraceae bacterium
TGGGCGGCGGCTTTGAAGGCCTTTTTGTCCATGCTCTTGACAAAGCCAAAGCTCTCAGCGCCTTCTTCCATCACCAGCTCCAGGAAGGCGTCACGCGTCCCGGAAGTCGGCGGCGGGCCCAAGACTTCGATCTTGGTGGCCGGGAGGGCTGGATTGACATCCTTCCAGGTTTGATAAGGGTTCGGGACCAGTTTTTCGGCACCGTTCGGATCCGGAACATCCTTGGCCAGGGCCAGGTAGAGTTCCTTGCGGGTCAGTTTCATCGGCGCGGTCTTCTTGGAATTCGCCACGACGATGCCGTCATAACCGATTTTGACTTCGATGATCTCTTTGATGCCATTGGCCATGCACTTGTCGTATTCGGATTTCTTGATGCGGCGCGATGCATTGGTGATGTCCGGATGCTCCACGCCGACACCGGAGCAGAAAAGTTTCAAGCCGCCGCCCGAACCGGTGGATTCGATTTTGGGGGTCTTGAAGCTGGTGGTCTTGCCGAACTGCTCGGCCACCACCGTTGCAAACGGGTAAACCGTGGAAGAACCGACGATGCTGATGTAGTCTCTTGCCGACTGGGCCGCAACGTATCCGGCCGAAACCAGAAACAGGATGGCGGTCGTGATGATAATTGCTTTCTTCATGTCTCTCTACCTCCTTCGAATGAATCGGCGCAATGGAGTGTGCCGATGGGTTGGGTTCGCAAAGCCATGGGCGAGTTGCGAAGAAAAATAAGTTGATTTCTATGTTGTCACCGGGCAGGCCGGGACGATTTCAGGCACCGGCCCCATCCGACGTTTACCACCGTATTTCAAACCGTTTGCGCAAGTAGACCGCGGTCGCGTTCATGACCACCAGAAACGCCAGCAGGACCATAATCGCGGCGGAGGTCCGCTCCACAAAGGCCCGCTCGGGGCTGTCGGCCCAGAGAAAAATTTGGACCGGCAACACCGTAGAAGGCGATGTAAACCCCCCGGGAATGTCCACAATGAAGGCCACCATGCCGATCATCAATAAAGGTGCCGTTTCCCCCAGCGCCTGCGCCATGCCAATGATGGTACCCGTCAGCATTCCCGGCATGGCCAGCGGCAGGACGTGGTGAACGATCATCTGCATCTTGGAGGCCCCGACGCCCAGGGCCGCCTCGCGGATGGAGGGCGGCACCGACTTGAGCGACGCCCGGCTGGCGATGATGATGGTCGGCAGGGTCATCAGCGTTAAAACGAGGCCCCCGACGAGCGGCGCCGAACGCGGCAAGCCAAAGAAATTGAGAAACACGGCCAGACCCAGCAGACCGAAGACGATGGAGGGGACGGCGGCCAGGTTGTTGATGTTGACCTCAATGACATCGGTCCATTTGTTTTTGGGGGCGAATTCTTCGAGATAGATGGCCGAGGCGATGCCGATCGGGAAAGACAGCAGCAGGGTCACGACAAGGGTATAGAACGACCCCACCATGGCGCCCCAAATGCCGGCCAACTCCGGATCGCGGGAGTCGCCGGCCTGAAAGAGAATGCTGTTGAAGCGTTTGGCGATGCGTTCCTCGCTTTCGAGCTGCCTGATCCAACTTGCCTGCTTGTCGTTGATGCGACGCTCGTTTTCGGGCCGGGTGAGGTCGATACGACCCTTGGCGTACATGTCGAGGTCATCGTCGGCCGGCACCCAAACGGAAAGCGTCTGGCCGATGACTTCCGGGTTGTCCAGGACCTGATTGCGAAGTTTATAGGATGCACCGGTACTGACCATGCCGGCCAATAGCCGCTTGTCCCGGCGGCCCGCTACGTCTGGAAACATCTGCTGCAAGGCTTTGCGGACGAGCCCCTGGTAATTGGCGGTCTTGAGGGCCTGCTGGTCTAAAATCTCGGGGTCGAAGAATACGTCGAGCTTGATGAACGTCTGCTGAAAGGCCGTGTAGCCATTGGCGAAAATACTGACAAACACGATCGATAAAAAAAGCATGCTGGCGATGATGGCCATCAGACCATAGAGGCGAAACCGTTTTTCGGCGCGGTAGCGCCTGGCAAGCCCGGCGTTGACGATATCGAAGGCGCGCCGGTTGGGCGCAAGTGCTTCCGCATGGTTGCTTGAATTACTCATACTGCTCCCGGTATTTGCGCACCACCTGGAGGGCGATGACATTCAGAATCAAGGTGGCGATGAAAAGCACAAGACCCAAAGCGAAGGCGGCCAGCGTCTTGGGACTGTCGAATTCCTGATCCCCCACGAGCAGGGTGACGATCTGGACCGTGACCGTGGTGACGGTTTTGAGCGGATTGGCGGTCAGGTTGGCGGAAAGTCCGGCCGCCATGACCACGATCATGGTTTCGCCAATCGCCCTCGACACCGCCAGCAGAACACCGCCCACGATTCCCGGTAGCGCGGCGGGGATGATGACTTTGCGCACGGTCTCCGATTGGGTCGCGCCTAATCCGTACGAGCCGTCGCGCATGGCCTGGGGAACGGCATTGATGACATCGTCGGACAGCGAGGAGACGAAGGGGATGATCATGATGCCCATCACGAGGCCCGCCGCAAGGGCACTTTCAGAAGAAACGTCCAGCCCGATGGTGCTGCCGAATCCGCGAATGCTGGGGGCCACGATCAGGGCCGCGAAGAACCCGTAGACCACCGTGGGAATACCGGCCAGAATTTCCAACAACGGTTTGGCAATCGCCCGGAATTTGCGGTTGGCATACTCCGACAGGTAGATGGCCGCCATTAGACCGATGGGCACCGCGACCATCATGGCAATCGCCGAGATCATGAGGGTTCCGGCAAACACCGGAATGGCGCCGAAAGCCCCCGAGGATCCCACCTGGTCGGCCCGAATCGCCATCTGCGGACTCCACTCAAGACCGAAAAGAAATTCCGTGAGGGGGATGATTCGAAAGAAACGGATCGCTTCGAAGAGCACGGACAGGACGATTCCGACGGTCGTGAAAATGGCGATGGTCGAGCAACCGACCAGAAGCCACATAATGATGCGCTCGACCTTGTTCCGTGCGCGAAGCTCCGGGCTGATCATCCTCCGGATGAGCAACATGGCCCCGATCCCGCTGGCCAGAACCACCACGGCCAGGGCCGCATGGCTGATCGCGCGCAGCTGGATATAGTGATCGGCCGCGGAACGGAGGATCTGGTCAGGTTCGCCCGATAAGATGTTTCCGCTGACGAGATTCTTGACGTCATTGACATAGAGGTTGAGGCGCGCCGGGGACAGGTTGCGAATCTCTTCAGGCAGGTCCGCCACCACCATCTGGGTGATGATGCTGGACTCAAATGCGGTCCATACGCCAAAGATGATCAGGGCCGGCACGGCGCACCACAGGGCCGTCAGCGCACCGTAGTAGACCGGGCGGGAATGCATTTTGATCAGTCCCTGGCGGTCGCCGGCTACGGCGAAGGCGCGCCTGCGCCCGAGGCTGTAGGCGCCTATCGAGAGCAGAAATAGGGCGACCAAAGTGTAGGTTGGTGAAAGCATAATTGTCTGTTGTCCCGGTTCGCCTCTGGTTTTCGGGTCCGTTTAAATTGACCCGTGAAAGATAAATGGCGATTATTAGCGATGCGTTAGGCCGGTGTTATGCAAGTGTTAGTTGTTTGGCAAAAATGCGTCAGACCCGGCTAATCGGACTGTTCGTCGGCTCTCCAACGGTCGACGCCTTCACTTGGCGAGATCGGGCTCGGGGATATTCAAACAGCTCCTCATACGACATAGAGAAGCTTTATACCTAATAGCGCGCATGTCTGATAATTTCCCCCTCGATCAGGTAGATGACCTCCTCGGCGATATTCGTGGCGTGATCGGCAATGCGCTCGAGATGCCGCGAGATGAGGTAGAAATTCATCAAAAAGATGATCTGCTCGGGGTGGTCCTTCATTTCATCCCTTATCAGGCCGTAAGCCTGCCGGTGGATGTCGTCGACTTCGTCGTCCATGGTGACGACTTTGAAGGCGATGTCGACATCCATGTTGACCAGCGCGTCGAGGCTCAGCTTGAGCATCTCCTCGGTGGTCGCGGCCATCGGTTCGTAGTCGAAAAAGAATTTGGTGGTCCGGTACTTGTCGAGGGTGGCGACGCGCTCGGCGATGTTGACGGCCTCGTCGGCGATGCGCTCGAGATCGTTGTTGATCTTGATGACCGCGATCAGAAAGCGCAGATCGATGGCCACCGGCTGGTGCAGGGCCATGATCTTGAGGCATTCTTCCTCGATTTCGACCTCCATCTCGTCAACTTCATGGTCGGTGCGGATGATTTTCTGGGCGACCGTGGGATCGATGGTTTCAATCGCCTTCCAGGACAGGCGGACCCGTTCCTCCACCATGGCCCCCAGGGAAAGGATCATTTTTTTGATTTTTTCGAGCTCTTTCTGAAAATGACGCGCCATGTATCTGCTCCTCGCATCTTGATCTTGCCCAGCATCGGGATCGAATCGGCCCGCTTCGGCCGGTGGTGTGCCAGGGGGTGTCTGACCGCGTGAATTCTCATGATCGTTGTCAGCGGAAAAGTCGACCGGCCGATGAATGCCTCTTAAGTAAAAAGGAATTAAGCGGCATTGATGTTAGCTTAGCGTTAGGGCCGTGTTAGGATTACGATAGTCTTGAAAATGGATTTTTCTTTGTATCTATCTGTATTTGTTGTATTATTCAAATTCGCCATCGCCGCGTGCTGTTGTTGAAAGTGCTAAGACCCTGCCCCACCCATTTTGACACCGCGATTTCCTCACCATCCCACAGTCTTGTCCGGTTGCAGCGGCCCGGGGGCCGAGGTGCGCTCGGCAAGGCGCCCGAACACCCCGCCGCCGGGTTCTCCGGTCAGCCGGTTCGAACGGTCCGGCGAAAAATCCCGCGGTCGCGCACCTGTCACCGGGAAAATGGCTGCAAGCGAAATCTCCCCGGTGATTGGCCCCGCCACGGGAGGTTTCGGAAGCCCTTCGCCGGTCGGTGCGAAAACCCCGCCGAAAACCGCATCTGATTAAAAATTGGCAGGTTATCAAATTCTAAAGGGATTCTAAT
>CAYMAR010000049.1:5107-15109 GCA_964388465.1 uncultured Desulfobacteraceae bacterium
ACCATCACCGACCACAACCGGATCGAAGGCGCGCTGGAAATTGCGCACCTGCCGAATACTTTCGTCAGCGAAGAAATCACCACGTATTTCCCGGACGACGGGTGCAAACTGCATGTGCTCGCCTACAACATCACCGAGCGCCAGCACGAAGACATCCAGAAACTGCGCGCGGACGTTTTCGATCTGGTGCCGTACCTGCATCGCCACGGGATCGTGCACGTGTTGGCGCATGCCCTTTACGCCGTCAATGATCGTCTGACCCTGGCCCATTTCGAAAAGCTCCTGCTGCTTTTCAAGAATTTTGAATTGAACGGGGCGCGCAACGATATCGCCAACGAAGGCCTCAAGGCCGTCCTGAGGTCGCTGACCCCCGAAGTGATCGAAGCGCTGGTCGAACGCCACGGCATCGAACCGATGTTTGCCGAGCCCTGGAAAAAAGGCGTCACCGGCGGCTCCGACGATCACAGTTCGCTCAATATCGCCCGGACCTACACGGACATTCCCGACGCGCCCACAGTGGCGGCGGGTCTGGCGGCCATCGCGCGCGGACAAAGCACGGCCGTGCGGGCGGCATCCGAACCTCAGACCATGGCGCACAATTTCTACAGCATCGCCTTTCAGTATTACCGCAGCAAGTTCAACCTCTCACGTTACGACGGCAAGGACATCCTGCTCAAATTCATGGATCGCGCCCTGTGCTGCAACAGCGAAAAAAAGGGGCGGAGCAACGGCCGCATCGTCGACAAGGTCTACCGGTTTTTCAACACCCGCAAGCAGACCCGGACCCAGCCCAACGCCGACAATCTGGTGAATCTGCTGCGGCATGAAACGGCCAAGATTCTGCAGGCCGACCCGCAGTTCGTGGTGCCGGATTTAAACCACCGCGGGGATGCGAGCCACAAGGAAAACCTGTGGTTCGATTTCGTCAACCAGGTCTCCAACCGCACGCTCATCAATTTTGCCAACCACACCATGAACCATCTGCTGGGGGCGGATGTGTTCAATATTTTTCACAGCCTGGGCTCGGCCGGCGGCCTCTACGGCCTGCTGTCCCCCTATTTCATCGCCTATGCGCTGTTTTCCAAGGACCGCCAGTTCACACGTTCGGTCTGCCGACGTTTCGATGTGGCCCCCGGCCCGGATGCGAATCCGGGCGATCAGGTTCGGGTCGCCCATTTTACGGACACCTTTTACGACACCAACGGTGTGGCCCTGACGATTCAGCAGCAGGTGCGCGTGGCCCAGCGCAACCGGAAGCAACTGCAGGTCATCACCTGCACCGAAGACGACCCGGGCCACGAGGGGGTCCGGGCCTTCAAGCCGATCGGTGTCTACGAGGTGCCCGAGTACACCGAGCAGAAACTCTATTACCCGCCCCTGCTCGAAATGCTGCGCTACTGCTATGAGAATCAGTTCACCCGCATTCATTCGGCCACCCCCGGGCCCATCGGCCTGGCGGCGCTGGCGATTGCCAGGATCTTAAAGCTGCCCTTCTGCGGCACCTACCACACGCAGCTCCCCCAGTACGCCCAGTCACTGACCGGCGACGCCGCCATGGAGGAGCTGACCTGGAAATACGTCATCTGGTACTACGACCAGATGGATGCCATCTACGCCCCCTCGGACAGCACGCGGCAGGAGCTCATCGCCCACGGCATCAAACCCGACAAGGTGCGGCTCTACCCCCGGGGGATCGATATCCAGCGGTTTTCCCCGGAGAAGCGCAATGGTTTCCTGGCCAGCCGTTACGGCCTGGAGGATGTCTGCGCGCTGCTGTACGTCGGTCGGGTATCGAAAGAGAAAAACCTCGACAGCCTGGTGGAAGCCTATCGCGCCCTGCGCGCGGAGACCGACCGGGCCCATCTCGTGGTGGTGGGGGATGGTCCCTACCTGGCGGACATGCGCGCATCCCTCGAAGGCCTGCCGTGCACCTTCACCGGGGTGCTCAAGGGCGACGATCTGGCGGCGGCGTACGCCTCGAGCGACCTGTTCGTGTTCCCCAGCACGACCGACACGTTTGGAAACGTGGTGCTCGAGGCCCAGGCCTGCGGCCTGCCGGTGATCGTTTCGGACCGGGGCGGGCCGCGCGAAAACATGCTGCCGGGTCAGACCGGCCTGATGGTCAAGGCCAACGACAGTGAAGACCTGGTGGCGGCCATGCGGGCGCTGGTCAAGGACGCCGGGCGCCGTCGGACGATGGGGCGGGCGGCCCGCCGCTATATGGAGGAACGCTCGTTCGACGCCGCTTTCCGCAAGATGTGGGAGCTGTACCGGTCGTTGCCGGATGCGCGCAACGATAACTGGAGCAAAGCCGCCGGTTTCTGAAGCCCCGCAGGGCTTCCCGCCGCCGACCGCCGTTTCGAGCGGGTGAAGCCCCCGGCGTGACTATGATCATGTTTAACGTTTTCAATGGGTAAGCCTCATGAACCCAAGTCAGTTGTGGCACTATGCCCGACAATTCCGGCGCAACCGCGTGCCCGGGCAGCTCGTCATCCAGATGACCGACCGCTGCAACGCCCTCTGTCCGCAGTGCGGCATGCGCACCACCGAGCCGTTCCAACGCCATCGCCTCGGCCGCGACCAAATGAAGCGGATCGTCGACCATGCGGGGCGTCGCCGGATCCAGGCCATTTCGTTTACCGGCGGTGAACCCCTGCTCCTGCTCGAGGATTTGGTCGCCATGCTGAATCACGCCGGGGCCGTCGGGATACCCTACATCCGCACCGGCACCAACGGTTTCGTTTTCCGGCATCCCGAACGGCCCGGTTTCGCGGGCCGTGTCAACCGCCTGGCCGCCCGGCTGGCCGCCACCCCGGTACGCAATTTCTGGATCAGCATCGACTCGGCCGATCCGGCCACTCACGAGAAGATGCGTGGTTTCGACGGGGTCATCGCGGGCATCGAGCGGGCCCTGCCCCTATTCCACGCCCACGGCCTTTACCCTTCCGCCAATCTGGGGATCAATCGCAATCTGGGCGGGGAAAACAGCATTCCGGTGCTGCCGCGTCTTCATTCCGTCGATCAGGCCGCTGATTTCCGGGCGGCCTGCGAACAGGGCCTGAACCGATTTTTCAGGCTGACGGCTGAGCTCGGTTTCACAATCGCCAACGTCTGCTACCCCATGAGCCTTCCGGAGGAGACGGCCCCGGGCGACATGCAGGCGGTCTACGGGGCCACTTCGGTGGATGCGGTCGTTGCCTTCGCGCGCCATGAAAAAGTGCTGCTGTTCGACAGCCTGGCCCGGGCCATCCGGGCCAACCGGCCGCGGCTGCGGATTTTCGCCCCCTTGTGTTCACTCCATGCCATGAAACAGCAACTCGCCGAGGATGCATTCGGGTACGCCTGCCGCGGGGGGGTCGATTTCTTCTTCGTGGACGCCGTCCAGGGGCACACCTTTCCCTGCGGCTACCGCGGCCGGGAGGATGGCGGGGTCTTCGGACCGGAGGACCCGGGGCCGGCCGAGGGGTCGCCGGACTGCTACCAGTGCGAATGGGAGTGTTTCCGCGATCCTTCCGAGCTGATCGGTCCGCTGTGTGAGCTGCTCTCCCGGCCGGCGGGTCTGCTGCGCCGCCTGCGCCGCGATCCACCGTTTTTTCGCTGCTGGTGGGAGGATCTCCGTTATTATCGCGCCTGCGGATTTTTTGACGGGCGGCAGCCCGCCGACATGGAGAAACTGGGCGCTTTTGCCCGCGCCGTGAATCCGATGCGTCCTGATCGCCGGAAGGCGAACGGGGTGCCCACGCTCACCGCGCAGCACCCTCCCATGGACCGGCCCACGGCCCTTTTGGGCCGGGATGGGTGCGCACGGCGGGCCGGTTGATTCGAATCTAGTCCGATTTTAACCCTTCGCTAATCGGATGCGTTTAACTAAGACGATGAAAACGGTTGTCGGCGGCATCGGTTGAATGCATCGTCTTCTTCCGGGCGGCTCGGCATCCCGTCAACCCAGCGAAAGGAAACCCCCCATGAACCGCACCAATCCTTGTCGGGACTGTCGACTGAAAAACAAGGACAAAAACAATATCACCTGCCGCAAGTGCGACAAACGCATCCAATACCTCGAAGGGCTCGCCGGCGATCTTGAATTCTCGGCCGCCGTGGCCGTCGATCACGGCTACCCCCTGCATTTGCCCCACTGACGAAAGCCAACAACAGGACATTGATCATGAGCTACCGATACTTCTACCACAACGAATTTGTCCATGTTCTGCATCCTTCCACCCATCGGCTCTTCAAACGGGTGGATGCGAACTGGATCGAACTCAACCATGCCAGCGATCTTCGATGCTTTCGGCTCCAGGCCGTGGAACTGGCCCCCTCCGAAGTCGGCCGCTACGGCCTCCTGCATTCCGAATACGCCGCGGAGGGCTCGCTTTCGGGGAAATAGCCGCGAGGGTCGGCTAGATTAGATGCCGGTGCACATGAAACTCGATGGTCGCACCGGTGACCTCGCTGCGCCCGGTGTAGAGGAAGGCGGCCAGCCAGAGGGCCTGGATGCAAAGCAGCATCAGGGGATTCCAGAAGACCTGCAGACCGTCGGCGATCCGGATCGTCGCATCGGGCACGGCGCTCAGGGAACCGCCGTACGCCACCGCCAGGCCATAGACCACGGCGACAAGGCTCATCCACTGGTAGGCGCTGATCTTCCCGCGGCCGCGATGGTCCGCCCGCAAAAACTCACTGGCAAAACGCCAGAGCTGGCTGACGCCCAACGCCAGCAGAAAGGCCGCGGTCAAAAAGCTCTTGAGGTAGAGATAGAGGCTGACGAGCGCGGTGAAGCAGTAGAGGACGGCGGTCATCGCCTGAATGGGGACGACCGCCACCCCGTCAAGCTGGTCGGCGTAACTGATCTTGCGGGTCTTGCCCGTGAAAATGAAGTGCCAGCGGCCGAAGCATCGACGCAGCCCCGGCGGCAGGGCGGACAGCGGTTTGCCGTAGCAGCAGCCGAAACTGATGCAGGCCAGACGGCCGATGCCCTCCCCCCAGCAGTAGGCGATGACGAAGCTGGCCATATAGACCATCAGCGGCATCGGCACCTCCCACACGGCCAGTGCCAACGGACGCAGGGCCAGCAGCAGGGGGGGGACGATCATGATGCCCAGAAACGAGGCACCGCCGATGCTGAAGGTATGCTTCTTGCGCTCCACGACGCGGGCGATCAGGCGGGAGCCCGGCATACAGACCGCCAGCACCAGGCCGATCAGGACCAGGGTCAGCGCCAAAGGCATCCCGGCGGCGCTGGTCAGGAGGATCACGATGGCGGCGCCGAAGGTATAGGCGACGGCATTGAACAAACCATAATAGGTCAGGTTGAGACCCTGCCAGCGGCCCTCGGCTTTTTTCAGCCGGGGGATGCTGGCCACGAACTGCCATTTTTCCTCGGGCAGATGCCGGAAGGACCAGCCGAAGAAAAGCATGGTGACGACGGCCAGGCCGCCGGTGAAGAGTTCATCCAGCATGGCGATATTCCTTGTGGGCTATGGTTGAACGGACGGCCACATCGGTTTCCACGAGCCGGCGGCCGAAGCCTTCCGAAAAGCGGCTGCGGGCCCCGGGGTGGCGCAGGTTGCGCTTCAGGTCGTCGCAGAAGCGGATCCGTCCCTTCTGGAAAAGCAGCACATCGACCGAGCTGCCGGGGCGGTAGAGGCTCTTGGGTTGACCGCGTCGGGCGAAGCCGCCGGGGGTGAGCGGCTGCGGGGTTTCATAGCGTCGCGGGCTGTAGCACTGGACGATATCCCCGATCATCAGGGCCACGATCTCGATCATGGCCACGAGACCGACGCCGCTCCCATCGGCCACATCGGTATCCACAATCGTCACCACCCGTCGGTTTTTCGAATAGGGCTGCACCATCCGGACCACCGCTCCGGGGTTGCAGGAGTGGAAGGCGCCGTCGATCGAGTAGATGTCGCGCACGATGCCGGATACCGGCAGGTGGTTGTAATGGTATTTTTCGGGGGTGAGCCGGAAAATGGCAAATGGCCCCGCTTCGAAAGCCCGGCGCCAGACCGGTTTGTCGAACCCCAGGAGTTCCTCGAGCCCAAAAAATTTCTCCTTCAGAAAAAGCAGGGATTGGCGGGCCAGCGAGCCGAAGATCATTCGGGCGTCGGCCGGCGATACGACCTGGTCCTCGGCCGCCGCCATCGGCCGGCAGGCCCAATACCGGATTTGGCGCTCGAAGACCCGGCGGGGGCTCCGAAGGCTCGCGGCGTCGACGCATTCGTTCAGGTCGATGCCCAGACGGCGGATCACCCGGCGGGCGGCGCGGCGGGGATTGCCCGCCGTGAGGTCGTAATTGAGATAGGCCCACAAGTCGTTGCTCCGGCGGGAGGTCAGCTGGCGGAAGAGGTGCGGGGCGATTTCGCGGCCACGCGAGTAGACGAGGTTCACCAGACGGTCGGAAAAGAGGTTCTCCGTAACCACGGCGCCGGAGTGGCGTTGAACATACTGGTGTTGCGGCAAGATGCGCATGGGGTCAATCCTCGCGGTGCCCGGGCGTGGTTTGCATGGCGGTTTTATCCTGTTCGGCCTGATGGTGGAGCGTGAGGATGAAGAGGCGAATGAGGGTTTGCAACACATCCTCGTTTGCCGTTTCATCCAGGATGGCCGTTTTGTGGTCATAGAGGTATTTGCGCGCGTCGCGACCGTCGAGAAGATCGAGCAGGTGGCGGTTGTAGATGCCATGGCGCCAGGTCCGGGGAGCGTCGATGGCCGCCAGGTCCTTGGCGAAGAGCGCCAGTCCCTCCTGCATCTGGCGGCGTCGCAGGGTACCGCGGTAATAGACCTCGGCGGCGGCATTGAATTCGCTGCTGCTCAGATCGAACGGCGATTTGACGCCGGCTTCGGCCAGAATGCCCCGGGCCAGACGGCCGGCGGCCCCGTTCGTCGCGGGGGCCGTCAGGCGCCGATCCAGATCGTCGAGGGTGGCGGCCAGCCCGAAGCTTTCCACCAGCTCGGCCGCTTCGCGCCGCAGCAGCCGCATCAGGCCCAGAGCGTATTCCCGCTGATGGACGCGGACGTAGCCCGGATAGCGGTTGCTGGGCCGCGTTCGCTGCACGCCGGTCAGGATGCGCTGCAGGAGGCGGTTGGGGGTCTGAGCGGCGATGAAGAAGGTGGGCAAGCCGATGGCCGCCCCGAAAAATATCTGCCGGCGCTCGCTTTCGATGTTGGGCGTGGCCGGAATATCGGCGTGGGTCACTTCCTGGCGGACAATCCATTTGAAGGCCAGGGCGGTGACGAGGGCCTGCAGGTTCACCGCGCCGCCCATGTCATCGGCGAGGCTTTCAAACTGGCTGTAATGCCGGCCTTCGAAACCGGTAAAGCCCAGTTGGTTGAAGGGCCGCAGGCGGTAGAGCAGGTAGAGCGGCATGGCCGGATCGAAAATGCCCATCGCGGCCAGGTCGCGCTTCAGGCGGACGTCGTTGCCGATCTCGCCGCTGAGGGCCGATGAATTCGGTGTGCTCATCAGGCAGGCCAGGTAGTCGAGCAGGCGGTAATCCCATACAAAATCACCTTTGAGGCGCAGCACCCGGCTGACCAGATGATCGAGCCACTCGGGGCCGAAGGGCGTCATGGGGTGCCCGCAGATTTTCATGTGGGCCTTTTTTTTCCAGCGTCGCCAGATCATGCGCAGATGGGTGAAATTGAGCTCATGGGGCAAAAAGCCCAGCACTTTCTCGGGGTGCATGTCCCCGAAGTCCAGCCGGTAGGGGGCGCCGCTGTAGGTGCCCACGAAGAGGGGCAGGAAGTGCTCCACGATTTTGATGACGAGATCTCCCAGGTATTTCTCGTCACGGGGCTGGAAATCGGGGGCATCCGCGCCCATCCGTCGGGAAAGTCGGAGGCTGCCCAGACTGACGTGGGTGCCGTTGTTGGCCAGGCTGATGTTGGAGAGATTGGGCAGCACCACGAGATTGCGGCTAATGATGCCGGCATCCTTGAGCTTCTTGACGGCATTCAGCTGGCTGCGGGAGAGAACCTGGTGGCAAAGTCCCATATAGGCGTGCTTTTCTTCCCCGCGGTCCCAGCCGGACAGGCAGGGGCTCATGAAAAGCTCGCGGTAGAAATTGTCGGGGATCAGTTCGTTCAGCCATTTTTGGCGCTGGGGTGGATGCGGCGCCATGTAGATGACGGCGCGCTGCCCGCATTCGCGCAGCTTGAACCGCTGGTTGGCGAACATGACCAGTAGTTGGGAGAAGAGCATGCGCCGCGAGGTTTCGGCCGCGATGGCCTGCCCGTTGCCGCTCACGGGCGATATGCGGCTGAGATAGAAGGAATGGGTTTCGGGCGACGTGTTGTCGCTGATGAAATGGTCCATCAGCCGCTCGGCTTCCCGCCGCAGCAGATCGCCGTCCCTGCGGTCGGCGACGGATTCGGCCAGTGCCAGTTTCATCAGGTAGCTGATGGGAACCCGCAGAAAATCCTCACCGCCGTGGCGGCAGCTAAACCGTTCGCAGTCGCGCCGCGGGGCGCTACCGCAGCATTGCTTGTCGGCCTGAAGGTCGTGGCGGAATACGGACGCCGTGTAGGCGGACATGGTCTGCCGGGGAAACCGGACCCAGCTGTTTTCCCAATACCGCTCAGGATTTTCTTCCAGATAGCGCTCGAGGTCTTCCTTGAGACGCGGCGTGGTGTCGCCGCTGATGGCCATTCGGCGGATATTTTCGAAAAAGTCCGATTCCCGAATGGTCAGGGCCAGGTCGACGCGGTTGCCGGCGCCGCTGACCGCTGCCTGAATTTCATTCTCCACGCCGGCCGTGGTGTCACCGGGCCCGAAGGGCAGCGTGCGCAGCAGGGCGTCGGGGGTGCGTCGGTCGACCCCCAGGGCATCGACCAGACGATCACCGTCTCGTTGTTGAACGGCATCAAACGCGTGGGGCCGGATGACGTTGGTCGCATGGCCAGTTCGGGGCATAGAATCGGCGTCTCCCTGCGTAACGGCTGATTGACGGGCCTGTGCTGGCTGGCAAGGGAATCTTCGGTCCGAATTGTTGGCGGGACATTAAAATCGCGCTATTTCTTGGTAAATGCGGGTTTTGCCTATGTGGATGGCCGCCGGAGGCCTTTCGCGGCGCTGCGGATTTTATTTTGACAACAAAATGAATAATTACTTATACTCAAGGGGCACAGGGTAAAATGGCCAGGCACGCGGCAACCGGCAGGACTTTCGTCCGTCTGGCAAGCTATAGTTGCTTACCCCGCGGGTATCGCCCGCTCAAACCCGAGCGCCCCGGCGTTTCATCGTTGGCCGGAGGGGTGAAACGGCCGGTGCGGTTGTGCACCAAGGATCAACCATTCGACAGGAAGGATGGGGATAATGGATGGAGACGCGCCCCGCGGCAGCCGCCAAACCGACGTGACCTTCAGGCTTTTCGAGCTCATCACCGACATGGATTTCGAGGAGCAAATGAGCCTGCTGGAGGAACTCGAGAAGAAACAGACCCGCAAGACGCGTAAACACAAGCGACGCAACACCCACCTGACCGTCTATTACGCCACCCACGATCGCGCTTATCGGGACGTTATCCAGAACATCAGCCCCACCGGCGTGTTCATCGAAACCGCCGAGCCGTTC
The DNA here is from genome assembly GCA_964388465.1 of uncultured Desulfobacteraceae bacterium. Taxonomy (GTDB): domain Bacteria; phylum Desulfobacterota; class Desulfobacteria; order Desulfobacterales; family UBA5852; genus JABZFP01. The sequence continues at coordinate 14,682 of CAYMAR010000049.1, forward strand.
AACGTGGGCCAGGAGATCCTTCTGAACTTCACCCCCACCCGCCACGCCGAACCGGTGAAGGTCCGCGGCCAGGTGGTGCGGATCACAGAAGAAGGCATCGGGGTGAAATTTATCCGCCAGGCCGCCAAAAGCTGACCGCGGCCCGCCCTGTGCCGGCGGCGCCGTTTCCCGTCGTCATTCCCGCTGAGGACCCACCCCGGCTTGCGCCCATACGGCCGGCCTGACATCCCAATTCGGATCCACTTCCAGACACCCGGGCGAACCAACCCACGCGCCGTGGCGCCGATGCGGCCGGATTTTCTATCCATAGCCGCTGATTGGCGCGCTCAGGACGGCAGGAGAACGGAAAAAGTGCTGCCGCGGCCCGGTTTGCTGTCCACGGTGACCTGTCCCCCGTGGGCCTGGACAATATGCTTGACGATGGCCAG
>CAYMAR010000050.1:0-14802 GCA_964388465.1 uncultured Desulfobacteraceae bacterium
AAGGGGCATCTTGCGGCCCCGGGCGGCGTTCTCGCCTCGGGCCCGTCCTCATTCGGGCGGCGGCGGGGACAGGCTGGCGATGACATGCTCGATCACGCGCATACCGGATTCCGAGTGGATGAAATAGACGACCACACCCAGCATCACGATGGCAAATACCAAGCCGCCCCTGTTGTCACTGATATCCCCCCGGAAGATACGTATCGCGAGGATCACGATCGATAGCGCCAGAACAGCCGTCAGGATGTTGACCAGTTCGCCGGGTTCCAATTGGCGTCCTCCTCGGCACCATGGGCCGCGCGGCATCGTGCCGCTTAGAGGGTATTATAACCAATCCGGCCAGGCAAGTAAACGCGCCGCTGACATCGGGGGCATCGATGCGGCCCAGGCCTTCGGAAGGGGTGTGCGTCTGTCGATCCTGCTATTGGCGCTCGGGCTGGCCGCCGTCGCGACGGCTCGGGCCGACGCGGTCCTGCAAACGCCCCGCGTGCGGATCATCCATCCCCCGGCCTTGAAACACCGGGCCGAGCGCATCGCCGCCATAAGCCCGGCCATCATCGCCGATCTGGAACGCAAGCTGGGACTGACCTTTTCCATCCGGCCGACCGTGGTGACGGCCCCCAACCGTGATGCCTACTACCGCCTGGGCGGCCGGTCCTGGTTTACGGCCTTCGCGGTTCCCCGCAAGCAGCTGGTGGTTCTGGACATGTCGCGCCTGGACCAGCCCGCCGGTGACCTTTACGCCACCCTCAAACATGAATACGCCCACCTGGCGCTACACCAGGCCATTGCCCACCGCCGTCTGCCGCGCTGGCTGGACGAGGGCACGGCCCAGTGGGCCAGCGACGGGCTCTCCGAATATCTCCCCGCGGTGCAGCGCGCCCTGCTGCCCCAGGCCGCGGCCGGCGGCCGTCTCTTCGATCTGGCTGAGCTGGCGGAAACGTTTCCCCGTAACACCCGGGGGCTTCAGCTGGCTTACGAGCAGAGCCGCAGCTTCGTCAATTATCTGGTGCGCCGGTTCGGCGATGAAGGGCTGCGCATGCTGCTGCGGTCGTTGGCGGCCGGTGCGTCTCCCGGGGAGGCCTTCGAGGAGACCCTCGGCATACGGCTGGCCGACGTCGAAATGGAATGGCGGGATGGCCTGCGCGGGCCCGGTTCGTGGATGGCGGGCCTGGCCGGACAGGTCTACGGATTTCTCTTCTTCGCGGCGGCGCTCGTCACCGTGGGCGCTTATTGGCGTTTCCGCCACCGCAAACGCCAATACCGGGACGGCGAGGAGGAGGAAGACGAAAACTAAGGCCGCGTGAAACCCAAGGCGGGCGTTCATCCCTTTGCAGGGTGTTATAGGGTTTGATCGTTCGCGCCGAGGGCCGCTGCCATGCGCGCCAGGGCTTTTTCGAGCAGATCCGGCGCGCAGCCGAAATTCAGGCGGACGAATCCAGGGAGCCCGAATTCGGCGCCGTCGGAAAGTCCCACGCCGCCATCTTCAAAAAAGGCCGCCGGTTGTTCGATGCCGCTCGGGCGGACATCGATCCAGGTCAGGTAAGTGGCTTCCACCGGCCAAGTGGCGAGTCCGGGCATGGCCCTTACCGCCGCGTGCACCCGGTCGCGGTTGGCGCGCAGCACCTCGAGCAGGGCGGCATGCCACGCCCAGCCGTGGCGGTAGGCCGCTTCGGCGGCGACATACCCCATGAGATTGACGGACGGCACGATGCCGGCCATGGCGCGCCGGAAGCGTCGGCGCAGTTCCGGGGCGGCAATCACCGCGAAGGCGCAGCCCAGCCCGGGGATATTGAAGGTTTTGCTGGGGGCCATGAGCGTGATGGTGCGGTCCCGGGCGGCGGCGTTGAGCGTGGCCGTGGGGATGTGGGGGCGTTCGCGGTCCAGCACGAGATCGCAGTGGATTTCATCCGAGCAGATGATCACGTCGCGGCGGTTGCACCATTCCACCAGGCGTTCGAGTTCCGTCTTCGAGAAAACTCGGCCCACGGGGTTGTGCGGGCTGCAGAGCAGCAGAAGCCGCGCGCGCGAACCGGCGGCTGCATCCAGACGGTCGAAATCCCACTGCCAGCGGTCGCGGTCGGCGGCCATGGGCACCGCTACCCGTTGGCGCCCGGCGTGGACCGGGGCGGTCAAAAAAGGCGGATAGACCGGTGTGGCCGTGATCACCTCGTCCCCCGGCGATCCCACCGCCCGGCAGGCCACGTTCAAGCCCGTAACGAGGCCCGGCAGCCAAACCAGCCAGTCGGGTTCGATCGTCCAGGCATAGCGGCGATGCAGGTATTCCTGAACGGCGGTCACCAGCGAGGCCGGCGGCAGGGTATATCCCATCACGCCGTGTTCGATCCGTTGGTGCAAGGCCCGCAGGACCGGTTCGGGACTGGTGAAATCCATATCGGCCACCCAGAGCGGGATGACGTCGCGCTGGGCGTATTTATCCCATTTTTGGCTGGCGCTGTTGCGCCGGTCCGGTGGGGTCTCGAAGTCCCAGGTCATGATCCTATCCCGGCTTGAGAAGGTAAGCGCCATTCGCCTCGGGGGCTTTCGCGGGCACTGGCGCGACGACGAAGTCCATCTGATTATCAGGTTGGACCGGGAATGGAAAGACCGAAGCCGACGGGCAAGGGGCGCCGGCTTCGGTGGCTGGTTGGCGCACTATCGGAGAGGCTCCGAGCTGGCGCGAATCCGATTTAGAACTGGTCTTCCTCGGTGGAGCCCGCCAGGGCGGCGATCGAGGTCTGCCCCGAGGTGACGGCGTTCATCAGGCGGTCGAAATAGCCCGCGCCCACGAAGCGCTGGTGGGTGATGGCCGAATAGCCGCCCTTTTTCTCCTGGTCGAATTCCTCCTGCTGGAATTGCGAATAGGCCAGCATGCCCTTCTCACGATAGGCGCGCGCCAGGTTGAACATCCCCAGATTCAGGGCGTGGAAGCCCGCCAGGGTGACGAACTGGAATTTATACCCCATGGCGCCCAGCTCGCGCTGAAACTTGGCGATGGCGGCATCGTCCAGATTGGCCTTCCAATTGAATGAGGGCGAACAGTTGTAGGCCAGGAGTTTGCCGGGGAATTTGGCATGGACCGCCTCGGCGAAGCGCTTGGCCTGGGCCATGTCCGGTTTGGAGGTTTCACACCAGACCATGTCCGCGTAGGGCGCATAGGCCAGGGCCCGCGCGATCGCCGGCTCGATCCCGTTTTTGACCTGATAGAAGCCTTCGCTGGTGCGCGGCGCGTCCAGAATGAACGGCTGATCGCGCGCGTCGATGTTGCTGGTCAGGAGTGTGGCCGCGTCGGCGTCGGTGCGGGCCACGAGGATGGTGGGGACCCCGCAGACGTCGGCCGCCAGACGCGCGGCCACCAGCTTGGTGATGAATTCACCGGTCGGCACGAGCACCTTGCCGCCCAAATGGCCGCACTTTTTGGCCGAGGCCAGCTGATCCTCGAAGTGCACGCCCGAGGCCCCGGCTTCGATCATCTGTTTCATCAGTTCGTAGGCGTTCAGGGGGCCGCCGAAACCGGCCTCGGCGTCGGCCACGATGGGGGCGAACCAGTAGGGCCCCGGGGCCCGGCAGTCAAGCACCTGGATCTGGTCGGCGCGGCGCAGGGCGTTGTTGATGCGGCGCACCACCGCCGGCACGCTGTTGGACGGGTAGAGACTCTGGTCGGGGTACATTTCGCCGGCCAGGTTGGCGTCGGCCGCCACCTGCCAGCCGCTCAGATAGATGGCCTTGAGGCCGGCCTCCACCTGCTGGACGGCCTGGTTGCCGGTCAGCGCCCCCAGGGCGGCCACGTAGTCTTCGGTGTTGAGGAGGTGCCACAGGCGTTTGGCGCCGATGGCGGCGAAGGTGTAGTCCAGGCGCAGGGTGCCCCGCAGCTTGAGCATTTCCTCGGCGCTGTAGGGCCGTTCGATGCCCTTCCAGCGCGGATCGTTTTCCCATTCCTGGGTGACCGCGTCGATTTCATCCGGCATGATCATGTGGCAGGTCAGGCGCTCGGAGATTTCAACCCCGGCTTCTTCGATGGTTTGGGCCATAGCATTTATCCTCCTTATTAGGCGCATTCGAGCGCTGTCGATGACGACGGCAGGTTTCTAAATCGCGGATCGCTATCCATCCAGGTGTTCATAGGCCCGCAATGTGAGGAAATCGTCCAGTTCTTCGCGGGTGATGATGTCGTCGAAGAGCGAGGCGGCCAGTTCGAAGCGGCCGGTCGCGTAGGCTTCGTCCCCCAACGCCGAACGGATCGCGGTCATCTCCTCCTGCATCACGCGTTTGAAAAGATCGACGTCGACCTTGCGGCCGTCTTCCATGATTCCCCGGGGATGATGAACCCACTGCCATACCTGGGTGCGGGAGATCTCGGCTGTGGCGGCATCCTCCATGAGGTTGTAGAGGGGCACGCAGCCATTGCCGCTGAGCCAGTTGGCCATGTACTGCACGCCGACGCTGATGTTGCTGCGCAGGCCCGCTTCGGTAATGGTGCCGCCGGGGCATTTGAGCAGGTCGGCGGTCTGGACGGGGACATCGTCGCGCAGGCGGTGAATCTGGTTGGCCTCGGGCATGGCCCGGTTGAATTCTTCGAGGGCGAGCGCCACCAGACCGGGATGCGCCACCCAGGTGCCGTCGTGGCCGTCGGTGGCTTCGCGGATCTTGTCCTCCCGCACGCGCGCCAGGGCGGCTTCGTTGGCGGCCGCATCCGATTTGATCGGGATCTGAGCGGCCATGCCCCCCATGGCATGGGCACCCCGCCGGTGGCAGGTCTTGATGACCTGGAGCGAGTAGGCATGCATGCAGTGGCGCGTCATCGTGACCTGGGCCCGGTCCGGGAAAATGTATTCGGGGCGCCGCTTGAATTTTTTGATGAAGCTAAAGATGTAGTCCCAGCGGCCGCAGTTGAGGCCGGCCATGTGGTCCTTGAGTTCGTAGAGAATTTCTTCGGTCTCGAAGGCCGCCAGGATCGTCTCGATCAGGACGGTGGCCTTGATGGTGCCCTGGGGGATTCCCAGCAGGTCCTGGGCGCGCCTGAAGACGTCGTTCCACAGGCGTGCCTCCAGATGGCTCTCCAGTTTGGGCAAATAGAAATAGGGACCGGTTCCGTTGGCCACGAGTGCGCGCGCGTTGTGAAAGAAAAAGAGGGCGAAATCGAACAGACTGCCGGAGATGGGGCGTCCGTCCACGATCACGTGCTTTTCGGGCAGATGCCAACCCCGCGGGCGCACGATCAGCACGGCCGGATCGTCGCGAAGCTCGTAATGTTTGCCTTCCGGGCTGTCGAAAGTGATCGATCCGCTGACGGCGTCCACAAGATTCTGCTGGCCCTGAATGGTGGCCTCCCAGGTGGGGGCGTGGGAATCCTCGAAATCGGCCATGTAGGTCTTGGCCCCCGAATTGAGGGCGTTGATCACCATTTTGCGGTCCACGGGGCCGGTGATTTCCACGCGGCGGTCCTGGAGATCCTGGGGCACGGGCGCGATTTTCCATTCCGCCTCACGGATTTCGCGGGTTTCTTCAAGAAAGTCCGGGAGCTGGCCGGCATTGATGGCCTCCTGGACGGCCACGCGGCGAGTCAGCAGCTCCTGGCGGCGGTCTTCGAATTCCCGGGCCAGGGTGGCCGCGAAAGTCAGGGCTTCCGGGGTCAAGATGCGGGTAAAGGCATCCGGTACGGGGGCCTGCACGTCGATGCCTTCAACGTTCAAGGATGCGTCCATGAGCCGATCCTCCTCTATTGGGGGCGGTTGGTGATCGCCGGCTAATTGTTTTAAGTCGGTACGGTCGCGGTGAGTCGGTTTCCAAGCCATCGCGAGCATATACTGACGCTTTGATTGGGGACGGCCGTTCGATACGCATCAGCGCGCGCGGACTGGATCCGGGTCAATTGCTCTTCAAATTAACTACGGGTGCGGAGGTTGGCAAGCAAGCTTTTTTAATGAATGCTAAGCAGTCGTGCCCACCAGGTTTTTCCTGTCATCCGCGCGGCTGCGGATCATGGCGTCGGCCGGCCTGTCGACCCGTGGCGCGAGGCGGCCGCGGACCAAAGACCCGCCGCCCCGAACGATTGTCTTTGGCCGCCGTTTCGGCCTTGAAGCGAACAGGGGCGTCACGAGGGAATGGCCGCCGTTGCACGCGCGTCCTTGAGGCCCTCCGCCTGGGTGCGGTGGTGCTCAATCGTCCGTGAAGCGCCGGTAGGGGTAGACGTGAGCGAGATTGCCCGATTCGATGCGGCGTTGATGGGCCTGCCAAAATTCAGGCGTGAAGATATCGGCATGGTGCGCGAGGAAGATTTCCCGCAGCGCGGGTTTAAGGCCCAGAAAGGAATGGAACGCTTCCGGGAAGACGTCGTTGTCGTCCACGAGGTACCACGGCGCGGCGGAGAGCTCGTCCGCATAGGCCTGCGGGCGGGGCTGGCGACGGAAGCGGCAGGCGGTCAGCGGGCAGATCTCGTCATAGTCGTAGAAAATGACGCGGCCCAGTTCGGTGACCCCGAAGTTCTTGATCAGCATGTCGCCCGGGAAGATGTTGCTGGCCGCCATATCTCTGATGGCCTGGCCGAAGTCGATGACGGCGGCGGCAGCCTTGTCGGCGTCGGCGGTTTGCAGAAAGACGTCCAGCGGTGTCACGCGGCGTTCGACATAGACGAACTTCAGGGTGAGTTCGTCCCCGTTGAAGGCGATGGAGCGGGCGGCGGTCCCGCGAAGTTCCTCGAGGACCTCGGGATGGAAGCAGCCCTGGCCGAATTTCAAATGTTCGAAGGTCTGGGTGTCGGGCAGCCGGCCGGTGCGGTCGTGGCGGTAGATATAATCGTATTTGGCGATCACTTCGCTGCGCGTGGTGCGTTTGGGTTTGGCGAAGCGGTCGCGGATGACCTTGAACACCAGGTCGTCGCTGGGCATGTTGAACACCGCCATGACCATGCCTTTTTTACCCGGGGATATTTCGAAGATGTCGCGGCAGGCGTTCTGATGCTGGGTCAGGTCGCGGTAGAGTTCGGTTTTGCCGTGGCGGTTGTAGCCCAGCGAAATGTAGAGCTCGGCCCGGCGTCGCCGCGGCATGAGCGTCTGCAGAAACCCGATCAGCCCGCCGACGTTGTCCGTAGCGGCCAGGAAATAGGAGTGTGTGTAGCTGAACAGAATCCGGATGCCGCGCTCGTCGGCGATCAAGCCGTCCGCCGCGACGCGACCGTGGCGATGGACAAAAGCGATCGCCAGGGGGCGCGCCTTTCGGCCGGGCAGCGCCAGACGGCCGATCAGATAGGCCCCCATGCCGCGGTAGAAGATCGTCGCCAGCATGGTCAGGCGGGCGTCGTCGGGCAGGCCGGTGACCTTTCGCGTCAAGCTGCGGGCGATCCGCTGGGCGTCACCGGCCGGGTCGGCGAGGGCGCTATGGAGATCGGCGTCCCGCAGGACGTCCAGGAAGAGCGTTGCGGGCGATCGCCCATCCAGCGTGTACGTGCGGCAATCCACATCCGGTCGCAAGGGCGCCTGGACCGGTCCCCGGGACCGCACGAATTCCACCTCGGGGTCGATCCCGGTCGTCTTCAGCACGCGGCGCGAGATGGAATTGAAATACGTTTCCGCCAGATCGGGGTCTGCTGTGGCGGCCGCCTGCTCTTCGAAACGTGTTTTGGCCCGGCGCCACAAAGCGCGGGTGTTCGATGCGGCCGGCAGCGTGACGTTCAGGTCGTCGACGGACCGATCGAGGCACTCCTGGTAGACATCGAGGCGTTTGGCGGCGTCGCGGCGCATGCCATGCCAGTCGGCGCGGCGGAAATGTATCGGCGCCCGCTGGGTGAGCGCCGCAAACCGCTCGCGGTAGTCCGCGAAGCCGCCCAGGGCGACGGCGGCAATATGGCCAGCGGGATCAGTCATCCAGCCACTTCAAAAGGTCCAGGGGATGGTCGATGCAGGCCGCCGCTCCGGCAACTTCGAGTTCATCCCGGCGGCGGAAACCCCAGAGGGCGCCGACCGGAAACATGCCCGCCCGCCGCGCGGTTTCGATATCCACCCCGCTGTCGCCGAGGAACAGGCAGTCGGAGGGCGGCATGCGCAGGTGGGTCGCGGCCTGGAGCGCCGGGTACGGGTCGGGTTTGATCGGTCGCCCCTGCTCCTGGCCAAGGACGAAATCGAAAGGCCGGTTAGGAAAATAATGCCGGCAGCAGGTTTCGGTGAAATTGTGCGGTTTGTTGGAAACGACGGCCATTTTGGTGCCGGCGGACTGCAGCATGGCCACCAGGCGGGGAATCCCCTCGTAGGGTCGGGTTCGGCGGTGCCAGTTGCGGGCGTAGCGTTCACGGAATGCGGCCAGGCAGTCGTCGACCTCCGCGTCGCCGCGGCACTCCTCCGGCAAGGCACGGGTCACCAGGACACGGCTGCCGTCACCGATAAACCAGCGATAGGCCTCGCGGTTGTGGGGTTTCATCCCCCGGTCGGTCAGCACCTGGTTGACGGCGTCGGCAATGTCATCCAGGGTGTCCAGAAGGGTCCCGTCCAGATCGAATATAACAGCTTTGAGTTTCACGGGGTCTTCTTCCCGCCTCCTGGATTCGCTGTGATCGCCCCATGCGCGGGGCCCATGGCACGGTGTCGCCGGCTCAGCGGCCGCTTCCGCCCTAAGCGCTTTTGGGTTAAATTTAAAAGATAGTCTCATCCCGGCCGTTTGAAAAGCAAAAATCGCCGCACGGCTTCGAGCCGGCGGCCCACGCGGCTTCCGGCAAGACCGCCCGGCGAGAATCCGCCAATCGAGTGGACAAAGCAGCCAATCCCCCATATACAGGGGCCATGAAGGCCACCCGCACCAATTCCGAAGATCACCCCAACGGCCGTTCCGGCGGCGTGGGCCGCAAGGTGGGCGCGGCCTCGGTGATCATGATGGGCTCGATTCTATTGAGCCGCGTCATGGGGCTTGTCCGCGACGGCGTGATCGCCGCCACGGATGGTGCCAGTCTGGCGGTGGACGCCTACCGGGTGGCTTTCGTGGTGCCCGAACTGCTCAACCATATCCTGGCCAGCGGCTTCCTGTCGGTGACCGTTATCCCCATCCTGATGCGCTACCTGGCCGCTGGCCGCGAGGACGAGGGCTGGCGCGTGCTGTCGGTGATCCTCACGATCTTCGGCAGCCTGCTGCTGCTCCTGATCATACCGGCCATGCTCGGGGCCCCGGCGCTGATCGATATGCTGGCCCCCGGCCGCGACGACCCGGTGTTCCAATCCCTGGCCGTGCGCATGACCCGCATCATCCTGCCGGCCCAGCTGTTTTTTTTCGCCGGCGGCCTGTTCACCGCGGTCCAGTTCGCCCGGGAGCGGTTTTTCATCCCGGCCCTGGCGCCGCTGATCTACAACCTGGGCATTATTCTGGGAGGGCTCCTCCTGGGGCCCGTTATGGGGATCGAAGGCTTTGCCTGGGGGGTTCTGGCCGGCGCCCTGATCGGCAACTGCGTGCTGCAGTATTGGGGCGCCCGTGGCGCGGGTATGCGTTTTACCCCGGCCTGGGACTGGCGCCACCCGGATTTGGCCCGCTACATCCTGCTGACGCTGCCCCTCATGCTGGGCCTGACCATGACCTTCTCGATGGAGATTTTTTCCAAACTCTTCGGCAGCTTCCTGCCCGCGGGGAATATTGCGCGGATCGAATACGCCATCCGCATCATGATGGCCCTCGTGGCGGTTTTCGGTCAGGCCGTGGGCGTGGCCGTCTACCCATTCCTGGCCCGCTTCGCCGCCGGGGACCATTTGATGAAGATGAACCGCCTGCTCAACCAGGCGCTGCGCTATATTGCGCTGGTGATCCCATTCGCGGCCGTGGCCATGGCCGTGCGCCGCGAGCTGGTCTTCCTGATCTACCAGCGCATGCGCTTCACCGCGGCCGATACGGCGGCCACGGCGGACATCCTCGGCTTCCTGCTGATCGGCGCCGTCGGCTTCGCCGGGCAGACCATCGTCAACCGCGGCTTTTACGCCCGTCAGAACACGATGCTGCCGACCGTCTACGGGAGCCTGGCCGTCATCCTCAGCCTGCCTGTCTACTATCTGGGCATGCGCGGACTGGGGGCCGGCGGCATCGGCCTTGCGATCGCCTTCTCGGCGGTGGCCCAGGTGCTCTTCATCTACATGATCTGGAACCGTCGCGCCGGCAACCGGGAAAGCGCGGGCGTCTACGGATTCTACCTCAAAATGGCCCTGGCGGCACTGCCCCTTTTTTTTCTGCTCGAGGCCTGCAGACGCTTTTTGGCGACCGCTCTGGACCCGCAGACCATGACCGGCAGCCTCTTAACGCTCACGCTGATCGGCGGCCTCGGGGCCGCCCTGATACTGGCCGCCGGGCGTCTGACCCGGAATGCGGAAATCAACGCCGTTGTCGAGACGGTGAGGGAACGGCTGCGTCTTTTCCGTCGGTATACCGATGCGCGGCGCGGGCCCAAGGAAAAAATCTGAAACCCAACAAGTTGATCAAGATCCCGCCGGGGGGGACTACCTGAAGCATCCCGTGCGGCGGGAGGAGAATCACTCGACCCGAATCAGTCCGAGAAACCGGGGGGAGCAGAGCGTCGCTTGCGGCGTCGTTTGCCGGCGGGCCGGATACGGCCGAATGGCGCCGGTGGGGCAGCGGTGGCTGCCGAAAGGATCCGAAATGTTTTGTCATCGTGCCGCTTGTCTGCCTGTGCTGCTGGTGGTTTTCGGTCTGGTGGGCTGTGCCCGCGTCGCACCGACACCGGAATCGGCACCGGGAGATTGCCTGCGCAAGGCCCAGGCCCGGATCGAGGGTCTGCCCGCCTGGGACTGCTTGCCGACCCTGGACGGACAGTGCGTGCCCCTGCGTCCCTTTTTCGACGCCTGCGCGGCCCTTTGGCCGGATTGCGTACTTTACGTCAAATTCTATCATTGGGAATCCGAAGTCGCGGAGACCGTCTCACCGACGCCTCGCGGTCCGGTGAGCCATCGCGTCCGCATGTATCACAATATCCTGCACGGCTGTGATCCGGATTACCGGGACGCCCGGCGAACGCATGGCGACGTGGCTGAATTTTACGATGCCGCCGGTCGCTTCATGGGGCTGGCCGTCTATATGGGGCAAGGGGTCTACTGCCCGCTGCCGGCCGTGGATCGCGGGGTCCGCCCCAAAACCGGACCGGTATCATCCCTGGAGGCGGTTGGCCAACGGGCGCTTTACACGGCGTCGGGATCGTGGCATACAGCGGAGTCGCATTGAAAACCAGCGCAAACCCAGGCCAGTCAAGCTTCGTCAATCCTGACGGCCGTCCTCTGCCGGTCCGGGGGACGCCACCCGAAACCACGGCGATGATCCATTGAACGGCAGCCGCCCGCCATCCGCCAACCGGACATTGACGCCATTGCTGGTGGTCCGCATTTTCCTGCCCTTTGCACTGGGCTATTTCCTTTCCTACCTCTACCGTACCGTCAACGCCGTCATCGCACCCAACCTGGCCGTCGATATCGGCGTGGACCCCTCGGGCCTGGGGCTCCTGACCGCCGCCTATTTCATTGCTTTCGCCTCTTCCCAGTTGCCCCTGGGCGTGTTGCTGGACCGCTACGGCCCCCGTCGCATCGAAGCGACGCTGCTCCTGTTCGCGGCCGCCGGCGCCTATCTCTTCTCCCGCAGCGACGCGCTCACGGGCCTGGCCGTGGGGCGGGCGCTCATCGGTTTCGGTGTTTCGGCCTGTCTGATGGCGGCCTTCAAAGCCTTCGTGATGTGGTTTCCCGCCCCGCAGCTGCCGTTGATCAACGGCATCCAGATGACATCCGGGGGGCTGGGGGCCTTGTCGGCCACCGCCCCGATCGAGTTCCTGCTCGGGATCATGGACTGGCGGTCGGTATTCGTTTTGCTGGCCCTGGCGACCCTGGCGGTCGCCCTGGTGGTATTTTTCGTGGTTCCGGACAAGACTGAAGCCCAGCCGCCCGAATCGCTGCGGCCGCAGCTGGCTGGCATCGGCGAAGTCTTTTCGAGCCCGGTCTTCTGGCGGATCGCCCCCTGGGCGACCCTTTCCCAGGCCGCTTATCTGGCGATCCAGGGGTTGTGGTCCGGCCCCTGGCTGCGCGACGTCGTCGGATTCGACCGGCGCGAAACGGCCGGAACGCTCCTGCTGGTGGCCGCGTCCATGACGGCCGGCTACCTGCTCCTGGGCATTCTGGCCAATCGCCTGAGCCGCGCCGGATGGAGGCCTCTCACAGTGGCCGCTCTCGGCATGCTTGTATTCATGCTGGTCCAGACCCTCATCGTCTGCGGATGGGTGCCGGACGTGCGGCTGGTCTGGATGCTGTTCGGGTTTTTCGGCACCAGCGGCATCCTGTGCTATGCGGATCTGTCCCAGCGTTTTCCGTCCCGGCTGGCCGGGCGCGTGAACACGGGGCTCAACCTTCTGGTCTTTGTCGTGGCCTTTGCAGCCCAGTGGGGCGTCGGGGCGGTCATCGACCTCTGGCCGAGTAGCGCGTCCGGCTACGCCGTAGCCGGCTACCGGGCCGGCTTCGGGGTCATGCTTGGACTGCAGGCGGCGGCCCTGGCGTGGTTTCTGCTGGCCAGCCGGCGGGCCCGAACGGATCACCGATCTGACCGGGGCGCCCGGGTTTGAAGGCGCCCTAACTGATATCGACAATTTTGTGGGGTTCTTCGCGAATTATTGACATAATTGTCATCATGGCCCGCGGTCGATGCCCTTGTTGGCCCACCCCCGGAGGCCGCCTTCCGATGCCATCAGCCGCTTCCGCCCGCCGCTGGCACCGGGTCCCGAGACGGGCGCGGCCACCTTCGGCGCCGCTGGCATGACACTTGCTCTGCATAAGCATTCGCGGTTTGACGGCGCCGATCGAACGGCCGCGACCGGTCGGTCTTACCGAACTTTTCCCAAGACCAATCGCGGTTTGGGCGTTCCATGGGCCGCAAACGACCCATTGCCCGGCCGTGTAGCCAACGGGATCATATGGAGATGACCAACAATTCGTACGCCATCTGCCTCCCCTCCCGGCGCCGGGGGCTCTACGACCCCCAACTGGAGCACGACGCCTGCGGCGTGGGAATGATCTGCGATATCCAAGGCGGCGTATCGCACGACATCGTCCGGACGGCCCTGCAGATGGCGGTCAACCTGACCCACCGCGGCGCCTGCGGATGCGACGCCACCACCGGCGACGGGGCCGGTATTCTGGTGCAGCTCCCGGACGCCTTTTTACGCCGCGTGGGCGGCGAGCTGGGGTTGGGCTTGCCCGAAGCCGGCGCCTACGGCACCGGGCTGGTTTTCCTGCCGCCGCATGCCGAGCAGCGCCGCCGCTGCCGGGAGATGATCGCGGCCGCCGTGAAGGACCAGGGACAGACCTTGATCGGCTGGCGTAAGGTGCCGGTCGAGCGCGAGGCCATCGGCGGGCTGGCCCTGGCGGTAGAGCCGGCCGTGCGTCAGGTGTTCGTCGGCCGGGGGCCGGGTCTTCTCGACCGGCGGGCATTCGAACGCAAGCTCTACACCATCCGCAAATTGGCCGAACGCGCGGTGCGCGGTTCGAACCTGCCCCAGAAAAGCTATTTTCACATCCCCAGCCTCTCGGCGCGCACCATGGTCTACAAAGGGATGTTCGTGGCCGATCAGCTGGGGCCCTATTATCCGGACCTGGCCGCCCCCGACATGGCCAGTGCGCTGGCCATCGTCCACCAGCGCTACAGCACCAACACCTTCCCGGCCTGGGACCTGGCCCAGCCTTTCCGGTTCCTGTGCCACAACGGCGAAATCAACACCCTGCGGGGCAATATCAACTGGATGAACGCCCGCCAGGCCCTTTTCGGTTCGGATCTGTTCGGGGCGGACATGGCCAAACTCTTTCCGATCGCCACACCGGGAGCCAGCGATTCCGCCATTCTGGACAACGCCCTCGAGCTTCTCTACCACACCGGCCGCTCGCTGCCGCACGCCATGATGATGCTGATTCCCGAAGCCTGGCAGGAGCACCGTACCATGAGCCGGGCTAAGAAGGACTTTTACGCCTACCATGCCTGCCTGATGGAGCCCTGGGACGGTCCGGCCTCGATCCCCTTCACCGACGGCGTCCGGGTGGGGGCCGTGCTCGACCGCAACGGCCTCAGGCCCTCCCGCTACACCGTGACCCGTGACGGCCGGGTGATCATGGCCTCCGAGACCGGTGTCGTCCCCATCGCCCCGGAGAACATCGCCCACAAGGGCCGGCTCCAGCCCGGACGCATGTTCCTGGTGGACACCGCCGAGGGCCGCATCGTCGAGGACGAGGAGATCAAGGCCGCGGTTGCGGCACGGCAGCCTTACGGCCAGTGGCTGGGGGCCAACCTCGTCACCGTGGAAGGTGAATCCGCGACCGCGGACGCGCCGGCGTTCGATCCCGACCGGCTTTTCGCGCTCCAGCAGGTCTTCGGTTACACATCCGAAGACTTCCATATTCTTCTGGAGCCCATGGCCCGCAGCGGGGTTGAACCCACCGGGTCGATGGGCGACGACATCCCGCCGGCGATTCTGTCCAAGCGCGCACGGCTGCTCTACGACTATTTTAAACAACTCTTCGCCCAGGTCACCAACCCGCCGCTGGACGCCATCCGTGAGAAACTGGTCACCTCGCTCACCACCACCATCGGGGCCGAAAAGGACCTGTTCGCCGAAACCCCGGCCCACGCCCGCCAGCTTCGGCTGAGGCACCCGGTTCTGACCCCGGCGGCTTATGATTGGATGCAGCACGACCTGCCCCCGGATTTCCGGCCGACGCGGCTGTCCATGCGTTTTGCAGCGGCCGGGCCCGGGCCGGCCCTGGCGCGGGGGTGGGGGGCACGGTGCGCCCAGGCGCCGGG